>JAKEGK010000087.1 GCA_022627515.1 Gammaproteobacteria bacterium
ATAAGGTCGCCTCTTGTTATTGTTCTAAATGATTGATTGCAGATGAATTATAACAAGGTGGGCGGCCTTTTTTCATGTATATGGTGAGAAATGCGGGCTAGGAGCATGATCAAACCTGGAAGAACTATATCGTGCCGCTGCAATTAGCCGCGCAGCGCGATCTTTACAGTAAAGCCGCGGACGAAACCGTGCACTGGGTTGTTTACGAACCGCCCTACAAAAACCGCTGGCTGGACGATTCGGTCATCACCAAAGCGGAAGCTAAACAAAGCGACGGTTACTGGCTGCACAGTGTTCGCAAGAAGGCCGCGAACAAGGTGAAAAATGAAGGCGCCTCAAACTATCTTCATCGCATTCAATTAGTCGCGAAAACCCTCGGCATGACCTATCATGGCATTTCAACCCCGCAAGACTTTTGGAATTATCTAGAAAGCTTTCCCAAAAACTCGACCAGCCGCGTTTATTAAAGCGGGCATGCGTCTGCTGATGGCCTTTTGCTGTCGCTTGTTCACGATACCTCTTGCAGTGCCGCTGCGAATAAAAAAGACGTTATTTTTGTTGGAGACATCAAGAAAAATAGCAAGGTAGCGGATCGATTTATCTCTGCCAAACCACCGGCGTCGAAATTCTATGGCTGTTATACCAATGGTTTCGCCAATGAGTGGCATAACGTATTTGGTGTGCCTGCCGAAGGCGCGCTGCATAAAATTGATTTCAGCTCCATTGACGGCCCATCCAGTATAATCAATGTGTTGGAGCGATTGCAACAAACCGGCAAGCCCGTCTGGAAAACCTTCCGTTAGAATCAGCGAGAAAGAAGATGAACAAATTGACGATCGTTATATTATCTGTGCTATTGCTGAGCGGCTGTTCCCAGTCCGCCAATGCCGACAAAGACTTCGAAGCGCAATTGGACAACGCGTATGAAGCCCTGAATCTGGCAAGATTAGGTCTTGACTACCCACCCAACCAAGAAATTCTAGATAATTGCGTTAAGGACAATGACAGCTCCTGCCTTCGAGCTTATAACCGAGTTCAGGAGGGTAAAAAATTTCTTCTGGAGACGATTAGTCGCGACGAGGATCGAGTCTTACGCATAACCTTGAATCGAATCGAAACGAAATGCGCCAGCGAAAAAACTGAAGACAGCTTTATCTGTACCGGTGCTGTTGTCTCACTGTACTTTTTCAATAAAGAACACCACCAACCACAAATCATGGACGCGTTACTCAACAAAGGCGAAAACTTGGTAAAGTGGGTGTTTTTTATGAGATTCGAATGGATGTACAACCGGCCCGATCCCGATGAATGGATTGCTTTTGTCAAATCCCTGCCGGATGATGTTATGCCACCTATAGAAAAAGACATTGAAATTAATACATTTGAAAAGTCGAAACAACCCTTCGAAAAGTTCGGCGTGATGTTGTGATCGCGGCATATTGCGCTCGGTGTGGCGATTAGGCATTCCAGTGGAGAACCGTTGATGGCGAGATAACGTTATTATCCAGGGCAACATGTAAAAAATCGATCTGGCGGACTGGATTTTTTAAGAAAAGTGCGATTCTTTTGCCTATAATTTCCTTTACTACACTATAAATAATAGTTACCAGTGGTTGACTGCCGTCCCGTAAGTACTGGTTTTTTTTACTCCTTCATTCGTAGTCCGTCATAAAATTCGATCCGCGTCCGGGGTAATGGAGACCTGGTTCGAGGATAACACGGAGAAACACGTGTGATGCTTCTAACGACTGTTTTGCCGCTGTTGGCCGGGGTGTGCCTGTACGCCGCGGTGCACCACTTATGGCTGGGATTGCGCCGCCCGGTGCATGTTGCGCATGTCTGGTTTGCGGTCCTGGGTGTAGTAGCCGCCTGTTATCTGCTGGTTAAGCTTGGCGCCTACCATGCCACGGCGCCGCAGGAGCTGGTCGGGATGCGCCGCGCAGAGGGATTGCTAGTCATTGTCTTCTTTGCCGCGCTGCCGTGGTTTGCTGCGCGCTACTGTGACCTGCGCGGCTACGGCATGGCATTGAGCGCTTTAAACGCGGTTGGGCTCGCATTGTTCATTGCCAACCTTACGCTGCCGTACGGTATGTTTTTCCCTAACCTTCCTGAAATACAGACGCTGCTCTTGCCGTGGGGCGAACGCATCACCGATTTACGTGTGCATCACCGCAGCAATTGGTTCCAAGCGGGTTTGTTGTATGTCTTCGCAAGTTTCGCGTTGTCGCTCGCGATGTGCGCGCGCCATTACCGGCAGGGCGAACGCAGCAAAGCGGTGGAGCTAGCCGCAACACTCGGGCTGTTTTTAATTTTAGTGCTGTTCAACCAGTTGGTTAATTTCGGGCTGGTTAATTTCGTGCACACCGCGGAGTTTGGTTTCGTAGCCATGATAATACTGATGAGTTCGGTGCTCAGCCACGAGCTTCACACCAGCGGCGAGGCGTTGCTCGCGTCGGAAAGCCGTTTTCGCGCGCTGGTGGAGCAGTCGCCGCTGGGTATTCAGGTGCTGGCGCCGGACGGCCGCACGCTGCAAGTCAACCGCGCTTGGGAAGCGTTGTGGGGCATCAGTATTAAAGATCTGTCAAAGCACAACATCCTGCGTGACCCGGTATTGACCGAACAAGGGCTCCTGCCGTATTTCGAACGCGGTTTTAATGGCGAGCCCGTTGCGATACCGCCGATATCGTATCGCGCCGTTAATGGGCCCGCAGCAGCAACGGCGGCGCCGCTGCGCGACCTCTGGGCGCGCGCGTTCATCTATCCGGTGAAGGACACCAGCGGCTGTGTGCGGGAAGTGATAGTGATGTACGAGGACATTACCGAGCGCAAATGGATGGAGGACGCTATCCACCATATCGCGGCGGGTGTTTCGGCGCGCACCGGCGAGGATTTTTTCAACCACCTGGTGCTGCATCTTGCCGCTTTGTTTGAAGCCGACTACGCTTTCGTGGGCTTGCTTGACGGTGGGCAGTCCCGGTCTATCGAGACTTTGGCGGCCTGCGCCAGTGGCGCAATCGTTCCCAACATGCAATATGAACTGAATGACACACCTTGCGCGAACGTGGTGGGGCAGGCTACGTGCACTTACCCGAGCGGCGTGCAGCAATTGTTTCCCAAAGACCGCATGCTCACCGATATGGGGGTGGACGGGTATATTGGCACGCCGCTGTTCGATACCCAGCAAAGTCCCATCGGCTTGATAGTGGTGTTGAGCAAGAAACCACTCAAACGCGCCGAGCAGGCGCGGCAGATCCTGGAAATTTTCGCGGCGCGCACGGCGGCGGAGATCCAGCGTTTGCGCGCCGAACGGGAGCTCGAAGCGCACAAGGCGGCACTCGAAAACCGGGTGCGTGAACGCACTGCCCAGTTGGAAGCCGCCAATAAGGAACTCGAAGCGTTTTGCTATTCCGTGTCGCACGATTTACGCGCCCCACTGCGCGCGGTGGACGGCTTCTCTCACGCCTTGCTGGATGACTACGCCGCCAGCTTTGACGACACGGCGCGCGATTATGCCGCGCGCATACGTGAGGGAACCCAACGGATGAGCGCGCTGATCGAAGACTTGCTGAATTTGTCGCGCGTAACACGCGCGCCTTTGAACCGGGAAGCGGTTGATCTATCCCGGATGGCGCAAGAAGTTGTCGATGAGCTGCAACGCGGCGAACCGGATCGCGCGGTTCGTGTCACTATCGCCAGCGGCCTGACGGCGACGGGCGACACGAACTTGCTGCGGGTGGCAATGCACAACCTGCTCGGCAATGCCTGGAAATACACCCGCAACACCGCATCCCCCCACATCGAATTCGGGCAAACAATACACGACGCAACACGCTGCCTGTTTGTCCGGGATAATGGCGTAGGATTCGATATGCAATACGCCGGTAAACTCTTTGTGCCCTTCCAGCGATTGCACGGGCCGCACGAGTTCGAAGGCACCGGTATCGGACTTGCCTCCGTGGCGCGCATCGTCCAGCGCCACGGAGGCCGCGTCTGGGTGAATGCGGAACCCGGTCATGGCGCGACTTTTTATTTCACCCTTGAGGCAATAATCCCCAAAACAAATATCCCCCGCAAAAACGCCGCCACGCCCGAGCTGGCCGTGCATTAATCGGCGATAAAATAAATACGCCCCGAACGGCGCACAAAGTCTAGTTCCCGCCCGGATTTGGCGGTATTGAACCAGTCGTGATAACGGGTTCAATACTGAAGACGCGTGGTTTGTTCACCTCTCTTACTTTGTCATCGGCTGCTTACTGAAAACGTAGATCACAATTGGTGGATTTCTGGTGATACCCATGCTGCCGATGTGCGAGCGGACATGTTTTATCGGCGCATTTCCTGGCCCGCCGGGTGAATTGACCACGCTGCAATCAAAGTCGCGGATTTTTGTAATATATATAGTTGATATAACCAATGCGCCATAGACAATTGATGCGTATCGCGTAGTATTAGGCGCGGTGAATTTGACAAGCAATAAAACCATTTAGCGAGGAGGAAAAACATGCACAAAAACCCGGAAAAATCCGTTGTTTTAGGACTCTTGATATTCGCGATCCTGATCTTCAGCGGCTGAGGTAAACGCGAAGAACCCGCCGCTCCAGCCCCAGCGGCAACGCCACCAGTGCCGGTAGCACCCCAAGCAACCGCAATGCCCAGCCTGCCGGAGATGATCCGCTTCAGCAAAATGGCTTTGTATCCTGAAGGTATCGATTATGATGCTAACGGCAACCGGTTTTTGGTGAGCTCGTTGCGCGAAGGTATTGTTGGCGCGGTCAGAGGCGATGGTAATTACCAGGTCCTGTCGCAGGACAGCAATATGGTCTCCGCGGTCGGGATCCGCATTGACAGTGCGCGTGACCGCGTGCTGGTGTGCAATTCGGATGTCGGCGTGAGTGTGCACACCAAGCCGGAGAATCAGGGTAAACTCGCCGGCCTGGGTGTATTTCAACTGTCCACCGGCGCTTTGATCAAATATATTGATCTTGCGGCGTTGAGCCAGGGCGGCGGCCACTTCTGCAATGATATCGCGCTGGACAGCAACGGCACTGCTTATGCCACCGATAGTTTTTCACCCATCATTTACAAGATCAGCGCCGATCTTAATGCTTCCGTCCTGCTCAAGAACGAACGTTTCGCCGGCGAAGGCTTCAATCTGAACGGCGTTGTCGTGAAAGATGATTATCTGCTGGTGACAAAGTACAACGAGGGCGTGCTGTTTAAAATCCCGCTCAATGATCCGGAAAAATTTTCACAGGTGACCATCGCGGAAACCTTCCCGGGCGCGGACGGTCTGCTCTGGGCAGCCGATGGATCGCTGATTGTAATTGCCAATGCGCAAACCAATAAAGCGCTTAAACTCACCAGCGCGGACAACTGGGCATCGGCAACTGTTGCAAACAGCGTTGTAACCGGTGAGGTGTTCGCAACCACCGGAGTGAAAATAAACAACGATGTTTATGTGCTTCACGCCATGCTGCATGTGTTGTTCAATCCCGAAACCAAACAACATGTCGAAGCCTTTGAAATCCACAAAGTGCAACTTTAATTAAAGTTGTTCCCATCAAGCCGGGGTGCGCCGGTTCCATTTGGCGCGCCCCTCTACTCAAAAACCATCTCTTTAGCGAGTTGGAAAAAACACCGCGAGACCCAGGTATCCGCTGAACCGCACTGGCGTAGTGCAGGACTTGGTTAACGTGTGTACGTTGGCGCAAATCAGCAGTTAACTTACTAATGTCGATTTGATCACATATCATGAAAGAATTGTGAATTTTTTAAGTATATATTGAATTATTACTTACGAACATTGTTAAACCGTGTATATACTTCCCACTTGATAGACCTTTACAAAAGCCGTATTAAAACTGTGTAAATTGTTAAAATATCGAATGTATGGGGGTTAACCGTGGTGATTCAAGGACGGTGCCGGTCGCTAATCGGCTACGTATTTACATTGCTAATTTTACTTACAGCCGGGTGCGGTGGCGTAGGCGAGGACACGGGTACATCGTCCAACACGATAACACCTGCGGGTGCAGTTGTAACGGTGACAGCCGATCCTGGTCCTATCGTTGAAGCTAAGGTGGACGAGACGATAACCCTGAACGGCGATGGCTCTACGAGTACTTCACGGTCGGAATCTCTGATCTACGCCTGGTCCTTCCTTTCTAAACCAGATCTCAGTAATACAACTTTGCTAAATCCCGCAGGAATAGCGGCAAGTTTCAGGGCCGACGTAAGGGGAGTTTACAAAGTGCAGTTGGCTGTTAGCGCTGGAGGCGTTTCCAGTGCGCGCGCTATTGCGACGGTTTTGGTTACCGAAGCTGCTGAACGCCCCCCGCGTTTTCATGGGGGATTGTCACCTTTTTGTGC
This sequence comes from Gammaproteobacteria bacterium, assembly GCA_022627515.1. Lineage (GTDB taxonomy): Bacteria > Pseudomonadota > Gammaproteobacteria > SZUA-152 > SZUA-152 > JAKEGK01. The sequence continues at coordinate 6,370 of JAKEGK010000087.1, forward strand.
AAGGTGTCATAACGGCGAACCTGGCATGGAGATAGGTAAATCGGGGGATCACCCTGCTAGCACTAATATGTGCGAGGCCTGTCATTCGCAGCTCGGATTTAATGTTATCTCCTTTGTCGATCATCTCGAAGTATTTGGTAATTGCAGCGATTGCCATAACGGTACAACGGCTGTCGGTAAATCTGAATTTCATATCCCCACGACCCAGGAATGCGATGTATGTCACAATACAACGGCTTTTCTGGAACTCGAACCCGATGGCAGCTTTGATCATACAAATATTTTACGCGAATGCGAAGGATGCCATAACGGCACAGTGGCTATAGGAAAAGACTTGGGTCATATAGAAACCACCACGGATTGTGGTTTCTGTCACACCACGGCCAGTTTTCTACCTGCCTATGTCGACCACAGTACCATCACCGGCAATTGTGTCAGTTGTCACAATAACACCGACGCAATCGGTCAGCCGGCCAACCATCCTGATACCGGTTCCATTGATTGCGTGGTATGCCATAGCAAGGCGACCTTCGATCTGGGAGGTACTTTCAACCACTCACTCGTTGACTCCGCGACACTGTCGTGCGCGTCTTGCCACAATGGTGTTAACGCACCAGGTAAGTCGCTTGATCACATAGCAACCACCTCTGATTGCGCCAATTGCCATAACGTAACGAGCTTCGTCGGCGCGTTTGTCGATCATTCCGGCCCGGAAGTTGTGGGTAGACGATGCGACTCCTGCCATGGCGTTACTGCGCTCGGCAAGTCTGCCAACCACATGCCAACCACTGACGATTGCACTGCTTGTCATACTCCAGGTACTTTCACGACTGGCACCTACGATCATGCCGGTGTTGTTGATAACTGTGCATCATGCCATGACAATGTGATCAGCGTAGGCAAGCTGCTCGATCACTTGCCGACAACCGAGGATTGCTCCGTGTGTCATAACACCACGGACTTCGCCGATGCGACGTTTAATCATACCGGCATCGTCGGCAATTGCGTGTCATGCCATGATGGTGAGATCAGTACTGGAAAGACAGCAAATCACTTACCGACCACCGAGGATTGTTCAACATGTCATCTCAGCACCACCAGCTTTGCGGGAGCGACTTATGACCATGCAGGTGTTGTCGATAACTGCGTGTTATGCCATGACGGAATCATAGCAACCGGCAAAATAAGCAATCATATTCCAACACAGGACGATTGCAGCGCGTGTCACGTTACCAGTAGTTTTATTGGTGCAACTTTTGATCATACCGGTGTTGTCCGTGGTTGTGAAGGTTGTCATATCAGCCGCTTCTTCGATCCCGCGTCCAATTTGTTCAAGGCCGATACTCATTTACCAACCGCGCAGGATTGTTACCTTTGCCATACCACTGCGGCGTTTGTACCTGCATCGAACTTCAATCACACGGGCATCACCGGCAATTGCGTGTCCTGCCATGATGGAAGTTTTGAGACGATCGGCGCCAGAGGCAAGACGCCCAGTCCTCCGCATCCGGTTACCACCGAGGATTGCGGGGTGTGCCATAACACTATTAATTTCGCCGATGCGTTTGTTGATCACACCAGCCCGGAAGTGTTAAATCAAAGGTGTGATAACTGTCATAATGGCGTCAACGCAACGGGTAAGAACGCCGGCCATCTGCCGACAACCGAGGATTGTCGTGTCTGTCATTTGCCAGGCACATTTGCGACTGCAGTATTCGATCATCAAGGCATCGTGGATAACTGCGCGTCGTGCCACAATGGCACCAATGCGACCGGCAAGTCAGTGGATCATCTTCCCACGACCGAGGATTGCTCGGTGTGCCATAACACTACAGCCTTTGCCGGCGCCACGTTTAACCACCAGGGCATCGTAAATAACTGTGCGTCCTGCCATAATGGCACTACCGCCACCGGCAAGAATAACGACCACGTGCCTACCAATCAGGATTGCTCGGTGTGTCACCAGACCACGGGATTTATTCCCGCAACGTTTGATCATGTGGGTATCGTGGATAACTGCGCGTCCTGTCACAATGGCACCTTCGCTCAAGGTAAATCATCCACGCACATTGCCACCAATCAGGATTGCGGTGTCTGTCATAACACTAACAGCTTCACGGGAGCGACGTTCGATCACAGCACCGTATCCGCCACTACGCGGTGCGATTCCTGTCACGGCGTGACCGCAACGGGTAAAACCACGGACCATATTCCGACCAGTCTGGATTGCCGAAACTGCCATACCACGGCGACCTTTGTGGGCGGCACCTGGGATCACCAGGGCATTACCGGAAATTGCGGGCAGTGTCACAACGGCACAACGGCGACCGGTAAGGGTAACGGCCATTTTGTTACTACGGCGGATTGCAACGCCTGCCATTCCGTCAATGGCTGGGCGCCGGTCGATTACACGCATCCGGCCAATAGCGACTACCCCGGTGACCATAACGCGAATGTCACGTGTATCTCATGTCACAAGCAGAATAACGCCAGCATTACCTTTCAATTTAACTATCCTGGCACCTGTGCGGCGTGTCACGCTAATGATTATGACGCCGGCGAACACCGGGGTACGCTTGCGCAAAACGCCGATTGCGGAGGCTCCGGCTGTCATCGTGTCAACGCCCGTGGTTGGTAATAAATGAATTAACGATTACGCAAGGATGCGGCAGCCAGCGTATGCCGGCTTCTATCAATCTTCAGCATTAGTCCATCGCATCATGCCCGCCCCGGCAAAAGCCGGGGTTGGGATGCGGCGGGAATCTCAGCGTTTCAATCATGACGGGCAACGCATCACTGTATGTCAATCCTGCTGGCGGTGGGGAACGAAACGCGTCGCTCTGACTTGAATTTTCCTCTCAATCCCTCCTTTGCGAAGTCGGCGCCTTAAGGCCGCTTTCTCTTTATGTTGGGGCCAACGCGGCCTTTATGCACGTATACTGGCTACTGCGAAGCGTGCGCCATCAACTGGAAATATTGGGAGAGGTACCGCGATTTATCCTGCGCGATATGGTTATTGATATGTTCGCAGGTATTGCTTCGGCAGTAATGCCCGTCCGTTAAATAGTCGTAGACGATTTGCAGTATGCCGTAGTGGTGAGTGGTTTTATACGTTTTCGGTTTGCCGTTTTCCACAATCAATAGCCGGTTGTGGTAATAACTGTTTTCGATATTGTTCATATAGCCGAGTTCCCGGTACGTGATCGGACCATAAATCAGCGGCGGCACATGGTCGGCGACCAGAACGACAAGGCTTTGCGGATCGATGGCCCGCAGTTTTTTAACAAATTGGGCGATCGCCTGGGTGCGGTAGTAAAACTGGTTGGCCGCCAATAACAGGTGTTCGTCCTGGTGCGCCGCTGTGATTTGCAAAACCTGGGGACGTTTGCCGTTGTTGAGCAAATGCGGCGTGTGGCCGAAGATCGTCATGACGTAATTCAGCAATGGGCGGCCGGGATGCTCTTTTAAGTGTTGTTCGACAAAAGCAAGATTCTGTTCAAACAACTCGCCATCGAACAGATACTCCTCGCCGCTGACATCTCCCGCTTGAAAATAGGTGGGATTGCTGCCGGTGAACTCCCTGGGAAAATACGCCTCCTGGAAACCAATGCCTTTATAAGCCGGTTGCGCGTTAAAGAAATGGGGTTTGTAAGCATTGGTGGCCACGGTGCGGTAACCCAGACGCTGTAATATGCCCGGCGCGCAGTTAACCGGGCTGCCTGTGAAAACGTTGAATTCGACGCTGCTCAGCTTTTCAAAGGCCGGCACACCGCACAAGACCTCAAACTCGGCCTGCGCGGTTGCGCCGCCAAAAACCGGCGCGATGGACAAACCCAATTTATCGCCGAACAATTGTTTAAACTCCGGATGCACCGGATCACGGCTGAACTTCGCATCCTGAAACAATGACGGGTCAAGGAAACTTTCCAGCACGATGAGATGAACGTTGCGTTTAACACCGTTGGCGCTGAGCAGCGCCGCAAATGCGTCGCCTTCCTGCTCGTACGCTTTGCGGTTGCGGTAAGGGGCGGTTTCGGCCAGCGCTTTGACGCGTTGCGCTTCGTGATACAGCAGCATGGTAAAACGCCCGTTGCTTTCCACGCTCTTGCCGTCCGAATATTTGACGATTTCATTGCCGTGCGATTCCACAAAACCGGCGTACGCCTGGGGTATCGTTTTTACCAGGAGCACAATCGCCAGCAAGGGCAGTACTCCCAGCAGCAAGCGGCGCGGTTTGCCGTAATTGACGGTAAAAAGACAGGCGGCCAGCGGTACGAAAAAGACAGCCGCCAGAATCAGGTCATAAGAAAACGGCAGCACCGCGAACAGTTCCGGCAGTTCCTGCGCTTCGATGACGCGCAGCACCTTGCCGTAGAAATGAAAATACATGTCTTGCGCAAGGTAAGCGAGCAGGATGGGCAGCGCCGCGGCGACAACGCGCCAGGGGCCGGGTTTTTGAATAAGATAAAGATAAACGTACAAATAACTGATCAGGCCCAATTCAATCCATTGCAGGAAGAACATCTCGGCGTTGAAAGCGCCGCTGCGCGCCGATAACTGAACATAGCCATAGATCACCAGTAAAAACAGCGCCAGGGGGAGCAACAACTTTAAACCAAAGCGCGTTATAAAAATCCCGGCGCGGCTCAGGGTGGAAGCCCGCGTGGCGCCATTGAGTATTCTGGTCTGCGCTGCAGGCATGCCGGTGTTCATTGCGCTACCTGGTGGGATTGAGGATGACTGGACTGCGGGCCAAGCGCATGAGCCGGCAACTGCGGATTGGCAGGTTCGTCGCCAATCAAGCGCGCCGGCAGTGACGGCAGCGCGCTGATGAGTGACACAACCAGCGCGGCCAGATACGGAACCGATTGCACCAGCAACACGATGATCCAGAGCAACAAGTCGAGGTTTTGCACGTCTTGCCGCAGGGCCACGCCGAATACGGTTGTCCATAACGCCAGCATTAATATCACTTCATCGCGGCAGTCCAGCAACGCCTTTAGCAACGCGGCGTTGTGTGCGCACTTTGGGGTGCGGAAGAATGGTTTGCCCGTGGTGATGAAACCGCTGAGCATGGCCAGGGAAATGGTGTGAGAGAGCGCCAAACCGGCGACGGCAGCCGCGATGGTTTGACCGACTGACGCCTTGATTCGCACCCGGTACAAATACACCAGTTTGGCGATCTTGAATGAGAACAACGCCAGCGGCAGTATTGAAAACACAATCAACGGCGGATCTACGGCGCGTGGCGCCACGATCATGGCAATGGACCAGCCGAGCGCCGCGAGATTAAATAAAAAGTTCATGCTGTCGGCGAGCCAGGGCAGCCAGCCGGCGACAAAATGATAGCGTTGCCCGTACGACAATGGGCCCCTGGAAAAATGCATTAAATGATTCAGGTGCCGGCGCATGATTTGCACCGAGCCATATGCCCAGCGAAAGCGCTGTTTTTTATAGTCCGCGAAATTGTCCGGCATGAGTCCGCGGCCGTAGCTTTTCGGCAAATACAGCGCTTCGTAGCCGCTTTCGAAAATACGCAAACCCAGCTCGGCGTCTTCGGTAATGCACCACTGCGCCCAGCCGCCAACTTCTTCCAGCACGGTGCGGCGGATCAAGGTCATGGTGCCGTGCTGAATAATGGCGTTACGCTCGTTGCGGGTGATCATGCCGATCTGGAAAAAGCCCGCGTACTCGGTGTAACACATGGCTTTGAAAGCGCTTTGCTCGCCGTCGCGGTAATCCTGCGGCGCCTGAACGATCGCGAGGCGGGGCCGGTCCAGGAAAGCCGGCGCCAGGTCGCGCAGCCAATTCGGCTCCACAGTATAGTCGCTATCAATAACGGCGATGATCTGCGCCTCCGGCGCGGTTTGCTGCAGAGCGAAATTCAGTGCGCCGGCTTTAAAACCGGACATGGGATCGACATGGAAAAAGCGGAAATGCTCACCCAGTTTGGCGCAGTGTGCCTGCACCGGCTGCCAGACGTTGGGGTCTTTGGTATTGTTATCAATCAGAATGACTTCATAACGCGGATAATCCAGTCTGGCCAGGGCGTTCAGCGTCTCGATCACCATTGCGGGTGGTTCGTTATACGCGGGCACGTGAATGGACACCAGCGGCAGGCGAGCCAGATCCACGCTCACCGGCCGGAAATCGCGGCGGCGGCTCTTCACCCAATGCGCCTCGACCCACTCGTGCGCTTCGGCGAGCAGCACAACCATCACGCCGGTCATTCCGATCAGCAGCAAAATTCCGACGATAATCGTGCCCAGTGTCAGGTATTGGTGAGTGTAGTCGTAGATGATCCAGACACTGGCGGTGGCGATGGTGTAGACCACGAGCGCGAGAAATCCGCGGCCGCGTTTGCGCAAGGTATTACTGTCCAGCAGTAAGAGGGCGAAAATAAACACCGACAATGCCACCGAAATACCGGCCAAAATGCGCCAGTTGGGCACTTTTACCACCGGTTCGTTGAACGCGAATTTCGGCTGGCGATCCACATTGTACACTCCCCAATACGCCCCGACGGAGCCTTCCGCTTCGGTTTTCCACGGCTGGTCAAACGCTTCCATGATGTAGTACACATATTTTTCTTTTTGCGCGCGGGCCAGAAACTGGCGCAGGAAGATTGCTTCGTTGGCCTCCGAGGCAACCGCGCCTTTGCGTATCCGGCCGTTACTGGGCCAGCCCACCTCAGTGATGACGATGGGCTTATCGGGGAAAGCTGTCCGCAACTCATTAAAGCGTGCAACCACATACTCCACCGCTTCGCTAACACTGACCCCTTCCCAATATGGCAGCATATGCACCGCCAGATAATCCACGTGGTTAACCAGCTCGGGATATTTTAGCCACACATGCCACGGTTCGGCGGTGCTTACCGGCGCACGGACCTTCTCCCGTACCCGATCCAGATATGCAATCATCTCGTCGATGGGAATATCGCCACGCAGCACCACTTCGTTGCCGACAATGACACGCACGACATTGCGGTATTTGTTGGCTACCTGAAACAAGCGCTGCAACTCGTCTTCGTTATCGCCCCGTTCGTCGTCAATCCATATGCCAAGGGCGACATTAATGCCCCGTGCCTGCGCTAAGTGGGGAATCTGTATTTGGTCACCTTCCAGTGTGTACGTGCGCACCGCAAATATTTTATCCTGCAGTAACGCCAGATCGGCGTCGATGTCCACGGCGCTGGGCAGGTTGCCGGTAAACGGGCTTTGGTCGGCGCGGAACGGGGAAAACGCCACACCTTGCACCCTGGCTGGCCACACCGGCTCCTCGGCAGGACGATTTAACAACGCAAACAGACTAATGGTGAGTGCCGCCAATGCGGCCATAATCACCAAATTGGCTTTCAACATACTTCTTTTACATGACTTCCAAGGGATATGACACGGATTTGTGCCTTGATTGATTAAGCATAAAACGCCCAAAGCGGACGGCGCAGTATAGCGTAGTTGCCCTTTAAAAAGTATACGGCCGGTAATAAAACGTTAACAATCGCACGGTACAAAGGAAGGTTCACCCGCAAAATCAGGCGTTGCGTTCTGTTTTCTTAACCGGCGCGATAATTCGCTACAACCAAAAAATTTCCGGTAAATAACCAATTGCAGACCTGATCTTTCCATCGGCCATCGCCATTGGACCCGGGACCTCTTTTTTTCGGTCTTGACAGGCAGGCTGCGCTTAGACGGTGAAAACACCTTAGCTTATCCTTTAAGAAACCGGAAATTACTCACCGGAAGATACGATTTACCGGCTGACAGGCGCGAGATGACCGGCCATCAAGGCTTAATCGCTTGATATCACGCGAAAAAGATTCTGCCTGCTATTCGTACTTTGGCGTAAGGCAGGAATAAAAATAGACATTTTATCTTCCAGCGTGATTACCAAAACCGTTTGCGATTTTGCTTGATCAAAATCATACGATTGTCAGATATGGCGTGGATAATTCTTCAAACGGTATATATATTTTTAAATAACACTGTGTGAACCAACATATAAATTACCGGTAGAGCTATTGACATTTTTTATCTCTGTGGGGGTAAACACGACAAGGAGATAGCTATGATCGATAAAGTCAGAAAGGCGATGGGTGTCCCACAAAATCTCGGCTGGTTGGATAGAATCCTTCGCGTAGTTGTCGGTTTTCTATTACTGGGGGTACCTGCATTAATGCTTTCGTTACAGGCAACCGTAGCGACATGGCACAACTATGTAATGATTGTTTCCGTATATCCTTTTTTAACCGCCATCCTTGGTTGGGATCCTCTTTATTACATTTTCGGCGCTAAAACCTGCGGCACTTCGGAAAGGAATCCATGTGGAACTTTTCCTTATGAACTGGACGCCGCTTTGGGACGACATCCCATCCCGGATAGCGACATTGAACACAGTCTCAGCATTTCTCATCACAGGAAAAAATCGCCAAGGTAAACGGTCCAGGCAGCAGGCGAGCCGGCAATTCCTGTTTTGTTTACTTGTGCGTTGACAGTTGACGAGCGTTTTCAGAGAGCCTTTGATTAAGCGAAAGGTTCTTTGCAATTACTTTATTAATCCAAAATGTTCTTGCGGATGCGTACGACAGCTGCCAGTTTGTTAGGCGGCTGAGTACACCCGTATACTATGATTTCACCGTGCATAGAGCGGTGCTGTTCAGGTGTTCTCTGCCGGGTTGTCCCGGGTTGGCATGCACGGCTATGCCTGCCGTTGAAGGCCGCCACGGCGTCCGGTAATCGATACGGAAAATTGATTGCCGTTACGGACTAGTCGATGATTTTCCGCCGGCCGTTGCCGGTCATAAAGTCACATGTAGTCACATAAAAGTTCCGGACCCAATCTCACGGGTCGGCGCCAGAGACTACGACAGCTTGAAAACCTTGACTGCCGCATCAAGGCGGCGGGCCGTCGCCTCAATGCCGGCGCTGACTTCGGAGTTTGCCGCGGCGCCGAGAGCGGTTTGTTCAGCGATCTGGTTGATATTAACCAGATTGCGGTTGATTTCCTCGGCGGTGACATGTTGCTGCTCGGTGGCAGTTGCGATTTGGGCGATCAGATCCGTTATCGCTGTAACGGCGCCGGCCGCCTCTTCGTTCGCTGTCATTGCTTTGGTGGTATCAGTGACACCGGCGGCGCCGCGGTTGCAGTCATTACTCATCGCAACAACTGCCGCTTCCGCGCCCTGTTGCAATTGGGTAATGATATCCTGAATTTCGCGGGTGGAATCCTGTGTGCGGGTGGCCAGCATGCGCACTTCATCCGCCACCACCGCGAATCCGCGCCCCTGCTCGCCGGCGCGAGCAGCTTCGATCGCCGCGTTCAACGCGAGCAGGTTGGTCTGCTCGGCGATGCCGCGAATCACATCCAGCACCGTGCCGATCGCGGCGGCTTTGCCATTGAGTTCGCGAACGATCTCCGAAGTATGTTGAATACCGTTAGTCAGTTCCTGAATTGAATGCATGGCCGTCGACGCCCGCGCGCTACTCTCTTCGGTCTGCCGTCTCGTTCCATCAGCAGCTTCGGAGGTGCGGCTTACGTTCATGGCAATGTTTTCAAGTGTTTGCACCAGTTCCTGCATGGCGACGGACAATTGCGCGGTGGTGTCTTTCTGCGCATCGGTGTCCGCGGACGTTTTCTCCGAAACCTGGCGCAGATTCTTGGTATCATCCAATAATGCGTGTGACGCGTTGGCCGCCTCCTGCAGGCTGTGCTGAAATTTTTCCAGCATCCGGTCAATGGCGCGCCCGATGTGGCCCAGTTCGTCGTCGCGTGTTGCGCGCACGCGCCGCGTCAGATCTGATTGCCGTTCCACGTCAGCGATAACATTTTCAAAATCACGCAACTGGCGGCTGGTGGTTCCCGCCAGCCCGGTATACATGATACCCATGGCTAACAAGATTAATGCAGCCAGTACCACCGAGCGGTGCAGCGCCTCCTCTTCCTGTTCAATAGCTTTTGCGCGTGTCTGTTGGGCGAATGCGGCCATTTCGTCCGCGACTTCGCCGCCGGCGGCCATCAGCTTGCCGATTTCTATCATTTGCGGGATATCATTGAAATCAACGTTCTCACTGTTGTCGAGAAAATTTTCCACGCGCGGACGCAGTCTTTCCCAGTTCTTGCGCCATTCGCCGCTGATAAAACTGTAAATCTCGGTATCATTCACGGTGAGCAGCAGCAACTGCTGGTAAACCTCATTAAAACTTTCGATACCTGCGCGCCCTGCCTTTACCGAGGAACTTGCACCCTGCGTGACGGCGGATTCGTTAACGCCACGCAACATTAATTGCAGGCTCGTCGCGCCTTGCTGCAATTGGAGTGCGGTGTCCTGCTGATGGCGCACATCGCGAATAGTCAATCCGCCGGTGATCAACAAGGCGCTGAGTAACACAATAATAGCGGCTCCGGTAAGCTGCAAGCGGCGCGCGATGGAAATATTGCTCCAGAAGTGCGGCGTCATCGAGAGTAACCTCAGGTTTATTGCGCGTAAGAGAATCCTTTCGCTTCCCATTCCGCTGTTTCGCCGCGAAACCACATAACGTTGGAATAGCCATTGCGTATCGCTATGACCGCCGCCTTATAGGACTTCCAGCCTGTGGGGCCGTCGCTGTAGATAACCATGGCAGCCGACTTGTCGGCGGGTAACTGCGCCATGTCGAACTTGTCCAGCGAAGCATCAAAGTTTTCGGATTTTGCGCTCTTCTGGTTATAGGGCAGTGGCTTCGCGCTGGGCAAGTGGCCTTTGCCATAACTGACGGCTTTGCGCATGTCGAAGAATGCGGCCTTGCCTACCAGGCTTTTTGCTTCTTCGGCGGAGATGATTTTTCCACCCTTCAATGCAGTTGGAGTAGGTATATCGTCTGCCATGAGCACCGCGGTGTATATCGAAAACAATGTGATGAACAGAGTCTGCAGGAGAGGTTTCGAGCGCATGATAATTTCCTTTTGAAAATTAGTGGTATAGTTAGGGCAAAAGGCTTGTGTAATATTTCGACTTTTTTGATTTAAACTTTAATTCCCAGAAATCAAATCGTCGGCAACGTGTTATTGCCGATAACGCCTGACCATACGAACAGCAGGTGAATTCGGATGGACGATGCATTCTGCCTTGGCTATTGGATACCGCAATCCAGATTAACCTGATAAATGTGCGTTTGTTACCAGTGTTATTAATACAATATTTCGGGGATTCCGCAGCGCGCCAGTATGGCGGTGAGTTGGGTCGCTTTAATACAACGCGTTGCGCCTATCCAGTGCTATCATCCATTTAGATGCAGGACTGTGCTTCAGCGCGGTTATCCGTATACTGCAATCGTTCGCGCCGGATTCGGCAATCCACAAAGCAGCGCCAGAAAAAAGTTTCCCAGCGGTGTCGATTTTCCGCGTACTCATTCGTCTAGATTAAAACCGGTTAATACTCAATTAAGACTGATCAGTAACCACGTTCCACCCATTAATCGAAGAGGACAACACGCCATGCGATTTATGATTATCGTCAAAGCCAGCCGGGATTCGGAAGCCGGCGTTATGCCCGGAGAAGACCTTCTTGCCGCCATGGCAAGTTACCATGAAGAACTGCAGAAAGCCGGCGCGCTGCTGGATGGCTCGGGACTGCAACCCAGCTCTAAAGGCTGGCGTATCAGGTATTCGGGCGGCAAACGCGCAGTGATCGACGGGCCATTTGCCGAGACCAAAGAGCTTATCGCCGGTTACACCATTATTCAGGTCAAATCAAGGGAAGAGGCGCTGGAATGGACCAAACGTTTTCCCAATCCACATATGGAAGATGGCGAGATCGAGGTGCGTCAATTGTTCGAACTGGAGGATTTTGAACCCAGTGAGTCGTTAGAACGCTTTCGCGAAATGGAGATGATTTCGAAGAAGTGATCACAGAACATTATCGTAACCATTAAGAGGAATGCCATTATGTTAAAAATCATACTCATCGCGGCTGCCGTAATCATCGCCGCGTTCGTGATTATCGCCGCCATGCAGCCCTCCGGATTCCGGGTCACACGATCAGCCAGGATCGCCGCGCCCGCCGCGTCGGTCTTTCCGCATATAAACGATCTTCATAAGTGGAAAGCCTGGTCGCCGTGGGCGAAACTCGATGCGGCCGCCAAAGAATCCTTCGAGGGCCCGCCCGCGGGAACCGGGGCGGTCATGCGCTGGGCCGGCAATAACAATGTGGGTGAAGGAAGCATGACGATCACCGAAAGCCGCGCTTATGAACTCATCAGGTTCAGGCTGGAATTCCTCAAACCTTTCGCCGCCACCAACACGGCGGAATTCATCTTCCAGCCTGAGGGCGATGATACGGTCGTGACATGGAGTATGTCCGGCCAAAACAATTTCATTGCCAAGGCCATTGGTCTTTTTATCAACTGCGACAAGATGGTCGGCGGCCAATTCGAGCAAGGCCTGGCGCAAATGAAAGCCGTGGTGGAAGCGCCAACCGGGGGATAACATGGTGTATTACAACGTTCAACAATAAGGACATTAAATTATGGCTTACCTGCTTTTAATCATAGAACCCCGCGGCCAGCGCGATGAGCGTCCGCTTGAAGAAGCGCAGCGTCTTTACGCCGACATGGTGCGTTTTGGAGAAGGTCTTAAAGAACGCGGCATGCTCAAGGCCGTTGAATCCTTGCAGTCCGATGCTAACGGTGTGCGGGTATCGGTGCGCGGCGGCAAACGCACACTGCGCGATGGTCCCTTTACCGAAGCCAAGGAAATGGTGGGCGGTTTTTTCCTGATCGATTGCACGAGCAGGGAAGAGGCGGTCGCAATCGCCGCGCAATGCCCGGCCGCCGCGTGGGCGACTGTCGAGGTGCGCGAGGTTGGCCCTTGCTTTAGCGGCTAAAGCATATGCGATGCGGTAAATAGTTCTACTTTGTTACATTAAATAGCCGGGTGCACAGCACGGGATTGTTCATTAACATAAATTAAAGTAACAAAGTAGAAATTGTCAATCAACGCTATGTTAGCTGACATCCATCGCACCATCACAGCGGTCTGGCGCATCGAGTCCGCGAAGATCATCGCCAGTGTCGCGCGCATGGTGCGCGACATCGGGCTTGCCGAAGAAATGGCGCAGGACGCACTCGTTGCGGCGTTGGAACGCTGGCCGGAGTCGGGCTTGCCGGATAATCCCGGCGCCTGGCTGATGTCCGCCGCCAGGCATCGCGCCATTGACTATCTGCGTCGGGAAACACTGCACGCCCGCAAGCAGAATGAACTCGGTTACGCGCTTGAATTAACGCAGGAGGCCGCCGGCATGGATGTTGAGGCGCTCGACCATGACATCGATGACGATATGCTGCGTTTAATTTTCACCGCCTGCCATCCGGTACTTTCCACCGATGCGCGCGCCGCTTTGACGCTGCGCCTGATTGGCGGCCTGACCACCGAGGAAATCGCGCGCGCTTTTCTCGTGCCGGAACCAACCATAGCGCAACGCATTGTGCGCGCCAAGCGCACCCTGACCGAAGCGCGTGTGCCTTTCGAAGTGCCGCGCGGCAATGAGCTTGCCGCGCGCCTGGCTTCCGTGCTCGAAGTGATCTACCTCGTTTTTAACGAAGGTTATTCCGCAACGGCCGGTGACGACTGGATGAAGCCCGCGCTGTGCGAAGAAGCATTGCGTCTCGGCCGCATTCTGGCGGAACTTGCCACGCAGGAACCGGAAGTGCATGGCCTCGCCGCATTAATGGAGATCCAGGCTTCGCGCCTGCATGCGCGCAGTGGTCCGGCGGGCGAACCGGTTCTGTTGCTTGAGCAAAACCGCGCGCGCTGGGATCAACTGTTAATTCGCCGCGGCCTGGCCGCGCTTGAGCGTGCTGAAGCAATTGGTGGTGTACTCGGGCCCTATTGTCTGCAAGCGGCGATTGCCGCCTGTCATGCAAGGGCGCGCACGGCGGATGAAACGGATTGGAAGCGCATTGCCGCGCTCTACGATGCGCTCGCGCAACTGGCGCCCTCGCCGGTAGTGGAAATAAATCGCGCCGTCGCCGTGTCGATGGCATTTGGCCCGGCCGCGGGTCTGGAACTTGTTGATGCGTTAATGCCGGAGCCTTTATTAAAGAACTATCATCTCCTGCCCAGTGTGCGCGGCGACCTGCTCGTCAAGCTTGGCCGCCACGTGGAAGCCCAGGCCGAGTTCAAACGCGCCGCGGCGCTCACCCAAAACATCCGCGAACGCAACCTGCTGCTCGAACGCGCGCGTAGATGCGATACCCGAACCGGTAACGAATAACAAATAGTACATTGCGCCGCATCCCGGTGCATGCCAGAGCGCAAAACATGAAATTGCACGGTTCCGCTACGCATAATTTGCGCGAGTGATCCGCGGCTGTCTTTACTTTGCAAACGGGTTGGTGCTGGAACGCCTGACACGCCGTTAAAAAGCGCTCGATTACGCCACGGAATCAATCTATCCTTCCATACTATTGAAGCGAAATAGCCTGCGTAATCCTCTGATGGTGAAACAATGATCAGTTTCTATTCCGCCTTGCGCCAGTTCCCCGCCGCGATACTTATATGCGTATGCGCACTGGGGGTGGTATCAGTGCCGGCGGCGCAGTCCGATAACGCAGCGTTGGGCGCCAGCATGCCGCCGCTGATCGAGTGGGTGGATAACAACAATGCGGAACTGGCCGCGCTGCGCCACGAGATCGAAGCAGCCAAGGCGCGGGCGCAAGCGGCCGGAGCGCTCGAGGATCCGATGTTCCGCATGGAGTTGCAGGACATTGATCCTGACAATCCGCAATTTCTTCCCGGACAAGTCGGCGCTACCAAGTACACCGTGCTGCAAAATTTTCCTCTCTGGGGCAAGCGCGATTTGCGCCACGATGCCGCATTATCCGCCGCGGATGAGGCGCTGGGAAGGCTGCGGGCCACAAGCGCGGAACTTCATGCCCGGGTAAAAAGCGCATTTGCGCGCTATTTTTACGTTCACCACGCGCAGCGATTGACGGCGGATGTTTTGTCCCTGCTGCAGGATCTGGAACGTATCGCGCAAACGCGCTACTCAACCGGTCTTGCGCCGCAACAGGATGTCATCAAAGCGCAGACCGAACAGACGGCGTTGCGCCTGGAGTTGCTTTCTTTGCAAGCGGAAAAGCGCCAGGCACAGGCGCGGCTTAACGCGCTGCTTAACCGGTCCGTTGCAGAACCACTGGGTGATCCCGTCGAATTGCGCGCGCCGCCACCGTCCATTGACACGGCGCGTCTGGAAGAGCGCGCCCGCCAGGGTAATCCGCAATTAATGGTTACTAACGCGCAAATTCAGGGAGCGCAAAGCAACGATCGCCTGGTTGAAAAAAACCGCTACCCTGATCTTACCGTGGGAGTATCCCCTATCCAGCGTGAAGACCGCATCGACAGCTGGGAATTGATGTTCGAGGTCAATATTCCCCTGCAACAGAGCGCGCGCCGCGGTCAGGAATCGGAAGCCGGCGCGATGCTGGCCGCCGCGCAGCAACGCGTGCAGGCGATTCTGGCTCAAGTGTCGGGTGAGATTCAGGGCGCGGCCGCCGGATTCGAGGCCGCGCGCGAGCAGGAACAATTATTACGCAGCACCCTGTTGCCGCAGGCCGAAGCGACTTTTAGTTCTGCGCTGGCGAGTTATCAAACCGGCAAGGTGGATTTCGCCACGCTGCTGGAAGCGCAACGCAGTATCCGCGCCGCGCGTATCGGCCTGTTAAAAGCGCGGGTGGAAGTGGAGCTGCGGCTGGCGGAAATAGAGCGGTTAACGGGAGAAAATCTGTGAAGCTAACGGTGAAAATATTGGTGCTGGCGGGCGCCATCGTTATCGCGCTCGCCGCCGGCTATTGGTGGGGGCGGGGTGGCGAGCCGATAACATTCAAAGAGAGGGGTGAAGGAGCGGTCGCGCCGGAAACGGCGGCGCAGCCAGCGGAACGCAAAATACTTTATTACCGCAATCCCATGGGCCTTGCCGATACCTCGCCGGCGCCGAAAAAAGATTCCATGGGTATGGATTACATTCCGGTGTATGAAGGCGAAGAGCCGCAGGGAAACGCCGTGAAAATCACAGTCGACAAATTGCAGAAGCTTGGAGTGAAAACCGAAGCGGTGAGTATGCGCCAGCTTGTGCACACCGTGCGCGCGGTGGGGATCATGGAAGCCGATGAGCGGCGCGTGTACACAATAGCGCCGAAGTTTGAAGGGTGGATTGAAAAGCTCTATGTGAATTCCACCGGCGCGGCCGTGAAACAAGGTCAGGCGCTGATGGAAACCTATAGTCCGGAGCTGGTTTCAGCGCAACAGGAGTATCTCATTGCATGGAAGGGTACGCGCTCACTGCGCAGCGGCACCACCGACGTGCAGGCCGGCATGCAGCAATTGGCGCAAAACAGCCTGGAGCGCCTGCGAAATTGGGGGATATCCGAGGATCAATTGGAGCGGCTGCGCACTGATCGCCAGGTGCGCCGCGAACTGACGCTGAGTTCTCCCGTAGACGGGATCGTGCTGGAAAAACCGGCGGTGCAGGGCATGCGATTCATGCCGGGGGAAGTGTTGTATAAACTCGCGGACCTTTCCACGCTCTGGCTGATCACCAAGATTTTCGAGCAGGACCTGGGGATGGTGCGCCCCGGGCAGACCGCCAGCATTATAGTAAATGCGTTTCCCGGCGCCGTGTTCAAAGGCAAAGTGGCGTTTGTCTATCCCACGCTCGATCCGCAAACCCGCACGGCGCAGGTGCGTATAGAATTGCCCAATCCCAGGGGCGTGCTCAAGCCCGCCATGTACGCCAACGTGACGCTCAGCATTCCGCACAGCACCCAGGCGGTGTTGAGTGTGCCGGACTCCGCCGTGATTGATACCGGCACTAAACAATTGGTGTTGATTGAACGCGGAGAAGGGTTATACGAACCGCGCCAGGTTAAATTGGGCATGCGGGTGGAAGGTTATGTTGAAGTGCTGGAAGGCTTAAGCGCCGGCGAAAAAGCGGTGGTGGCCGCCAATTTTCTCATTGACGCCGAAAGCAACCTGAAAGCGGCGCTCGGCAGCTTCGGCGGCGATGCCAAACAGGAATCGCCGGACGCGCACGCGGGGCACTGACATGCTGGAGCGCGTCATCGAATGGTCGTTGCGCAACGTGTTTCTGGTGTTGCTCGCGGCGGTGTTCGCCGTGCTGGCGGGAATCTATGCGGTGCTGAAAACGCCGCTCGACGCCATACCGGATTTGTCGGACGTGCAGGTCATCATCTACACCGAATATCCGGGGCAGGCGCCGCAGGTGGTGGAAGACCAGGTTACCTATCCGCTGTCCACCGCGATGCTGGCGGTGCCTAATTCCAAAGTGGTGCGGGGATTCTCGTTCTTTGGTGCTTCCTTTGTTTACGTGATTTTCGAAGATGGCACTGACATCTACTGGGCCCGTTCGCGGGTGCTGGAGTATCTTAACTTCGCCGCGGTTCAGTTGCCGCGCGGAGTGATTCCGACACTCGGCCCGGATGCGACCGGCGTCGGCTGGGTGTATCAATACGCAGTGCTGGGCGCCAATCACACGCTCGCCGAATTACGCACCTTGCAGGACTGGTTCATCCGCTACCAGCTCACAAAGGCGCAGGGTGTCGCGGAAGTGGCTAGCGTCGGCGGCTTTGTGCAACAATACCAGGTCACCGTTGATCCGCGCAAGCTCCAGGCGTATGGCATCGCTTTGCCGGATATTTCGCGGATCATCCGTGAAAGTAACCAGGATGTCGGCGGCCGCGTTGTGGAGATGACCGAAATCGAATACATGGTGCGCGGCAAAGGCTATCTGCGCGGCATCGCGGATCTGGAACATCTGGTTATCAAAAGCGAGGGCGGCGTTCCGGTGCTGCTGCGCGACGTGGCGCGCGTTGAGTTGGGGCCAAATGAACGCCGCGGCCTGACGGAACTGAACGGCGACGGTGAAGTGGTCAGCGGTATTGTTATGGCGCGCTACGGTCAGAACGCGCTGAATGTGATCAACAACGTCAAGGCCCGGATTCAGGAAATCGCGAGTGGCCTGCCCGCCGGAGTGACAATCGAAACCGTCTACGACCGTTCTGATCTGATTTACCGAGCGATCGCCAATCTCAACCGAACGCTCATCGAAGAAAGCCTGATTGTGGCGGTGGTGTGTATCGTGTTTCTGCTGCATGTGCGCAGCGCGCTGGTCGCCATCATCATGCTGCCAATCGGCGTGCTTGCCGCGTTCATCATCATGTATATGATGGGTCTGAATTCGAACATCATGAGCCTGGGAGGAATCGCCATCGCTATCGGCGCCATGGTGGACGCCGCCATCGTGATGATCGAGAACGCGCACAAGCATCTCGAACGTTTGCCGCCCGGCGCGCCGCGGCTGAATGCGCTGATTGACGCCTGCCGCGAAGTAGGGCCGTCACTGTTTTACAGTTTGCTGATTATTACCGTATCGTTCCTGCCGGTGTTTGCACTGGAAGCGCAGGAAGGACGGCTGTTCCAGCCGCTGGCCTACACCAAGACATTTTCCATGGCGGGCGCGGCGTTGTTATCCGTCACCCTGGTGCCGGTGCTGATGCTGCTGTTGATCCGCGGGCGTATCGTGCCGGAACGCAGTAATCCTGTCAGCCGCTCGTTGATCTGGATTTACCGGCCGCTGATTGCTGCGGTAATGCGCTGGAAAAAAATCACTATCAGCGTGGCGCTGGCCGTGCTGGCGGCCTCGGTGTATCCCGCGCTGAAGCTGGGCAGCGAATTCATGCCTACGCTGAACGAAGGGACATTGTTTTACATGCCCGCAACGCTGCCGGGCCTGCCGGTAACCAAGGCGGCCGAACTGTTGCAGACGCAGAACAAAATCATCAAGAGCTTTCCCGAGGTCGCCTCGGTGTACGGCAAGGCGGGGCGTGCGGCAACCGCCACCGATCCCGCGCCGCTGGAAATGTTCGAAACTGTTATCAATCTCAAGCCGCAGGATCAATGGCGATCCGGCGTGACCATCGACTCGCTGATCACGGAAATGGACGCGGCGCTGCAATTTCCCGGCATCAGCAACGCGTGGACGATGCCTATCAAAGCGCGCATTGACATGCTGTCGACCGGCATACGCACGCCCATCGGCATCAAGGTGTTCGGCGCTGATCTCACGCAGCTGGAACAGCTGGCGCAGCAGATTGAAGCCGTTGTGAAAAACGTGCCCGGCACCACCAGTGCGTTCGCCGAACGCATTACCGGTGGTTATTACCTCGACATCGAGCCGGACCGCATGGCGTTGGCCCGGTATGGATTGTGGCCGGGGGAATTGAACGAAATCGTTGCCAGCGCCTTGGGCGGCGAGGTGGTGACCACTACGGTGGAGGGCCGCGAACGGTTCGGCGTTATTGTGCGCTATCCACGCGAACTGCGTGGCGATCCGCGGGCCATTGCCTCTGAGGTATTAGTGCCGACAATGAGTGGCGCGATGGTGCCGCTGGGGCAGGTGGCGCGGGTGGGTCTTTCAAAAGGCGCGCCCGCCATCCGCACCGAGAATGCGCTCTTATCCGCATATCTTTTCGTGGATATCCGCGGCCGCGACATCGGCGGCTATGTGGCGGAAGCGCAGCGCGCGGTGCGTGAACAGGTGCGTTTCCCACCCGGCTATTACGCCGCGTGGAGCGGCCAGTTCGAGTATATGGAACGCGCCAAGGCAAAGTTGGCCATGGTCATTCCCGTTACATTGCTGCTCATCTTCGTGTTGCTATATCTGAATTTCCGGCGCGTTACCGAAACCTTGATCGTAATGCTGTCGGTCCCCTTTGCGCTGAGCGGCGGTATTTGGCTGATGTACTGGCTGGACTACAACCTGAGCGTTGCCGTTGCCGTGGGCTTTATCGCGCTGGCCGGCGTGGCGGCGGAAACCGGCGTGGTTATGCTGATCTATCTCGATCAGTCGTTGAAAAAAATCAAACAACAGAATGAACTCAGGGGTGGAATACTCACGCGGAATGATCTGCATGCCGCGGTGATGAGCGGCGCGGTGGAACGCGTGCGGCCGAAGATGATGACCGTGGTGGCGATAATGGCAGGGCTGCTGCCCATCATGTGGTCCACCGGCACCGGTTCGGAAGTCATGCGCCGCATTGCCGCCCCGATGCTGGGCGGCATGATTTCCTCCACAATACTCACCTTAATCGTTATTCCGGCGATTTACGCGCTGGTGAAATCCTTTACCATCCGCCGTTCTGGAAACGCTTTGTGAGACCGGTAAACCGGTTTGATTCGATTAAGGACCAGCATGTAGCAACTATCATGCGGCAAGCACAAACGATGAATGGAGCTGCGCGGCTATGCAATTGCATGCGTGCTGTGCTTGCCATGTTTTATTTGCTTACCGGTCCAGATGCGTAAACCGCGCAAAGTTTTTGTGAGGTCAATCAGATATGAAGACGGTGATTACAGTTCTTTACGGCATGTCCGGCTTTATTATTGCGGGAATGTATGTCCCGCAAGCGATCAGCGCTTTTAGGACCCGCGGCGCCGGTATTTCCGTGCTGGCGTGGACAGGCTGGACGTTCACTTCGGTCACGGCGAGCCTGTATGCCTGGTTCATTGTTCAGGACACATTGTTTTTTACGCTCTCCTGTCTGAACGCCATCGGCTGTGCGGCCGTGTTGAGTTCACGCTTTGTGCGCGGCTGAACCGCAATAGTAACGTTAAACCTTAAGTACGAAATAATCAGCCCTGTAATGATTGCATTTAACACCTACATCTGAGTTCAGTTTATTTGCTAGTAATAT
>JAKEGK010000088.1 GCA_022627515.1 Gammaproteobacteria bacterium
AGGTTTCCTGCGTATTCTGGAATCGGACATAGTTCACGCGCATAACTTGCCGCAATTTGTGTGAGTTAGCAACTGTCAGCGCCATCGAAAGCACAACGCAAAATACGGGCCCCATTTTGGTGCAGCCCGTATTTTGAATAAACCGCTGTGTTAATTCACCGCCTGCTCCCCGGCCACCGCCTTTGCGCTGCCTGACAAAGTGCTGGCCAGCTCCACCAACTGCACAAATTCGCCGCGATAACCGTAACGGTCAACTCCCTTGGCTTTGACAGCCATTGTTACAACATCAGCATAGGAATAGTTTTGCGTAAAACGGCCGCCGCGCAATAACTGGCCGAATCCCGCGACACTGGCGGCAAACTGGTAGCGCTCGCTGGTTTTGCCAATCGCGGTGACGATCTGGTTTTTCAGAACCGGTGTTTCTATTAACGTACTGACGCCGCTGTCCGGCTTTTTATAACGCAACCGCAGGAACGCCAGCTCGTTTGCCGCGCTGGTGGTTGCGTCTGAAACCGCCTCGGTTGCCTGATAACGTAAGGGATCCATCAGTTGACCGGCCTTGCCCGTCAGGGAAATTTCATAAATCGCTGTCACGGTATGACCGGCGCCGATTTCACCTGCATCAACCTTGTCATTATTGAAATCCTCACGGCGCAAGGCGCGGTTTTCGTAGCCAATCAAGCGGTACTCGGCAACCACGGCCGGATTAAATTCAATCTGGATTTTAACATCCTTGGCGATCGTGTTGAGCGTCGAGTCCATTTCATTGACCAGCACTTTTTGCGCTTCCATCAGGGTATCGATGTAAGCGTAGTTGCCGTTGCCTGCATCCGCCAGCTGTTCCATCAGTTGGTCGTTGTAATTGCCGGCGCCAAAACCCAGAGTCGTCAGAAATATACCGCTCTTGCGCTGTTCCTCCACCAGGTTTTTTAAGGCTTCGAAGCTGATGGTGCCGACGTTAAAATCGCCATCGGTTGCGAGTATCACGCGGTTGATGCCATCAGGAATAAACGCCTGCTGCGCTTTTAAATACGCCAGACGAATCCCGGCCGCGCCATTGGTGGAACCACCGGCGGTCAACGATTCCAGCGCGCTCAGGATCACGGCTTTTTCCGATCCCGCCGTGGGCTCCAGCACAACACCACTCGCGCCGGCGTAAACCACGATGGCGATTTTGTCCTGGGCGCGTAACTTTTGCGTTAACAGTTGCAGTGATTTTTTTAACAGGGGAAGCTTGTCGGCGGACAGCATGGAACCGGATACATCAATCAGGAACACCAGATTGGCGGGCGGCAAAGTCGCCGTTGGTGCTTCATAGCCCTTGATGCCGATGTGCAATAAATACGTGCCGCTGTTCCATGGGGATGGGCCTGCTTCGGTAATCACGTTAAATGGCGCCGACCGGTTGTCCGGCGCGGGATAGTCGTAATTAAAATAGTTGATGAATTCTTCAACCCGCACCACGTCCCTGGCCGGCAGTCTTCCCTCGCGCAGGATGCGCCGCGTGTTGGTGTAACTGCCCGTATCCACATCGATACTGAACGTTGATACCGGTTGTTCCGCCACGCGCAATACCGGGTTTTCAGCAAAATGCGCGTAGTTTTCCCGGTCCACGGATTCACTGGGATAACGAATATCTGGCAGTAAGGTTGGTGCAATGCCTGTCGGCGCGGCCAAGGGCATGGTGCGTTTCACAAGCGGCGTTGCAACTGAGCGCCGATCAGCATCCGCCAGACCCGCCTCTTGCGGCAACTTTTCCCGCTGCTCCACTTCCATCTTGTGTTCTTCGTTACGCGGTTCCACCGGCGCCGCATTTGTTGATTGCGGCGCGGCATCCCCTTCAACGCTTATTTCAGCGATTGTGGCCAAGCCATTCGTTGTTTTCTCAACAGCCCCGGCAATTGCCGCCGGCTGTTGCCCGGCATCCGGTTTATCGTGTGATGGCTTTGTTTGATCCAGATTGGCCTGTTCCCCTTCCGGCGCGGTTTTTGGGGTTGAACATGCCGCCGGCAGCAGCGCAACAGCCAATAACATTAGTACGAGAATTATATGACGTTTCATTTTTCACTCCTTACTGTTTATCAGGTATCAGGAAGTGAAACGAAACGAATTCTGAAAAGGGTTAAAGCCGGGAAAGTATTTTTACAGCATGCGGATTACGGTAAAAAGTCTTCCGCTGCCTGCGAATAACGATCCGAATAGCGATCAACAACTTAGGGTTCGCCGGGGGTACGCCACTGCCGGCAGGGAACGCAGATGGGAATTGTTTGCGCCGCAGAGATCACCGTATCAACGTTGATTGCAATCAACTTGCCGCCCCAGATGCAGCCGCCATCAAGTCCAATTACATTATCCGCGTTGTGGAACCCCAGGGTGGACCAGTGTCCGAACAGCAATTTGTCATTTCGGGTGCGGCGTTGCGCCGACTGAAACCAGGGAACACAACCGTTGGCCTGGGAGCCGGGCGCGCCCTTGGCATTTAATTTCAGACGGCCGTTGCCATTGACGTAACGCAGCCGGGTAAAACAATTGATAATAAAACGCAACCGGTTCCAGCTCTTTAACTCAGGCGCCCATTGATCCGGTTCATTGCCATACATATTCTTCAGAAAGTCATTAAAACTGTCATCGCGCAGAGCCGTTTCCGCTTCCCGCGCGCAATTAACCGCATCCTGCAATGTCCACTCCGGCGCAACACCGGCATGAACCAGTGTGAGATTGCGGATTTCATCGCGATGCAGCAGAGGCCGCGTACGCAGCCACAACAGGAGTTCATCGCGGTCAGGTGCTGCCAGAATCGGGGTAAGCGTGTCATTTTTTTTCGGTGGTTCATGACCGTAGGCCACGGCGAGCAGGTGCAAGTCATGATTTCCCAGCACCGTCACCGCGCATTCGCCCAGGGACTTGATGAAACGCAGCACTTCCAGCGAACGCGGACCGCGATTGACCAAATCCCCGGTCAGCCACAGGGTATCGTTTCGAAAGTCAAATTTCAGCAGGTCCAGTAATGCTTGCAATTCATCGTAGCATCCCTGAACATCTCCAATCGCATAGGTTGTCATGTTGTCTTTTTGCCGGCGGCCGTCTTCGTTAAATAGCGGTACAATATAATAGATAGCGGTACAAACGATTTAAATTTTACTTAATATGGTACGATATTATAATTTTCCCCTGTTGAGTGCCGATGTTTTCCTTCCACGATAAGACAAAATTTAATCGCACCTGGATACGATGGAGTACCGCGGTGCTTCTGGCGCATTTTATTGCCGGGCTCATCATCGTCATGGCGCTCAATGCTAAAGCTGTTAACCATGTTTTGATACCTATTGGACAGTTTCTCGGCATTTTCCAAATTATCTGGCCGGAACATCCCCTCTATTCACTGCATTTTCTTGCCACCAAGTCCGTGTTCGCCTTTGCGCATCATGACGCCCGCAGTGGTTTGAATCTGTGGACCCTTGAATACGATACCTACACCTCGCTTATATTCATCGCGCTGTCCGGGATAATGGGTTGGGTGATCGCCACCTACCGGCAACAAGCAATAAGTATTCCGCCTGGCCCTCTCATTGCCTGCGCCGCGGGTATTTTTTTCGCGGCGTTATCCGTTTCTTATATCACGGTCATTGACCATTGTTCAGGCGCTACCTGGGTAGGTTTCGTCGCTCTCTATGGCATGGGTATTAATGAATTTGAGCTGTATCCCGCCTATCAGATTATTTGCGCCGCCATTGGAATCGCGGGGCTGGTTGGCGGTCTTTCGTGGTTAAGATTCACCAAAAACCGTGTATTAGCGTAGACCTGACAGGTAAAAAATAATACGATGAACCAAAGGAACGGGATTGCCTGGGATATTCATTCCGGCAACAAACGCTAATCCCTGTCCTTTTTGTGGTAATCATCGGGGGCAGTCAAATGAATACAGCAAGCTGGATCCAGCGCGCTCGCCTGGAAATGATCGATATCGGCGTCGAATCCATCCGGGATTCCGGTATTCTGCCGGAGCGTGGCGCGAAATTCTTTCCGGTAATTGGTTATCCGCCGTTGACCATGTTCTCGGACATGGACCAGGGGCCATTGTTTGACAACCTTCAGCAGCGCCGCGCGCGGCCACTGCTGGGTTATGCCCATATTCCGTTTTGCCCTTCCCGCTGCACCTTCTGCCACTGGATTACCAAAACCAAAAGCAAGTCAGAAGAAGTCGACATTTATCTGGATTACCTGGAACGGGAAATGATTCTGTACAAGCAGAACATGGGACTCGATGCCATACCAGTGCAATCGGTGCTCATTGGCGGCGGAACACCGACTTATCCTTCCCCGGCAAAAATGGAACGTTTCATGAAAATGTATACCACGCATTACGATCTGAGTGGTTGCACGCAGTTTTCCGTGGAAGCCGAACCCGGCACGCTATTAGGGAAAGAAGGTTACGAAAAACTCCGCATCATGAAAGATTACGGTGTCGACCGCATCAGTCTTGGCGTGCAGTCATTCGATGATGACATCCTGCGTTACATGGGCCGGGTTCATACCCACGCACACACCCTCGAATCCATCCGCAATATGCGCAAGGCCGGCATCGAAAATGTGTTTATCGATTTGATCTACGGCTATCCCAACCAGACTGTGGAAATGTGGACCCGGCACATGCTGGAAGCCGTTACGCTGGACATTGAAGGCTATCAGCTGTACCGCCTGCGCATCAAACAACATGGCGACCGCCAGGGCAACATCATCGTGCATGCGCAGAAACATCCGGAACGCTTCCCCGATACAGATGAAGTCCTGCTGATGAAATACCTCGGCATTTTAATTTCCGAGGAACACGGTTTTCATGAATATCAAACCCGTTGCTTCGCCAGAAAACCGGAATACATCTCCCATTATTTGCGCGACTGGGCGGCGGAGCTGGCTGATGTGGCGGGCGTGGGTGTGTCAGCCTGGTCGACCCTGCGCGGCGTGTTCGCCATCAACGTGGGCGACACCAACCTGCAAAATTATTATTCGCTGATCGATCAGGGCAAAGTGGCGATTAACCGCGGTAAAGCCCGCACCAAAGACGATGAACTGCGCCGGTCTTTTATCCTGCCGCTCAAGAATATGAAAGTGAACAAGCAACTCTTTACCGAACGCACCGGGGAAAACATCAGCCATGTTTTCAAGAATGAAGTTGCCTGGTTAAAACAACTGGGATTGCTCGAAGAAAATGATCAGGACATCTGCCTCACCAAACTGGGCAAATACTTCGCCGACGAAGTGGCGACGCAATTCTTCAATCCCGACTACATGCCGTTTCAGGAAGTAATACGCGCACCGCCGCAAATTGCTGTCGGTTGATACTCGCCATTCAAGCCTTCAATACATGGAATCTATCGCAAAATTAGCGGGCGCAGCAATTTTGTGACAGGTTCTATTACTTTTTATCCTTCCAAGGCACAAGGCGGCGCTCCAGCAAATCCAAGGTGTAGGAAAAGATAAATCCCAACACACCGATAACAAATATTCCGGCATACATGGAGTTGATGGAAAACGTTTCCCACGATTGCCAGATCAAATAACCAATACCCTTATCGGCGCCGGAAAACTCTGCCGCCACCACAATCACCAGGCTGTAGCCGATGGCCAGTTTCAGGCCGGTAAAAATCGATGGCAATGAACCGGGAATGACAATTCTGAAAATAAAATTGCGCCGGCTGATCCGGTAGACAGCCGCCACATCGTAATAGATTTTGGCGAGGCTATCCACGCCATGCAAAGTATTCATCAGCACCAGAAAGAAACTTCCAATGGCGACAACGACAATTTTTGACAAATCCCCGATGCCAAATATCAGCATGATCAATGGCAAAATGGCGATCTTGGGTATCGGGTAGGTAACGATGATCAATGGATAAAAAGCCATACGCAGCAGATGCGACAGGCCCATGCCGATACCCAGCATCATCCCCAATGCGCAACCGGCAAAATACCCCGCAAAGATACGGTATACGCTGAAAATAACATCCGTTACGATGCCTTCTTCGGGACTGACAAAAAACAGGTGATAAAATATGGTGCTGGGCGCCGGGAAAAACCGCACATCCAGAAATCCGGCGCGGGCGCATATTTCCCACACCACAAACAGCACGGCGGGTGAGATGGTATAAATCAACAAGCGCTTGGCATCATTACGAACGGAGTTCATCGGAGATTATTCAATTTCCAGTGACTGCATTTCTTCTTTTAACAGCTCAGTAATCGTCTGTATATAGCCCAGAAACAGCTTTTTATGACGGATCGCAAAAATATCCCGCGGCCGGTCAAGGTTGATATCGATGGTTTTCTTGATTTTACCGGGCCGGGCGGTCATTACTATAACCCTGCCGGCAAGCAGCACAGCTTCTTCAATATCGTGGGTGACAAACACCACGGTCTTTTGAAAAGATTGCCAGAGTGATAACAGCAATTCGTGCAGGCGCAACCGGGTTTGAAAATCCAGAAACACAAACGGCTCATCCATTAACAGTATTTCAGGCCGCGTGGCGAAGCCGCGCGCGATACTGACTCTTTGTTTCATACCACCGGACAACTGGTGCGGATAGTAGCGGGCAAATTTTTCCAGGCCCACTTTCACCAGAAACTCGTTAACAATGGAGGGAATTTCCGCCTGTAAAAAATCGGGATTATTCCCGAGAACAAACGCCAGATTGTCATAGACCGTCATCCAGGGAAACAAAGCCTGTTCCTGAAACACCATGCCGATATCGGGATTCCCGTCTGCCCGTGAGGTTTTTACCACAAGCTCCCCATCCGTGTGGGTTTCCAATCCCGCAATGGTGCGCAGCAACGTGGTTTTGCCGCAGCCGCTGGGCCCTAATACGCAGACGAACTCACCGGACCGCACCTGGAAACTGATATCTTCAAAAGCAGTCAGCGTTTCGCCTCTGTTGACAAAGCGTTTGCTTAACCGCGAGCAGGATATTTGGAAATTTTCAGAAATAGCCATTCTCAGACAAGCAACATGATCCGGGTTATAGTTTTCAATTCGAGTAAAAAAGCAAGCCGCGTCAGAATACACAGCCTTTCTGCTTTTTACTACTTTAGTCCATTTCCTGCCACTCGATGCGCAGCTGAACAAGCCAATATTTGTTATACGCTGTTATTCCGGCAAACGCGCCACCTGGGTAAAACCGGTATCCGGTTTGTTCTATACATACCTCGATACCGGCCTTCACCATCATGACGAACACGACATTTAACAGAGGATATTTAGGGGGATTATTTGTAAGGCCCTAAAACTTTGACCGCATGTTTTGCGTAACTCAAATCTACAATGTTATCGATGTCAGGCAATTCCTTGACATAACCTTTTTCATGATACCACTGGGCATCCTGCTTCAGGCTCAGCATGTTAACCATGCCATCGGGATTTAATCCTACCGGCACCACTTTGGCGTAGATTGCGGCATTTTTGATCTTGGTATGCTTGATCAGGATATTAATGATCTCATCCCTGCCCTGGTTTTTTTCAAACGCGTTATTATAGTCTCGCAAGCCTTTCACATACGCCACCATAAAACCTTTGGCCTGCTCAGGATATTTTTGCATAAATACGGGCGAATAAAAGATTGCGGCGCTTTGCTGATCAGGATAAATCTCATCATTGCCTGATATGCGCACGGCGATATTTTTTTCCACAGACTCCGCCACCAGCGGCTCAATTTGCACGGACGCATCGATGGATTTATTGGCCAGCGCTATATTGATATCCGCGTAAGCCAGAAATTTGAGATCGATATCATCCAGACTCAGCCCGGCTTTTTTCAGATACATTTCCGTCACGATCTGCTGTGACACACCCTTGGCGGTTACAGCCATGCTCATGCCTTTTAAATCCTTGAAACTTTTAAAACGGCCGCTATCCACATGATCCTTGCGCACTATCAGGGCCAGATAACCGTGCCCGGGGCTGACAATGCCTTTATCAGAGACGATTCTTATGGGGATATCATTGGCGATCGCATTGTACATTCCCGCATTGATATTGCCGCCACCCACGAATAACTGGCCGGATGCGAGGAACGGCGCCATTTTGGCGCCGGATGCCTTGAAAGGATTAATAATGACGTTTAATCCCTGTTCCTTGAAGTAGCCTTTTTCCAAGGCAATGAACATCGCTGCGGAACTCATCACCGGCGAAATTCCCACCGGCACATCCAGCATATCTTCCGCAACCGCGGATTGCGCGGCAAACAGTAACCACGCCAGCAGCACAAAACTCAACTTCGGCATTTTCATTTTTACTACCCCACTTTTTATAACTTGTGAAATGCAACTGACAATTCGTCAGGACTGCGCAAAACCACCGCGCCCATGATTATCACAAATCCCACTCACGCGGAATTTAAAACAACCGTAACATTAGAAATGCGTGTTAGCCGCCAGTCAACATGATCCAGATCATGTTACGCACCCGGAAAAATTTTTGTGCCGTCCTGCAAGGCTACGCAACATTACCCTTCCTCTACCAATCCAGGCTGAAGAAATACACCGCAACCCCCATAATCGCCACAAACGCGCCACTGACTGCCCGCCAGGTAAGCTGCTCTTTCAACATAACCATTGCCAACGGCAATACAAATAGCGGGCTTGTGGAGTTCAATGCCACCGCCACCGCGGCATGTGTGTACTTCAAGGCGGCCACGGAAAGCCAGGCGCCTAAAAACGCTCCGATAACGGAGGCAAACAGCAAGCGAGTGCGCAATTTGCTGTTCTGCAGCGGTTTGACCCAGCTCAACAGCGAACGGCTGAGCAATCCCCACAAAACCAATCC
The DNA here is from genome assembly GCA_022627515.1 of Gammaproteobacteria bacterium. Classification (GTDB taxonomy): domain Bacteria; phylum Pseudomonadota; class Gammaproteobacteria; order SZUA-152; family SZUA-152; genus JAKEGK01. Next base: position 8,816 of record JAKEGK010000088.1, read on the forward strand.
GGAAACCGCCCAAAGCGTCCTGATTAACGTGGCATCCAGCGCCGGAATATCCTTGACACCCACCTTGGTGAGAATGATGCCCAGCGCATTTGCCAAAACAAACAGCACGCCGAATGCGAGACCCGCCCGCCACTGGGTAAACTCCGCTTTAACCACGCTGCGCTCCCAAAGCACATAGGTTACACCAACAATGGTTAACAACAATCCTGCCGCGGCGTTAATACCAATGTTCTCGCCCAGCATGGTAATGGCGATTAACGCCGTTGCAACCGGTATCAGGCTGCCTATCAGGAGTGTTAACCGCGACCCCAGGCGCTTGATGGTCATGAAATACAGCGTATCGCCCAGACAAATGCCCACCAGTCCGCTGGCCGCCAACAGTAGAAAGGCGTCTCCTGATACATCGGCAAGGCCAAAGGGAATCAACAACAACCCGATGCACACAATCGCGACAACACCCTTGAACAGATTCATGGCGGCTGCTGATATTTGCTGGCCAGCCTGCTGAAACAACACAGCGGACACGGCCCAGCAAAACGCTGAACTCAAGGCCGCGATTCCGCCCAGTAAATGCAAGTAAATGGTGTTCGTAAACTGTTCCTTTTTTTGTGTGCGACAACGCTCAACAGATCGCATGCCGGCGAAACTCCGCAGAAATAACCGGGCATGCGGATTGATAACTACTTAATGTATGACTGGACCTGCGCGCACCACAGCTTTGCACTAGGCAAACTGTATAAATCACCTTATTATATGTTACCTGTTAAGCACCGCGTACAAATCCAACACCCGAAGAACGAACAACGCTTATGAAATACCTCAATTCATTACTGACCTGCGCAACCGTTTTTATAATATCGTCATGCTCGCAATCAACAGGATTCCGCAACGTCATTGAACATCCGGGAAAACTGGAGTTGATATATTACGGGTATCAGTTGAATAATCCCAGCCAGTATAAAGTAATTGCCAATGGCAAAGAATTTTTTATCACCAAGTCCACGGTGGTGCCTTCCGTTCAAAGCGTGTTTCTCCTGGAAAATATTGCCGTTAACGACGGCGACGAAGTTCTGGATATCGGCACGGGCGCGGGTATTCAGGCGATTTTCGCGGCGGAAAAAGCCGCCAAGGTCGTGGCAACTGATCTTAATCAGGACGCCGTGGACGACACTATCTATAACGCCAAATTTCACGATCTCTCGCATATCATCGACGCCCGGCAGGGTGACCTGTTTGGCCCCGTAAAAGAAAACGAAAAGTTTGATGTCATAATTTTTAACATCGATTATCCCTATAATGAACAAGGCAAGGAACTCTGGGAAGTGCATGAGCGTTTTTTCCGGGAAGTGCAAAATTACATGAAGCCCGGCGCAACGATCTTTTACCAGGCAGGCTGGTTGTGGAATATTCCGAAAATAGTCGACATGATCGAAAGCAACAACCTGATCATCAACAGGATGGTTATGGTGAATGCTTACAAAATGCAACGCCAGCCCATCGTATTTACCGTCCAGAGGCATCCCAATCCGAAAACAAAATAAGAACAGTTAAAAACCGGGATGGAAGGCTGATTGAATAGGGATTGAGCCGCTAACTAAGGGGTGAAGCCAAACGTGTAAAACAAGACGGCGCCCATAATCAGGCGGTAAATCACAAACGGCAGCATACCGATGCGTTCCAGCAGTTTAAGGAAGAAATGTATGCACAAATAAGCCGTAACCCCGGCAAGCACGGTGCCGATTATCATCAATGACCATTCCACCGGCGACCCTTCCCTGATCAGGTCAAATGTAACCAATGCGCCGGATAGCAGTATGACCGGTATCGATAACAGGAAAGAAAACCGCGCGGCCGCTTCACGGGTTAATCCCAACAACAATCCGGCGGTCATGGTTGCCCCCGAACGCGACGTGCCGGGTATCAGGGCAATGGCCTGCGCGCATCCGATAACAATCACATCCAGGACTGTGATCGTGTATTCATCACGATTGCGTTTGCCGGCCACATCCGCCCACCACAGCAATAATCCGAAAATAATCGTCGCCAGCGCTATCACGGCCGGCGAGCGCAGATTCAATTCAATGAAATCCTTGAACAGCAATCCGGCCATCCCTACCGGAATCGTACCGAACAATACCGCCCACGCCAGACGGCTGTTCATGGTTTGTTGACGGGTTTTCATCGACTGGGTCCAGTCCATGGCCATTTCGGTCAACTCATGCCGGAAATAGATCAGCACCGCACTCAATGTCCCGACGTGCACCGCGACATCAAACGCCAGTCCCTGATCCGGCCAGTTTTCCACCATTTGCGGCAGTAAAATCAAATGCGCCGAACTGGAGACAGGAAGAAATTCCGTTATGCCTTGCATTAAGGCTAATGCGATAGCTTGTAATAAATCCATTAAATCAGCTTAATCAATTATCGTGGTTTTTCCACCAGCAGCCATGCATGCTGCCCCTGGTTCTGGATCGCGCTGTCAATTATGCGAAAGCCGGTATTCTTCAACATAAACACCAGATCATCAAGACTGAAACGGTTATGCTCTATAAAGTGAATAAACAGATCTTCCAGCGACTCAAGCGGAAGGGTTTCGTCAAAGGGATTGCCGCCCATAATCTGCAGATAGTTCTGCAGCGGCGCCCTTATCCAGTCATAAATATAAAATCTCGCCGCCGGTTTTAAAACGCGCAGGATTTCCCGGAACATACGAATAGGCTGATGCATTTCATGCACCACCACCGACGCAATTGCGGCATCCACGCTGTTATCAACAAAGGGAAGATGAGGATCCTGCAAATCCGCTTCGATCACTTCGGCGTTCGCCGGCAATTCACCCACCGCCTGCAGCATGTAGGGCGCGCACTCCACGCCAAAGGCTTTAATACCGGGATACTTCGCAACGAGATGCTTGATAAACGTCGCCGGTCCCGTGCCAAGATCAACCACCACCGGCGCCGCCGGCAGGTATGGCAGTATCTCCCGTTCCCACATCTGCCAGAACTGATCGTTAAAACGGCTGGCATAGGATGCTTCCATTAACCGGGCAAACTCGCCGCCATCACCATGATGTTTGGCCAGCATGGATTGCGTTTGCTTGATTTTCTCTGACATACAATTTCCTGCTACTTAATTAATATGCTGTTTCATCACAACCTGCCACGCAAATCCTGCAGATAAAATCCCTGCAAGAATAGATCACAGCCTTTGTTCAAGGCGATCACCTTGAACAACTCCCCCATTTCACCCGGCATGGTCAAGATTTTTATTTGCCGCGCCAGCCGTAAAAACTCCGGGTCGTTGACATCAATTGACTGCGGCATGTTCTCCAGGCCGTTTGCAAGTAAAAACATGGCCTGGGTAGTATAACCGGCAACCTGCAATCCCGCGGCATGCGCCGCCTCGGCGACGGCGGTAAAATCCACGTGCGCCGTTATATCCTGCAGTCCCGGATAAACAAATGGATCGCCGTGCGAACGATGCCGGTAATGACACATCAAAGTGCCGCGGTCGCGCTGCGGATGGTAATACTCATGATGCGGAAAACCATAATCAATGATTAACACCACCGCTTGACCGATAATCCCCGCGACGGATGCAATCCAGGCATCCATGGCCAGGTTAATTTCGGAACGATAACTATCCGGTAATGACCGGCTCAATTCATTGACACGCGCCGCCACCGGTTTATTGCTGAAATCACCTTTTTCCCAAATGAACCGCTCACCGTTCCAGGCAACGTAAAACTCACCGAGCCTGTCGTTTTCCTTGAAGAACAGATGGACCGGCAGAGCATCCAGCACTTCGTTGGCGAGAATCACACCGCGGAATCCGGGAGGCGGCAAGCTATCCAGCCAATGAACACGATCCATGAGATGCGCGGCTTTCTGCTGCAAGGTTTGTTTCTGGCGGTGCTTGAGTTCGCCACTGACTTCGAGGATGGAATAACGTGAGGGCAGGGTATCCAGGCGCTCCAGTTCCAGCAAAATATCCGCCGCCATAATGCCGGAACCCGCGCCGAACTCCAGTATACCGGCTTCACCACTACTTGCCAGATGAGTGAGTACCTGCGCGCACTGGCGCGCCAGGCAGCGGGAGTATAACGATGATATTTCCGGCGCGGTGACAAAATCTCCACGGGCACCCAGTTTCTGGTTACCCGCTACATAGTACCCCAGGCCGGGCGCGGTCAGCGCCAGTGACATGTAACGTTCAAAGCTGATGCGGCCGCCCTGTTCCTCGATCTCGTTACCCAGCAAGCGGATCAATTGCCGGCTGTGACGCTGCGCGTCCTCGTCCGGCACAGGAAGCTGAAGCAACTGTTTTTCCAGTGAATTCATGGTCTTTGAACGAATATTCATGCCGGTCCCAATACACATGGAGCAAACGGGACTAATTGATGGATTTCGTTAATTACTATTTTAAGTTACAGTGACAGTATAAAAACCAACAGGGGTAAATGCGTGGAGAATAGCACAGAGTCGCCGGCTAACGCATCGAATTCCGGACTTGCCGGTAAAGCCGTTTTGATTACCGGCGGGGTGCACCGGCTGGGCGCGCAAATCGCCCGCACCCTGCACGCCCTGGGCGCCAACCTGGTGCTGCATTATCACAGTTCCCGCGCCCGCGCGCTGGAATTTCAAAAAGAACTGAACACGCTGCGGGAAAATTCCGTGGTATTGGTGCAAGCCAATTTGCTGGACTATCCAAAACTTCCGGCGGTCATCAAGGACGCTGTCGCCGCGTGGGGCAAACTGGATGTGCTGGTTAACAACGCTTCCAGTTTCTATCCGAGCCCCATAGGCACGGTTAACGAAGAACAATGGGATGACCTCATCGGCACCAACCTGAAGGCGCCATTCTTCCTGTCACAAGCGGCGGCGCCTCATCTACAAGAACGCCAGGGCTGCATCGTTAACATCGTCGATATTCACGCGGACCGCCCGTTAAAACGCTACCCGGTATATAGTATGGCCAAAGCCGGGCTGGCCATGCTGACCAAATCGCTGGCCTGCGAACTGGGTCCGGAAGTACGGGTTAACGGCATTGCGCCCGGCGCAATACTGTGGCCGGAAATAGAACTGGATGAAGTCACCAAGCAACGGATTATCTCCCGGACGTTTTTGAAACGGCGCGGTGATCCCAGAAATATCGCCGAAGCCGTCGTATTCCTGATCCGCGACGCCATTTACACCACGGGACATATCATCACTGTGGATGGTGGCCGCTCATTGAACAGCTGACGAGGCAGAAAGATGAAATCCTATTCCGAATCCTCTGAAGAAAACAAATTTCCCATTCTTGAGGTATTGCGCACGGAGTTAACCGACGCCCACACCCTGCTGGAAATCGGCAGCGGCACCGGCCAGCACGCGGTGTTTTTCGCCGCGCAATTGCCGCACCTGCTTTGGCAACCCAGCGACGTTCTGGAGCAGCATGGCAGCATTAACGCCTGGATTGCCGACGCCGACCTGAATAATGTACTGCCGCCCCTGGAGCTGGATGTGACAAAACACCATTGGCCCGCCCAGCAATACGACGCCGTATTCAGCGCCAATACCACGCATATCATGTCATGGCCCGAAGTCGTGGAAATGTTCCGCGGGATCGGCGCGGTTATCAAGAAGGGTGGAAAATTCTGTTTATACGGTCCATTCAACTATGGCGGCAAATACACCAGCGAAAGCAACGCGCATTTTGATGAATGGCTTAAAGCCAGGGATCCGAAAAGCGGCATCCGCAACTTCGAAGCCCTCGACGAGATCGCCGGCCAGCATCATCTGAAGTTAATCCACGATTATGAAATGCCGGTCAACAACCGGCTTCTGGTGTGGCAGAAAGTGTAATACGCGCTGTTGCTAGTCCGGCTTCAGCAGAGATTCGATCGCTTTTTTGATGGTTTCGATATCCAGCGGCGGATCGGTTTTTTGATTACTGATCAGTTCCAGAACGGGTATCAGCTGCTCCCCAAGTTCGTAGAGGTGGGGTTGCAAACGAAACGTATTGCCGTGCTTGATCATGGTTATGGCGTCATCCAGCCTGGGGCACACCATATCGGTATCCACCAGCCGGTCGGCTTTGCCGGCTTTATCCGAAGCGCAAATGCGGTTGCGGCCTTTCTGCTTCGCCAGATATAAACGCGAATCGGCAATCGCGAGCAGTTTATCCACGTCATCATTGCCTTTGCTCATGGAGGAAATACCCAGACTGATTGTCACGGGAATCCGGTTGCCTTCAAACATGAACTCGGAATTTTCCACCGCGCGGCGCAAGCGTTCGGAAAGCACGATGGCCGCCAGACGGTTGGTATAGGGTGACGCCACCACGAATTCTTCGCCGCCTATGCGCGCCAGGGAATCGCCTTCACGAATGGCCGTGGACAAAACCATAGCCAGTTGCTGCAACACCACATCGCCCGCCTGATGACCGTAGGTATCATTGATGCGTTTAAAGTGGTCGATATCCAGGATAATCACACTGAAGTCTTCACTCTGGCGCCGCATCTGCGCCAGGCTCGTCGATGCCGAGGCAAAAAAACTGCGCCGGTTAGCGAGTTTGGTCAGCGGATCGGTATCCGCCTGCTCTTTCAGATAGCGCCGGCTTTGCTCCAGTTCCTGGATAGTCTGCGCCAGTTTGACGTGAGCTCGCACGCGCGCGAGAAATTCCACATGGTCGCTGGTCTTGCCGATAAAATCATTGGCGCCGGCAATAAACGCCTGCTCCCTGGCTTCGGTGTCGTTAGCGCCGGTCACAACAATAACCGGCATATTAACCAAACGCGAAGACTCATGCGCCCGCATATACTTTATCAGTCCATATCCGTCGAGCTTGGGCATGGACAGGTCAGTAACCACCAGATCGATTCCCTGATCATTTTCCAGCAGCTGCAACGCTTCTTCACCGTTAGTCGCCTCATGGGAGTCAAACTCATCGCCTACGGCGCGGGATAAAGTGGCGCGAATCGTCGCGGAGTCATCCACGATCAACAATTTGGGTTTTCTAGGCTGACTCTCAGCCGCCGGCTGGTCTTCCAGATAATAACTGGCTGATTCTTTTCCGTTGTACATAATCTATATATACCAGAAGCGGAGCACTGTTAAGAAGAAGTATAGGTGTATACAGCCATGAAAAAATCCATTATGTGTTTTATTCACGACAAAAATGGGATTATGGTGGCAAATATATCGGATAAAAATTCGGTTTATTTACTTTTAATTGCCGTGCTTTGCATTAAAAAGCAGGATTAATAGATTGTTTTTAATACATTTATGACATCACCAGAGGAACGTCACCGGCCAGATGGAATCGGCTTGTTCAGGATTGTCCCGGCAATATTCAGACCACAAGTCCTGATAGGACTTTTTAAGCGACGGATGAATTGCTTCGGGCGCCAGTTCGGCAAGAGGCCCCAGCACAAAGGCGTAGCGGATGATTTCATTGCGCGGCACGTCCAGACCCTGGCTATGCAGATCCAGATCACCGAACAGCAACAAATCCAGATCCAGTGTGCGCGGGGCAAATTGTTTTTCACCGCGGTGACGGCCGTGGGCCAATTCAATGGCGCGCAGTATCCTCGCAACCTCCCGGGGATCATCCGCCTTAAAACCCACCACAAGATTATAAAAATTGTCACCCTCAAATCCGACAGCAATGCTTTCGTAAACGGACGATTTCACCAGTCCGTCAAACGTCTCGTCCAGTTCAGCTATACAGGAACGCACCATGGTTTCGCGGTTGATGTTACTCCCCACACTGACATAAACCTGCGTCACGATCCGGCCTCTGTTTATTGGGATTTGCTGCCGCGCTCAATGATTACACCGACATCACCGGCGTAACGCACCGCCCCCGGTTTATTGAGCTTGACGCGCACCCAGGGGATATTGAACTCTGTCAGGATAATCCCGGCAACGCGTTCGGCCAGGGTTTCTACCAGCTGAAATTCACTTTTACCAACGAAATCTATCAGGCGTTTCGCCACCAGCTTGTAGTTTAATGTGTCGTCTATATTATCGCTGTGCGCAGCCTTGCTGATATCCACGGCCATCTCCAGACTTAACCGGACCTTTTGTTTTACTCGACGTTCCCAGTCAAAAATTCCTATAATGGCTTCAATTTCCAAATCGTTCAGGTAAATAATGTCCATTCACTTGTCCGTACTGTTGTCAATTTTGGTTTTTACAATTTTAGTTTTATTAACTAGAGTTTAGAGTCTCATAGGAGAAAAAGTAAAAAAATAATAAGCAATGACTTGACATAGCGGCGCACATCGCGCAGCCGCGCTTTGAATAACTTTTG
>JAKEGK010000089.1 GCA_022627515.1 Gammaproteobacteria bacterium
ACCACGGCTTGCGTAACAGGCCGCCAGATTGGTAGCGATCGTGGTTTTACCACAACCGCCTTTGACGTTTAACACCATGATTTTCTGCATCGAACCACTTACCTAGGGCGCTTTGGGCGCGCTTGAACAAACTTCGAGGATAAGCCTTAACGTTAACTCATAACCCGCTGAAAAACCAGTCATCGCTCATTGATTAATTTCACAAATTATTCATTTCCCTTGACAGTAACGGTTACGGCGTCTACAGTCCAGGCTGCTTTTGGTGTTCCAACGGGATTTTCTATCCGGAGGAATGAAACGGGAAGCCGGCGCATCATTGTATCCACCTCAGGTCGCGACATGATAAATCCGGCACTGCCCCCGCAACGGTGATTGAGTAAACGGTAGATTCACCGCCACTGCACAAATCTATACCTATGAATGGTATATGAGTGTGGGAAGGCTTCTACCGAGGGATATCGATTCCACTCATCAGTCCGGAGACCGGCCAAAGGTACTCGTACACAGGTTGCGGAGGGCGACGGCGGCGGGCTCAAGCGACAACTGCGGCTGTTCCTCTGCGATTGTTTCCCCAGCTCCCATCAGTCAGTTCCCTCTCAACACAATAATTAACTTTAAAGAACTATCGGCGCGGGTGTGCGCTTTATTGATACGTGAGGGGAAAAATGATTAATAAAAACCACGTCAAATTCGCCTGTTTCGCAGGATTTTTTTGGGGATTTTTGTACTATCCGGCTGCAGTGCTTGCGGCTGATGACATTGAACCGGTGATTGTTACCGCAACGCGCACGGCGCAAATCGCGGATCAAACACTAACGCCGGCCATTGTAATAACGCGGCAGGATATTGAAGTCAGCCAGTCGCGGGATGTTGCGGAATTGCTGCGTTTGCATGCAGGCATCGAATTATCGCGCAACGGCGGACCCGGACAGACGACGACATTTTTTGTCCGCGGCACGGAAAGCGATCATGTCATTGTTATGATTGACGGCATAAAAATAAACGCGCGCACCGTATCAATCGCCGCGATACAAAATATAAGCCCCGATTTGATCGAGCAAATTGAAATCGTCAAGGGTCCGCGTTCCTCACTGTATGGATCGGAAGGCATCGGCGGCGTGGTGAATATCATCACGCGCAAAAGCACGCAAGCGGACGATATAATACAGGCGGATGCCGGTGCGGGAACGGATAACACCCGGCAGTTTCATGCCGCTTATCACACCATGGTTAACAATACCCGCATTGGCATCGATGCCAAGCGATTTACAACCGATGGATTTCCCGCCCTGACCACTTCGTCGATAGACCGGGGCCATGAAAATAATTCCCTTAACGCCTATGTTAATTCGACGTTTGGCTCAACCCGGATAGATCTGGCTTATTGGACAGCCCGGGGCGCCACGGAATACCTGACCTTTCTTGGCGATACCGCGGATCAAGATTTCAATAATAATGTTGGATCAGTGTCAGTCAAATCCGCCCTTGGCGCACACGCCAGCGCCCACCTGAAACTGAGCCAGGCAATCGATGACATTACCCAAAACCAAAGTGACGACCGGGCAAAAACAACGCGTGATGCCGTGGATTTTCAATCCGACATTGATATTAATGACAACAACCTGCTCAGCGCGGGTTTGTATTACGCCGATGAAAAAGTTGATTTCATCAGTTTTGGTTCAGCGCTGCCGGATGCCGGCAAGAACAATATTGTAAAGGCCGTTTTTCTGCAGGACGATTTTACCTTTGCTTCAAACCATCTGGTCGCCGCGCTGCGTTATACCGATGACAGAAACTTTGGCAGTGAAACAACCTATAATCTGGATTATGGCTATTCAATATCGCCGCAACTGAAATTATTAGCAGGGATTGGAACCGGCTTTCGCGCGCCCAGCCATGTGGACCGCTACGGGTTTGGCGGCAATCCGGAGCTTAAGGCGGAGACCTCGAAAAATATTGAATTAGGTTCGCGTTACAAACCTGACAACCAGCATTCTTTTTCAGCAAGCCTGTTTCAAAATGATATCGATAATTTGATTAACTGGGATTTTTCGACCAGCATGCTGGAAAACATTGGCCGCGCCCGCATCCGCGGCCTGGAACTCGGCTACCAGTTGCGCCGGCAAAACTGGTCTTCCAGAGTGGAAATTATTTTCCAGGATCCGCGGGACCAGGTCACGGGTGACATTCTGCTGCGCCGCGCCAAACGCTCCTTGACGATGGCGGTCCAGCACCAAAAAAATCAGCACATGATCGGCGCGGAATTATTGGCAACCAGCGAGCGCGCGGACTTTGACACAACGCTGCCCTCTTATGGCATCGTGAACCTTAACTATCTCTACCGGCTGAATCCGGCGTGGCAAGTCAAAACCCATATTGAAAACCTGTTCGATAAGGAATATCAGCTTGCCTCGGGATATAACGCGCAGAACCGTTTTTTGATGCTGTCGATTGAGTATCAACACTGATCAACAATTCAGGCAATCAATGTGAGCAAAGTCATACTGATACCCCGCTGCTTGAACACTCGGCTTACCGCGTTTTGCGCGCTTTCCCTGGCGATTCACGCAGCGCTTATGTGGCCTGCTACAGCGCCTGCGCCACCGCGCGTTTACTCACCGGCAAAACCGGAAGATCAATTATTAATTGTGTCGTTGATCAAACCCCCGCTAACGCAATCGGCCATTGCGACTGCCGCAATCAATAGCAGGCAACATAATAATAATCCGCCGCGCGTAACACCGTCGCTGCGACCATCCGTTAATGACAATCCGGTTTCACCGCCAGTCATAAACCATCCGGCCCCTTTGCCCAGTGACTTTTCAAACCTTCTTGACCGCGCTGCAAAATTACAGTTAGAGGAATTGAGCGCACAGGCGCCACGGTTCCAACGCACCAAACAACTGACGCATGATCAACCCCAACTCGAACAACCGCCGCACACACCCGGCCATCAGCGCAACCTTCAATTGCAGGAAAGTGCCCGCATGGTCACGCAACGGCTGAACCTTGCGTTTTCGGAATATTTCACCTATCCGAGGCTGGCGCAACGCAATGGCTGGCAGGGCATGGTTAAACTCGGCCTGCGCGTCGAGCCAAATGGTCAACTTTCCCGGATTAGAGTAATATCCACTTCTGGATATCAGGTTTTGGATCAAGCGGCATTGGATACATTAAACAGCATATCCACTCTACAGGGTATTGAAGTCTGGCTACGCGGCAAACCCGTAGATACCGTGTTGCCGGTCGAGTACAAACTACTGGGTGGTTAAAAGATTATGGGAAACCGGCTGTCAAAAATTTACACTCGCACCGGAGACAATGGCGCGACGGGATTAAGCGACGGCAGCCGCGTTGCCAAGGATCATGCACGGATAACTGCCATCGGCGACGTTGACGAGTTAAACAGTGTTATTGGGATAATACTGACTCAGTCTCCCGGTGATGATATTCGCCGTATTCTCACCAGCGTCCAGCACCACCTGTTTAATCTAGGCGGCGAATTGTCGCTTCCAGGTTATCAATTAATTAAATCTGAACATGTCACTTATCTCGAAAACCAGCTGGACAATCTAAATAAACGGCTTGCGCCGTTAAAGGATTTTATATTACCGGGCGGGACGTTAACCGCTGCATTTACGCATCAGGCGCGCAGTGTCTGCCGCCGCGCGGAACGCAGTGTTGTCGCATTGCATAATAAAGAGGCGGTTTCCGAAAGTGTGCTGCAATATCTGAACCGCTTATCGGATTTTTTGTTTGTGCTGGCCAGGCATCTCAATCAGCAATGCGGCCAGCCGGACATATTATGGCAATCTGATATTGAAACGTAATTCGTGAATAAACCACCCGTCAATTCACCTGCCTAGGGCGGCAGGAAATCAATAGGATAGGTGACGATCAGCGTCTCCACTTCCTTGGGACCAAAATTGAATAGCCTGATACGCGCGAGCAACTTCTTCTCCAGTTCCGGAGAATTGAGTTCACTGGACACAATTTTCACATCGGTAACGTTACCGGCCGGATCGATGGTAATTTCAAAAACGATCTTGCCCTGCAATGTGGGATCCGTGCGTAACTCGCGATTGTACAGGGCATAAATCGCGCCTTTATTCTTATCGAAAACCAACGACACTTCTTCGTAAGTCCGGCTGGCTTTGTTGCTGCGTTTATCGCTTTCGATACGCGCATTTTGCGCCACTTGTTCCACCGGACTGTCGACCTGCGTGGTTTGGCGGCCTGCGAGGCTGCTGCGGCCTACGCCGCTGCTCAGACTTGAAGTATCAATGCCTCCGCTGCCTGCACTGGCAACGCCTGAGGTCAAAATACTCCGCTGCACCGTCTTGGCCTGGGTTGCGCCTTTCGCCAGCGGTTTTGACTTGTTTAACTGGGGCGTTGTATCGCGCAGGTCCGATAACTCATCGGACAAGGCAAGCAATCCGGTACTGGCTGCCTTTTTCCGCGCTTCCGCCACCAGCTCTGCCTGGGATTTCTCCTTTGGTTCCGGCTTGGGTTCTTCCTTGGGTTTTTCTTTCTTTTCCTCTTTTTTCTTTTCCTTGGGTTTTTCTTTCTTTTCCACCTTTTCCGGAGGTGGCGGTGGTTTTGGTTTTTGTTTTTCAACCACCAATTGCGCCAGGCGGGGAGGAAGTTCTTCTATCTGTGTTTTGTCGATCTTCTTTACCGGGAGAAAAGGCACAACCAGTCCAAAAATCAGCGCCAGCACCAGTGCGATCTGAAGATTACGCTTAAGCCGTGTATCCTCTTCCGGAATCGCGGTCCAGGGCAAAACATAGGAATGATATAATGCCGTCACTGTTTACTACCCTTTTTGCTCCAATTTCCGGGTCACGGCTAAAGAAATATTGCCGTAACTGGCCAATGTGCAGGTATACATGATTTTCTTCAGCAGTCTATAAGGAATTTCCTTGTCACCCATGATAGTCACATCCCGGTTTACCGGCTTGTCATCCGGGGCCTTCTTAACGATGATACGTTTTGCCTGATCAAGTAACGCTAACTTTAGCGGTGTGATCTCCGGATTTTCAGAGTTGATTACCGATTTCACATCCACGATCTTGTTGCCCTGCACCAGGATGTCATCGTTGTTCACGACGATAACCACGGTTTCCTTAGGCAGTTTGTCCGCAATGGATTCGGGCAGTTTGATTTGCTTGGCGCTCGGAAGATCCTGCACCGAGGATGAACTAACCAGTAGAAAGAACACCAGTATGGTGAAAATATCCATCAGGGAAATCATATTCAGGCCGGCGCCACGCTTGTGGCGCTTGTGATGGCGTTCCATCCGTTTCGCACGACGGGAATGCGCTTGCATTATTTACCCTTCTCTTCAACCACCGGTTCCGGAGGCGGCGCGTCACCTATTGCAATCTGAGGAAACAATTCCCTTTTTACGGGAACGCCCTCTTCTATTTGCGTAACGACACGGACCGCGTCCATCACCTGGACCAGGATGTCATAATTTACATTTTGCTCCAGCAGCAGCGTGATATTCAGCTTGTCCGGAAATTTTTCCTTTATTCGCAACAACAAGTCATTTATGCCTTTCATGTCGAAGCTGCCGCCCGTTGCTTCAAAACTTTTAATCGGACCGCCCAGAGTATCGGCGACGGTAATAGAGTTTTTCCGGATGATTAGTTCAAAATTAACTTCTTTTTGCGGTTGATCCTGATCGGGTCTCGGCTGATTTGCCGGCGGTAAATTAAGCTCCAGAATCGACATTTGCGAGAACACGGCGGTAATCAACAGAAATGGCACGAGAACTACCATCAGGTTCATGAATGCAGTGATTTCAAGCTCTGGTGGCGATTTGTCACCACGCCGTATACGGACTCGTGACATGCTGTTGTCCTAATTGTGTCCTTTGTTTGCCGCCCAGGTAAAACTATTGCCTGGCATGTTCGGAAATAACATTGAGGAATTTCACGGTCGCCATTTCCATGCTATCCACAAGTTCCGTTGTTTTGGTCTGAAGTACAGTAAAGATCAATAACAACGGTATGGCAACAATCAAACCAAATGCCGTGGTGTTCATGGCAACTGAAATACTGGCGGAGAGCAGGTCCGCCTTGTCAGCGGGATTGGCGTTGGCAACCGCGGTGAATGCCTGAATCAGGCCGATAATGGTCCCCAATAATCCCAGCAGTGTTGCGATATTGGCAAAGGTGGCCAGATAGTGGGTGCGTTTTTCAAGACGCGGTATGACTTCCATTAATCCTTCTTCCATCGCCATTTCAATGTCGGTCCGGTTACGGGACGCCTGCAGCCGTGTCAGTCCGTAAGTGAGGATTTTTCCGATATCCGCCTTGGATGCCGAGCTTACTGACATCGCCTGTTTATAATCGTTGCGCTGCAACAAGGGCACCAGCTTCTGCCACATCGACCGGTTGGTCTGCTTGGCGTAGGTTAAGTACATGTATCGCTCAATGGCGATTGCGATACCCAGCGCCAAAACCAGCAAGATGGGGTACATAAACATACCACCTTCCTGAAAGAACTTAACTACGGCGGAATAGGCTTCCATTTTTTATCTCCTCACATATCGTAACCGATAGCATAGGTAACAATGAGTATCACTTGCTTACGGCTTCACTATCTGGTTCACAAGACCAAAAACTTGTTTGTATTAATACTATAAAAGCCGCCCTAGGCGTTAACTACCGAATATGGCGCACTTCGGCAACTGCGTTGTACCAACTAACCCGGGCTATATGGCGGGGCTTACGTCGCGGCTTATTATTTAAACACTGCATCTGACTCATTTAATACACGGTAATAATCCAATTCCCTCAAAAATACGTCCCGGTCCAATGCAGTCATACTTTCTTTAAAAGAGCCTTTTTCCGAAACACCGGCTAAAGTTCCAATGCGTGACTTCTTCCAAGGCACAATATATAACACCTTTGGAAGCTCGCGTGAACCAATAATGGCTGTGTTATCAAGTTCCAGCCGGTCGGCAGTCAACGCCGGCGCGCTGAAAACCATTAAAACAGCTATCGCCGGGAAGTATACTTTACTTTTCATAACCACCATTCATAACTACCTTAATTGTAACTTTCAATAATCAGTTTACAACACAATTGTTTTTCAGAAAAATTGTTCCTCAAAAAATTATTTCTCAAAACTAGTTGCCGGCTTTTTTCATGCGGCGCTCAAGGTCAACGATCCATTTTTCAACTTCTTTATCTTGCTGCGGCGCCAGCGTTTGAAACTTCTGGTAATGGTTCAGCGCTTTTTCCAGCTCGCCGAGATAAAGATCCAGCAGAATACCGTAATTTAAATGCGCATAGGCATAGTTGGGATCAATTTCCAAAGCTTTTTCATAACTCGAACGCGCATCATCAAACTTTCCCTTGCCGCGATAGATTATTCCCAAGTGGTTTAGACTAACGGCACTTTCAGGATTAACTTTAAGTGCCTGTTTAAACGCTTCTTCAGCCTGGTCAATTTCATCAGCGCGAAAATGAATTATACCCAAATTCACGTAGGGTCCGGCGATATCAGGATATGCTTTAGTTAAATTCGATAAAATATTTTTTGCCTGGGCGATGTTGCCAGAACGCATCGCGGCTATCCCCTCGTCATATTGCTGGCGCGCGCTTGGCGGTATTTTCACATCCACCATCGCTGGCGCGGTTTTACTTTCCGCTGCTTGTTCCGTTTTTGACGCTGCTTTTTTTTCCGACCCTGCACAACCAATAATCAAAACCAATAACAACGCACAAAGAACCGCCCCTTTACCGAATAACATCTGCAAACAATTCACTCCTTTCTGGTTTTGCAAAGCGCACTGGCCGTAAAACACTCAAAGCGGCAAAACTTTTCTTGACCCATTCATCATAGGTGCCAGATTTCGCGCGTTCAGCATTGGACTCATGGATATTAATGGACTTTTCTTCGAATGGGTATGCCTGCTCCTCAAGCAGGATATCATACTGTTCCAATTCTTCAGGCGACAATCCTTGCGGCCGCTCGGAGTCGAGTAATTCTTTACCAAACTTGTTATAGATTTCTCCCAGCCAATATACTGAAGCCGTTGTCACTTCTTCAATACCGTAATTCGCAGCTGCTGTGTAAGCTTTAACCGCCTCTTCCATTTTTTGTTTTTTAACTTTCAGATTGGTTTGCAGCGGCGCAACCAGCTTCACTTGCTGAAACGAGCGTAGCTGCGGTTCCGCTAATTCCAGTGACGCCTTGGCGGCCAGGAATCGTGTTCTGTCGGTACGCCCGTCCGCGGCATCTTTGTCCGTGTCAATAATTTCTTTCAGCCAGTAGCGGCGTTTTTCAGGATCCTTTTTTGCCAGATAGATATCCGCCAGCTTTTGACGCGCTTCCATCGACTGCTCAACAGGGTAAGGATATTTATTAATGATGTCCTTATACGCCGTAATAATCTCATCGGTATTGCCGGCCTTTTCATAAAGTTCGGCTATCCGCCATTGCAGATCACGGCGCACATCCACGCTGGTTTGATAGTTAATCATGGTCTCAAATTCATGCGCGGCATTCCGGGGCTGATTGGTCTTTAAATATGCGAGCGCCAGATTCTCCGTGACCTGCTTGGTCAACTTGTGATTCGGATATTTAGTGCGAAATGTTTCCAATGCGTCAATCGCCTGGGGCCAGGCTTCCTTGGCGACATAACTGGCCGCCATATCGTATTGGGCCGCAATAGCAATTTCAGACTGGGGCGCCACGCTGGCTACCCGGGCAAAATGTTTTGCCGCGCTTTGATGGTCTCCTGTTTCACGCGCCTGCTCTCCCAACTTATATATGGAGGCCGCAAGCCCTTCGTTAATTGCCTTGTATTCGGGTTCATTGGGTTTGCTTAATGTTAACGCGATCTTATAGGCTGACTCGGCGCGCGCGTACTGGCCGGTTTGCAATTCAGATTGCGCTACGATCAGCCAGGCTGTTTTACGCATACTGAGTTTTGTTTCACTGGTCAATTCCAGGATTGAACGGGCTGCGACCGCCGCCTGATCATATTTCTTCAGAGCAAATAAATCTTCCGCTGCCTTGGTTACCACTGCCGGGGCTCGTTTATCGTTGGGAAACGCCTTGCCAAAACGCAACGCGCTGGCAATCGCCAACCGTTCCCAAATTTCTTTTTGTTTGCCATCCAGTAACTTGGCCTGCTCGGTGTAGGCTAACAACGCCGCATACCCCGCCTCGGCTTCTTTTCCATACTTGGGATACTGATAGGCGGTCTTTTCATATTCCTGCGCCGCTTCCTCATATTGTTTGTTATCAAACAGGGTTTCAGCCAACAGGAAATTCATGCGTGGTGTTTTTTCGGATTTGGGAAAGGACTTGATGAACATTTTGTACCACGATATAGCCTGCACGTAATCTTCCGGTACTTTGGATTTTTGCGCTTGCGCATGAAAATGACGCGCCACTTCATCCATATTCTGCTCCAGCAGTGGCAACAATTTAGCCTGTGTCGCTTCATCCTGCTTTTTCCAATAGTCGCCATTAATCTGGTAGCGTTTTACAAAATCAATTTTCGCCTCGACCAGCAAACTGGGAAATCCGCCACGCCCAAACGCCTTGATGCGATGCATATCGAAATCAAACGCGTAGATATCGTTTGGATAACGATTCACGAATGCCTGGAAAGTATTGGCCGCGTCGCGAATACGCCCCTGCTCAAGATAGTGATCGCCAAGATTCTTATACACGCGGCTGGCATACGCACGTTGTCCATTGTTATTGAAATAGTTCGTGACCGCATCCGCGCCACCCAGCTCATTAAAGCTGAGGGTTATAACCCTGAACACATCATTCACCAGTTCCTTGTCGCCGCGGCTTAAATGCTGCCCCTCAATATCCATGCCGCCCCCGGTGGACTGCAATTTACGGTCCACGAGTGTAAAAAACGAATGCAATGACTTGTCATACTCGCCCAGCTTATAAGCGGACCAGCCTTTCTTGGAAAGCGCTTTTTCGTAAAATGCGGACGAGGTGTTTACCACCATTGCCTGTGTATAGGCGCGGTCGGCATCCTGAAACTTGTTCAGTGAGAACAACAATTCACCGCGCCGGAAGTGAATTTCATCGCGGTTATCAAGATCCGGATACCTGGCCAACAAACGATTCAGGGCATCCAGTGCTTTTTCGGGCTGCCCTGCCTGCTCGTATGCCTTGGACAGTTGATAATATATCTGCGGATCGTTGACCTCTCCAACAGACGCCTTGGCTGCATCTTCATAGAGCTTGATCGCGGTCTCGTAGGAATTTTGTTTTAACTCGGCTTCCTTGGCCACGGAAATGGTTTGTTTGCCGCTGTCCAGCTTGGAGAGCTGTTGCTGGAATCGTTCTTCGCTTTTTTCCAGTTCCAGATCCGCCAAACGGCGCAAGGCCTCAACCCGCAAAGAGTCCTTGGGCGCGGAATTGATAAAGCTGGCGTAATTATCCGCGGCTTTTTGCCGGGCGCTGTCAATGGGCGCGTCCTTTTCAATAACAATACGTGAATCATCAAGGGATGCTAGCGTACCCTTCTTGGTAGCGCATCCATGCAGGAATAACAGGCCAGCGGCCATTATGACAATGAATAATCTTCTATTCATTCCCCGTTCCCCACCGCTTTGACGCATAATCATAAATTTGCGCTACAGAAAACCGCGCTTCGTTAAAATAATTTACCAGCCGTTCCTTGCGCCGTTCCAGTTCGTCATATGCCATGCTTTGCAGATAGTGGCGGTATTTTTCCACCAACAGTATGACTTTCGATTGAACACGCCCGATACGCTGTTCGAACGCTTGCTGTTCTTCGTTCGTGAGATTCTTATAGGTATCAAGCCGGGCGGACCAGCCTTCCAGTTTGCCCAGCGACAGCCGCAGCGCCGCATAGTTATGCAAGGCTTCCCGGAATTCATAACTTGCCAGCAGCGGCGCCAGATAACGGCCTTCAGGAGTGTTCAGCACAACTTTTAGTTTACGTTCATCGCCGCCTTCGTCCTCGTATTGCGCTATCCGTATCATGCCTTCCAGCATCTTCCCGCCACCCACAGCGTCCGCGGCCAAATTGATATTTTCTATTTCCGCCTGGAACGACAGCATCGCCTTTTCATAGTATTCCAGGGATTGTTTGTACGCTTCCAGTTGACCGTACGCATAAGGCACCGCCATCATCGCATCCTGCACCGCAGGGTCACTGGGATGCCGTTCCACCAGTTTCAACCACGGCAACAACGACTGCTTATGCATTTTCTTGTCGGAATAGGCGCGCCCCAGGGCGAGCAATGCTTTATTGGAAAACGGTCCTGTCAGTTGCATGCGTTCAAGATAGGTTTTGGCGGTGTCCGGCTTTTCCTTGTCAAGAAATCCATAACTAAGAACAAGGTTGGCTTTGTCCTTCAGCGCTTTTATTTCCGGATCTCTGCTGTTCATCGAACCAACTTCGTCCAGTATCTTCACACCTTCCATTTCCCTGCCTAAATGATAAATGGCGACCCCTTTGTTGAATTTGGCATACAAACCCCAGTCCGAGCGTTCGTTGACCTTTTTCAGCACTTTTAACGCATCAAGGTAATTGTTTTGCTTCATTAGAATTGTTGCTTCGAGCAAATTGCGCTCTTGTGTCAAACCAAAATCCAGAGTGTCCTGCACTTTATCCAATGCCTGCAGCGCACCGGCATAATTGCCGCGCTGATAGCGTGTTTTGGCCAGGAAATACCAGGCTTGATCGCGAACTTCTTTGGGTTGTTCGCTGCCAAGCACGGTCTCAAAAATTTTTGCCGCATGGTCATGAAAGCCGTAGGCCAGATACAATCCACCCAATACTACGCCGACCTGCTCCTGATCGAGCACCCGCCCCAGTTTCTGCGCCATCTGCAGCCGTGTAATCGCGTTAAAATGACGGCCTTGATAAGATTCATAAAGCGCGTCTTTTACATTGGGATCTTTTACGCCCACCCAGATAATTTCCGCATGAACACTGGTGGCCAGCAACAGGCTTAACAGCATGCAGTGACGCAATAACGCGCGGAGCGCAAGCGGTGCAAATCTGATTTTACGCAAGTCTGTGCACATGCCGCTTAATTCCACTCTCTGATCGTAAATTGCGGGAACCCACTGTTTTCACCGCTGTTGATATACAATTCGATGAGCGTGCGGTTTACACCTGAGATAAACTTGAATGTTGCTTCCCGCCGGTAATCGGGATCGCGCGGCACTTTGCCGACAAACTTGGCTTTTAATTCATGGGTGCCCGCAGGCAAATTGGCAAGATACAAACGATGACCACCCCCGCGCACCATGGCGGCGATGTCTTTTTCCGTGTAGGGCTGCGCCGCCACCGCTTGCTGGTCAATTTCCAGTTCCACATAATCCAGTTCAAAAAATTTGGATGGCTGAAGAGTTACCAGCACCAGCAGCTGATTTTTGGGGGGATTGACATGCTCTTCGCTTGTAATAGCCAGATCACTGCTTAAATCCAGCACTTCATGCAGAAGTTTTTCCGCTTCAACATCGAGACTCTGAAAACTGTCGCGTTTGGGACTACTTTTAGAGTCGTTGTCCTGCGTGGATGGTTGCTGCGCGCTGCTCTGCCCGGTTTGTGCAGCCGCAATCAGCAATGCCCCGCGCATCTCAGATGCGTGCCTGAAGATAGAACTGCCAGCTGCTTGCGCCCCCGCGAATGCCGAATCGGCTACTTCAATCGTTACTTCGTGTTTTGGAACCGCCCCAATGTCCGTTTGAGAGTCTTTCGCTGCGAGTACAGTAGCTACACCGAAGCTGCACAAAGCCAGCAGTAGGCTGTGTACGAATATTTTCAACCTCACACTTACGAACTCCGAATTTGACGTTCATGTTCTGCCTGAGGATACCCCAACCGGCGCTCTGAACGAAACCTCTATTTTTCTACCAGACTGATGCACGTACTGAATAGTGCCCCTATCACAATAACGCAATCAGGTGTTACGTATCCATGGTTGATCGTTTAGAATGTCGTTGGCTTTCTGATCGGCGATTAATACCCCTATAAATAATAACAATAAATTTATTATTCACTGGAAATAAAGACATCATATTGTCTAATTACTAACCATATCACAAGCATTTTGCATTTGATTGGAGTTTTTCATGAAAAAACCGGCGGTTGTTATCGGATTGGGGGAAATGGGAAGTGTGTTTGCCCGCGGCCTTTTACGTATCGGAATTCCGGTTTATCCAATACTTAGAAGTCACCAGATGCCGGAAAGTCTCTTACAAATTCCGGATCCGGACATTGTGCTCGTTGCGGTTGCGGAAAAAGATCTCCACTCTGTGCTCGACGCTATACCGCGCCAATGCCATGATCGCATCGCGTTATTGCAAAATGAGTTATTACCTCAAGACTGGATGTCCTATCATATTGAGAATCCAACCGTCATTTCAGTCTGGTTCGAGAAGAAAAAAGGCCAGGATTTTAAGATTCTGGTGCCGTCACCCGTGTTTGGCCCCAAGGCGGACATTTTATCGAATGCATTAAAAAGCTTAGGCATTCCTACCTGGGTATTAACCAATGACGAAGAATTGCTATTCCAATTAGTCCGCAAGAACGTTTATATTCTAACCACCAACATCGCAGGGCTTGTAACCGGTGGCACGGTAAAAGATTTATGGTTTAGCCACCAATCTTTGGCCCGCGCTGTTGCCTCTGACGTCATGGATATCCAGGAATGGCTGACTGGCCGTACTTTTGACCGGGATAGGTTAATTCAAGGAATGGTGGACGCGATAAATGGCGACCTGCAACATCAATGCAAGGGCCGGTCAGCACCGGCGCGGCTGGCCGGCGCAATCGCGCACGCCGATAAAGCCAATCTGACGGTGACGAAGCTAAGGGAAATAGCGTCCGGAGTTGAATAGGTTGATAGTAACCATGGGCAGTGGCTGTCCTGTAACGGCAAAGCTCACTATAAAAGTTCACTATATTAGTAACGATTCGTATTAGCGATTCGCGCTCAATATGTAAAAAAACGTAACCTATCGGTAAATTGACGCTACTAATGTATAGTAGCGATATATGTACAGCAGCGGTATACCTTAAAAAATTATATTAATGTTTTTGCCTTTTAGCAGCCAATAAGCCGTGAAAAGTCCGTTAACAAAAAATTCTTTCAAGAGAATTATTTACATTACTGCCGCGGTAATCGTTGCATTACTGATAATTTCCGCCATCGTTAATTTGGGGCTGGTGCGCTCACATTACAAGAATTACGAAAACGAGCAAATCCAGGAGCAACTCGAAAACAAGGCGCTCATCCTGGGAAAACAATTGCGGCTGTACAAACAAATCATCGCCAACGTAGCCGCGGAATCCAACACGCGGGACATACTCACGTTTGGTGAACCCAATGCCGGCCATCAGTGGGCGCTGCAAATGCGTAAATTCCTGCCCCAGGCAATCGGTGTTGCGTTACTGTCCAAAACCGGCAAGGTGCTAGGTGATCCTGTGTCACTGCGCCTGGGACCGCAATGCCTCACTGATTTAACCCGGTTAACACTGGGGGAGAATGTTGCTCATCCACCTATTCACCGTGATATTCCCGAGCTGTCCCATTTCGATTTGACGACCGCAATCTATGATGAAGACGACAATACGATCGGGATTTTATTCGTCAGTTTCAGCCTGGACACATTAAAAGCCACCTTGCAGGAAAGCGTCAGCAAGGAGCAACTGATCCAGCTGCTGGACCATGACGGGGAACCTATTACCGTAGCCGGTTCGATTTCCACAGCCCGCGAGCAATACAGCATCAGCATGCGCGTTCCCGAAAGCACCTGGACCATCAAGCTGACTGAAAACCTTGCGTCCTCGCTGCCCATTTACCTGACATTGAGTTTATCCAACCTGATAACGTCAATCATCGTTATTGGCCTGATATTTTTCTTTATCGCTTACGCCTCGCGGATCTTCAAAAACGATTTTTTAAAAGTCAAAGCCCGTCTCACCCAGATATCCGAAGGGCAGCTGGATGAGGACAACTCCAATGTGCAATTAAAAGAGACGGCGGAAATCATGCCTGCCATTGAATATATAGCCAAAGACATTCAGAAAAAGCAGCAAATGATCGCCAACCAGAGCTGGATTGATGAACTCACCGGCCTGCCCAATCGCCGTCATTTCAACAATGAATTCGTGCGGGCATACAACCTTGCCCGCCGCGGTATTCCAATGGCCGTGGTGCTGATCAACCTCGATAATTTCAAGACACTGAATGTCAGCGCCGGTAAAACCGCGGGCGACCAGGCATTGAAGTTGCTGGCGAACACATTGCAACAATATTGCCGTAAAACGGATTTTGCCGCGCGCCTGGGTGGGGATGAATTCGCGTTATTACTGCTGGACATGCAACATGACAAGATTCGGCCGTGTATCGAAAAACTGTCGGAGACTTTCCTGGAACAGCAGGAACGCCACCCCGCGGTACCCGATGAATTCCGCTGTACTCTGAGCTGTGGTTTTACCTTTATCAATGTCCATCGTGATTACAATGCCGCGGCCGTATTAACGCGGGCGGAAAAAACCCTGATGGCCGCCAAGGAACACGGCAAGAACTGTGTGATGGAAGCCTGAGTATATTCAGGAACGGCAGCTAATGATTATTATCCACGATCGAAAAGGACTCACCGCTCTGTTACAAGTTGACGCTGACAGTCTGGATGGCGTGAATTTAATGGGCGCAAACCTGGAAAACGCCAACCTGGTCCAGTTTTCCCTCAAACACGCTAATCTGCAATACGCGAATCTGCAACACGCCGACTTGCGGCTGGCCAATTTCAGTGGTGCCGATCTATCCGGCGCCAACCTTACCGGCGCCGATATTACCGGCGCGATTTTTCTCAACACCAATCTTACAGGCGCTTTGCTGCCTGTTAAAAAACAACAATAGCGCGATGTACTTCACGCTGGTTGTTTAACCATGCGAATCCGCTTGGCCGGCGTACCCTTTTTAACAAAGGCGCCCCTGAAAAACTCCAGCATCCGGTCACCGCCCGCAAGATACAAATCAATTTCCGATTCAACGGGCGTTCGGCCTAATACAAATTCCGACGCTGCCTGATAATCATTTTTACCGCTGGCCGATTTATTCAAACGCAGCGGATGATAAACAAAGACATCCAATGCGTCCTCCCAGGAACGGCAATAATTATCCTGGTAATGCGTCTGTCCCTGTTCAACCATCCAGTACAGCTGGATGGATTGCGGTAAATCCAGTGCAATGGCGTGCTCAATTAAACTTTTCAAAGGCGCAAAACCGGTATCCTCGGCGACCATCACAATGGGACGGCGCGACGCTTCATCCAAAGTAAAATCACCAAATGGCCCGCTGATTTCCATTGAGTCGCCAACCTTTAACTTCGCAAAAGCGAATTCATTGAACAGGTGACCGGAGCGCTGCAAATGCAATTGGATAACCATTCCGTTACACGGACAACTTGCAATATAGAAATTTGCCGCGGCGACACCGGGAATGCTGGCCTGAACATACTGACCGGCAAGAAACCGCAGTGTTTTGGAGCGGGGTGTTCGAAGATGCAATACCAGGGAGCTGTCATTCACCCGGTCAATTTTGGCGATCTTTACCCCAATCTGCTGTAATGGAATATCCTTCGCCTCGGCCGCTTCACTTGCCTCAACTATTAAATCACTGGCGGCCGAAACTGAACACAACAAAACAGTATTGGCAATTTTTTCCGCCTCCGGTATTACATAGTCATGATGGCGATATTCCTCAACCCGTCCCTCAATTATCTTCGCTTTGCACTCGCCACAACCGCCGGTAGCGCAGTGATAACTTAAATTAATTCCGGACCGCAATGCCGCATCAAGCACCGATTCATTTACTTCACATTCAAAAGTATGCCCGCTGGGGGTCAGGGTTACCAAAAAACTCATCTATAAATGTCACCGTTTATTCTTTAGTGGATTCGAATCGCGCCACCAGCCAGAGATTAAGTTCATGGATAATACGGCGCTGACTTTCGTTGCTGAATTGCTGCATTTCCGACAGTTTTTTCAGCAAATCTTCAATGATCTCCCTGTAATCACGCGCCCTGGTTCTTTCGACATTAAGATCGACCGACAGGCGCCTGATCCGTGACTTTAATACATCGGCCGGCGGCTCCACTAACTTTTGAATACGCTCACCAAACGCAGTGTCTTTAATAATTTTGGTTCGTTCGACAATAGGTGACTCGTTGAATGCGAGCCCTGGAAATTTGCTGCGCAGTTCCTGCATTTCAACCTGGCCTTCAAAAGTCTGCAATTCCCCGGTTTTGATCAATTCCTGCATACGGGAACGGCTGATGCCGAGGATACGCGCAGCCTTCGCAACGTTTACATACTCTGCCATGATTCGACCTGACAATAATCCATTAAGATTGCCCCGGCTGAACATTTCAAATCAATACCGGCAGCTACTATCCCGCTCAATTACCACGCACTCCCGATTACCATGAACCAATGATGACAATTAAAAAACACAAGCGATTACAGGGTTATAAGTTGGATCTGGTATTGAAACCAAAACTTACATAATGTGTCTACTGAAATTATAGTAATAGTTTCCGTATATTGGTTTGCAGATTTCGGCAATTCAATAAATTAGTTCATTTTTTATTAAAACGTTTGTTGCCGCGTTTGCTGACGCCGCAATTGGCAAAACCAGCATTACTGATTTTAAAAGCATTAATATTTGGTGAAACAGTGCTAGAATTCAACAACATCATTTAATCGACCGGAGTCATGATATGAGCAGCGTACCCGCATATAAAGAATCCCTTACCAATGAAATAAACGTCACCCCGGCCGCGCACGCAAAGCTGGTCGAACTTATCAGCACAGAAGATGAAGTTAATGGTGTGCGCATATTTGTATCCGGCGGCGGCTGCGGCGGCATGACCTATGGCATGACGTTCGCGGAAGCGCCGACGCCATTTGACAGCGTGTACCGCCAGGACGGCCTCACGATTTATGTCGACTCGGTGGCATTGAATTACCTTGAAGGCGTGGAAATCGACTATCAACAGCAGGGCCTTGGCGCTAGTTTTGTGTTTAAGAATGTCTTTGCCTCAACCGGCGGTTCCGGCACCTGCGGCGCCTGCGGTGCTGCAGGTGGTGGTTGCTGATTTCATTTAGCCTGCGCATGAAATAGAGCGCTCTCACTATTGCGCAACCATTCTCAATCACCCAATCATTCCCGCATTCTTCTCGTGGCGCCACCCGATAGTTACCGGGTGGCGCCCTATATCGACGCCGCTGCGCGCCTTAACACCACAATCGAAATAGCCTCCTACGGCAAACATTCGTTAGTCAGCGAAATAGCCTCCGGCCTGCATATCAGTTTTGATGATCCCGCCGCCGCGATTGAAACCATTATAAACGCCGCGCGCCGCCAAAGTTATTCAGGCATTATTGCCGCGGATGACATGGCGGGCGAAATCGCCGCCGCCGCGGCGCACGCCCTGGGTTTACCACACAATCCCCCGGGCGCCGTGCATTTTACCCGCTGGAAACACAAGGCAAGAGCGATTTTAAAAACGGCCGGCATACCGGTGCCCGGGCACTGGATTGTCAACATCGCCGATGCCATGGCCGGGCGATTGCCGGACATTGTTTTTCCGTGCGTCGTCAAACCGGTTAACCTGTCCGCCAGCCGGGGTGTCATACGTGCGGATAACCATCATCAACTGCAACGCGCGATTCAAAGGATCAACACGATTATCGCCCTGCTGCCGGAGCTGGAAGCGCGCTCCACTTTGTTAATCGAACAATATATTCCCGGACGGGAAATCGCGCTGGAAGGCATGCTGAAAAACGGCTGTTTGATTCCTATTGCGATCTTTGATAAGCCCGATCCGCTGGAAGGCCCTTATTTTGAAGAAACCTACTACGTTACACCCTCGCGTCTGCCAATACCGTTACAGGACAATGCCGTTCAAACCATCGAACGCGCCTGCCGCATTTACGGGTTGAAGACCGGTCCCGTACATGCCGAAATCCGCTTTCACCACGACATACCTTACATTATTGAAATCACCGCACGCACCATCGGCGGCGACTGCGCCCGGTTACTGGAATACGCCAGTGGTTACAGCCTGGAATCCCTGGTGATCCAGTTTGCCATGGGCAACACCGTGGACATCAAGCCATTTGATCAGGCCGCGGGAGTGCTGATGCTGCCAACACCGCGCTCGGGCGTCCTGCGCCGTGTGGAAGGCGTGCTGGCGGCGCAGAAAATTCCCCACATCAACGCCGTGCACATCGCTGTGCGCGAAGGTCATGAATTGAAAAGCCTGCCGGAAGGCTCCAGCTATTTGGGATTTATCTTTGCTTCGGCCGACTCGCCGGAACAGGTGGAAAGCGCATTGCGCGAGGCCCATGCGCAACTTAATGTAATTGTAGATCCGTTGTGGCGGATTGAAGGTAATCCGGGTGTAACGTGAAAAGAATTGCGCGCGGCCTGTATAGAAAAAAGAAAACCTGATGCCGTTTTAAACCACCAACACGCTGCTAAGTTTATTTTTTCCCACGCCCGCCGGCGCGGAATCCGGCGGGCAGGCCGCCAAAGTCGCCTTCGCCGAACAAGAAGCCCACCATATGCTTCTCGATAAGCTCAAGGCTTTGCGGATCGGCGGTGCTCAATCCATTTTCATTAATAATGGTGGTGAGGCGTTCCAGCCACTGCTTCCAGCCTTCCTTGGATACATTTTCATAGATTCGAATGCCTAATTCACCAGGATGCGGCGGCTTATCCAGCCCTTCCG
>JAKEGK010000090.1 GCA_022627515.1 Gammaproteobacteria bacterium
ATACTGGAAGCGATCGCAAGAGCAAACAATAACATTTCTGCGGCGGCGGATTTATTAGCGGTAAGCCGGCCCACTTTGTATGATCTGTTAAAAAAGTATCATATAAAAATTGATAATATTTTATAGGTATTTGATCGGCACACCAATTAGGAACGTCGCTATACCGTTTGGACAATGAGCGATATTTTATTGGTAGGATTCTTGATACTCTAATAACATACAATTTTTCAACATATATCACTTTACATTTCTCACGCATGAGTTCTTCCCGCAGTTTTTCAGATAAATCTGTCTGGATTCACACCAAGCTATTATTGTTGTTGCTGGTATGTTTGTTTGTGCTGCATTGGAATACTATTGGATTTTTATTTACCTATTGGTGGGATTCATCTACGTATGGCCATGGTATATTAGTTTTTCCTCTAAGCATATTTCTTATTTGGAAAAAACGCAGTGAACTCGACTTGGCCCAATACAGCCCAAGTTTGCTGGGACTATTCCTGTTTGTTTTGTTCGGTATTGGTTGGTGGGCTGGTTATTGGGTCGACGTAGCGATTATTAAGCAACTCGCCTTTTTTGGGATGGTGGGTGCAATATTTTGGTCAATGTTAGGTTGGCGTACGACTTCCATTTATTTGCTTCCCCTGGTTCTTCCTCTATTTGCGTTACCACTCTGGTCGCCTTTAACACCACTATTACAGTACCTGACTACCCAGGCTGTATCCTTTTCATTGTCGCTAATAGGCATACCAATCTATGTAGAAGATCACTTTATTCACATTCCAGAAGGTAAGTTTAGTATTGAAGAGGTTTGTGCGGGATTACGATATGTGCTGGCGGCTGTATTAGTTGCGCTGGTATATGTGTATCTGCATATCCATCAACTAAGATCCCGGTTGGTTTTTGTTGGATCTGTAATCTTGTTATCATTGATTGTCAACTGGATAAGAGTTTTTGTTGTAATTCTCGCAGGACATTTGACAAACATGACCCACTCCTTTGTCACGGATCATGCTGATTTTGGCTGGTGGTTATTCGCTTTCACTTTGATTCCGATTTTTTGGTTTGGAGGGTATTTGGTCAACAAGGAACAGAAAACCGCAAGGCGGCAGGATGCGTCGGATCCAGAGATTCAAAATGATACAGCTCATAATGTTAGTATTAACAACAGTTCGGCTAGATATGTTTTTCCTGCGCTTTTGATCTTTATGCTGATTATCCCTCTTTCTGGATTCTATTTAAAAGAGCGAAACCGGCAAGTATTGGATTCTCCTTTGATTGATCTACAAGCTCCTAAGCCATCTGGGCAATGGAGTGGACCATATGAAGTGCAGCAGAATAGTGTGCAACCGGTATTTCAGGGTTCGGACAGAGAAGTGATTGCGAGCTATAAGAAAGATGGTAATGAAGCGATCCTGTATATGGCTCAATATCTATTTCAAGAACAAGGAAAGGAACTGATAGCTGAATATAATCGTCCTTATAATACGTCCATCTGGCGGCCGGTATCAAACGGGAAGCGCCAAATTAAATTGCCCGATGGAAGTATTATTGAAGCCCGGGAAGTAATAATCAAAAATGAACAAGGAAAGACGCAAATATTGTGGTATTGGTATTCAATAGCGGGAATTAATACGATAAGCCCCGTAGAAGCAAAAATACTGCAAATGAGAGACTTGCTTTCGCGTAGCAAGTCGGGCTCCACTATCATATTGCTTATCTTAAATACTGACCATAACACTGATTCTGCGAGGAATATAATGACAGACTACTATTCAAATATGTACGATGCCTTATATGCAACCATATATAAAAATTTAGATTTCACCAGGCAATCGGAATGATTAATTGAAATAATTGATTAAGAAACATACCAAATACATTGATGCCGTATGTATTCATTATTATTCAATAAGAAAGTGGTGAACGAACAATGAAAATTATAGGTCATCTAATTATTGTGCTAGTAGTTATAGTCAGCGTTGGATGTGATTCCAAAAATGAAATAGCGGCTCATATGCAAAAAGCGCAGACATTTCTGAATGAAGGTAACTTTAACGCTTCAATTATTGAATTCAAAAATGTCTTGCAACAGGATGCCAATAACCAGGAAGCGCGATATCTGCTGGGTACAATCTATGTGACGGTCGGTAATGGCCAATCGGCAGAAAAAGAACTCAATCTCGCATTGTCTCTGGGTGCGGCTCCGGAAAAGGTGCGGGCGCCGTTAGTCAAGGCGTTACTGTTACAAGGTAAATATGATGAGGCGCTAATTCTGGTATCCAGTGTCAATGGCGCTGTCCCCGAGGCGCATAAAAGCGAACTGCAGGTCCTGCAGGGGGAAGCTTACCTCGCGAAAGGGGATGTCGATAAGGCCGTGGCTTCTTATACGGAGGCATCCAGATTAAACCAGGATAATTCCGCCGCCATGCTGGGTCTTGCCAAAGTTTCCCTGGTGAAAGGGGATTATGAACAGGCCGAAACACATATCTCGTCCATCAGCGAGTCGGATGAAAACGCGGTGGATATGCTTCTGCTGAAAGCGGAAGTGGCCAGCAAGCGGCAACAGTTTGATGAAATGGAACGGTTGTACCTAAAGGCGCTTGAGATTAGTGAACAACGCAATCTACGCAATGCCGCGCTGAATATCCGGGGTAAGCTGGCATTTGCACAGCTTGCGAACAATAAAACTGATGAGGCCTTGCAGCAAATCGGCCAATTACAAAAAGCGGCGCCAGACAGTTTGTTTCCCAAGTATCTGCGCGGATTGGCGGCGTACCAGAAACAGGAGTTTGATGTAGCGCTGGAGTATCTGCAGCAAGTAATCTCAAAAGCTCCGGATCATATGCCTTCCACCCTGTTGTTAGGCGCAGTGCATTACGCAAAAGGCAATTTCGAGCAGGCGAATTCCTATCTCACCGCTTTTGTTAATAATGTACCCACCCATATCCAGGCAAGAAAGCTGCTCGGCGTCGTGCGTTTAAAGCTGAACAGGCCGGGCGAAGCGGTTGAAGTGCTGGAAACCGCCGTAAGCTCCGCGCAAGATGATAGTGCGTTGTTGGCCTTGATTGGCCAGGCGGCGACCTTCAGCGGCGATACCGGGCTCGGCATAGACTATTTGAAGAAAGCCAAAAAAGCCAGGCCGGACAGTTCAGCCATTCGCGCCGAGTTGGCGAAGGTCTATTTGAGGCAGGGCGCCTATGACAGCGCCATAAAAGAACTGGAGACTATTACCGGTGATGATGCCGACAAAGCCAAACTGCTCCTGGTTTATACGCACCTGCGCAAAGAGGATTTTGCAAGCGCAAGAGCCACGGTAAAAGAAATGTTAACCCAAAAGCCCGATAGCCCTGCATGGTGGACCGTGTCAGGCGGCGTGGAGATGATTGCCGGCAACCGGATCAAGGCCCGGGCGGATTTTAACAAGGCCTTGGAACTGAAAAACGATTTTATTCAGGCGCGGCTGAATATCGCAAAGATGGAATTTGAGGATGGACGCCTGGATGAAGCTAAAAGCCAGTTTGACAAGATATTAAGCGGCGATGCGAAAAATATTTCCGCCTTGATGGGGATGGCGCAGGTTGCCGAACAATACGGAGAAACCAATGAGGCGCTGGCGTGGATTGAAAAAGCCAGGCAAGCCAGTGAAACGGCCTTGGTGCCCCGCCTGATACTGGGGCGCTATTATTTCAAGCGCGGGGACTATGAAAAATCTTTGGCGGTTGGGAGGGAGGCGGCGCAGTTCAACCAGAACAATGTTGAAGTCAATCGCCTGGTTGCGGCGTCTTTGGTGCAACTGGGAAGA
The DNA here is from genome assembly GCA_022627515.1 of Gammaproteobacteria bacterium. GTDB lineage: Bacteria > Pseudomonadota > Gammaproteobacteria > SZUA-152 > SZUA-152 > JAKEGK01. The sequence continues at coordinate 3,806 of JAKEGK010000090.1, forward strand.
ACCGGCGAGGCGCTGGAAAGTTACAACGACATCATCAAAAAAGACCCGCAAAATCCCCAATGGCATGTCGAACTGGCGAATGTGTATCGCGGCATGAAAAATTTCGCATCGGCGCGTTCGGCTCTGCAAAAAGCCATTACCCTGCAGAAAGATTACCTGCCGGCGAAAGCCATTCTGGCTTCGATCGATATCCAGGAAGACAAGCTGGATGACGCACTTGCCATGGCAAAGCGCATAACAACAGACCACGCAAACTCATCTGTGGGGTATATGCTGACCGGTGATGTTTATACTAAACAAAACAAATTAAGGGAAGCGCAGCAAGCCTATATCAAGGGATTTGATGTTGAACCCACACTGGTGCTGGTCAACAAGATTTTTCTCTTGAGCGAGCCGTTGAAAAATTTTGAGACATCGATCGAAATCACCAAGCGTTGGTTGAAAGATCATCCGCAGGATGCCAATAGCCGGATGTATCTCGCCCTGGGTTACCAGAACGTCAATAAACCCGCCGCGGCGGAAGCGGAATATAAAACGGTATTGGAACAACAACCGGACAACGTGATGGCGCTGAATAATATGGCCTATTTGTTAATCGGCAAGGATATCAAAAGCGCCCTGGAATTTGCCGAAAAAGCCTACAAAAAAGTGCCGGGAAATTTCGCCATTATGGATACCTACGGCTGGATTCTGCTGCAAAGCGGCGAGCCGGATAAGGCCATTCCTGTTCTGAAGGATGCAGTGGAAAAAAGTAACGGCAATCCTTCCGTGAGGTATCACTACGCGGCGGCCCTGGTGCAAAGCGGAGACAAGAGCGGCGCCAAATCCATCCTGCGCGAGATTACTGAGTCCGGTAAATCATTTCCCGAGATGGCCGACGCTTCAAAATTGCTTGCGCAAATACGATAGCCGTCTTGTGTAATTGTGAAGCGCTGAAGCAAAGGGCGTAAGTAATGTTGGGCCGGGCTTGGTGTTCTCTTCCAAAAATTTAATGATTCGGGTAATAGTGCTATTTAAATCTGTTCCCGATTCAGCGTATAATGGTCATAAAATAACCAAGCCTGATTTTTAAATTAACCAAAAAACAAAAACTTACGAATTACTATAAAACAAATAAATATTTCAATCATATTTTAATTGTGTTAATTCAATAACTTAAGCAGTTTTGATGGGTTATTTTTTGTAGTGGTTTGCGTTATTCAAAAGTCAATTGTGCGCTTGGGGCATGTAAATAGTTATTGTAGCGCCCCATAAAAGTTGTTGTGTTAGAATTCAACCACTTTCACGGGCAGAGTCAATCAGAGTTATCATAAACAACGGTTTGGGCGAATCTATGCCACAAGCTTATGCAAATACAGGTAATCGCAGAAGAAGTCTTTGTAAGAATTTGCTTCACCAACAGGTAATCCTGATCATACTTCCAGTGAATACTCTATTCATCCGGGTGTAACCGGTAAGCCAGGTGTATTTGGTAAGTTAGGTTAATCGGCGCAAGATAAGGGTAATTGAATGTTTCGAATCTATAATTTTATTACATCAAACCGGCTGTTGTTGATTCTGACGCTAGTGATGTATTTGACAGGTTGTTCGTCTTCAGGTGGTATAAAAACCGTAGAACCTGCCGCCACTGAAGGGGCGTTAACAGCACAACCTTATCTCATTGGTCCGGGAGACCGGTTGAATGTATTCGTCTGGGGCAACACTGATCTATCAACGGAAGTTACCGTGCGCCCCGATGGAAGAATCTCTACACCGCTGGTTGAAGACGTGATGGCCAGTGGCAAAACCCCGGTCCAGCTTGCGCGTGAAATGGAAAAACAACTGGCGCAATTTATCAAGAATCCGGTGGTCACGGTGATGGTCCAGGAATTTGTCGGCGCGTTGAGCCAGCAAATACGCGTAGTGGGAGAAGCGGCGCAAGCTCGCTCAATTCCGTATCGTGAGAACCTGACCTTGTTGGATGTCATGATAGCCGTGGGCGGACTCACCGAATTTGCTTCGGGAAACAAGGCAACCATTGTGCGCACAGCGAACAATAACGAAAAGCTGCAGATCCGGGTGCGTCTCGAAGATCTGGTCAAGTATGGAGACATCACCGCCAATGTTGATATGAAACCTGGCGATATTCTGATTATTCCTGAAGCCTGGTTTTAACCAGATCTCTATCATTTCCCAGATAAACCACCCTATATGCGTGAAACGATTTTACAAGCTATTACCATCTTACGAGATATCTGGCGTTACCGCTGGCAGGCGATGTTGGTAGCCTGGATCGCATGCACCATTGGCTGGATTGTTGTGTTCAAGTTGCCAGATCAATATGAATCCAAGGCACGAATTTATATAGATAGTGATTCCATATTAAAGCCCTTACTAAGAGGCATTTCTGTTGAATCAACGGATTTTCGGGAACAACTGGGTCTGATGACCAATAAATTACTTTCCCGGTCCAACCTGGAGAAAGTCATAACGATGGTCGATCTGGACATAAATGCCAGAACCACTGAGGAGCGGGAAGCTCTTATAATAAATCTGGGCAAAAATATTAAATTGAGCGCGGTTCGTACCCAACAGTCCGAAGGACGCCGTGAACCACCTAACCTTTATGAAATAACCAGCCGAGGAAGTAACGCAAAACAGGTGAAAGATATTGTACAAGCCTTGCTGACGATTTTTCTGGAAACCGCCATTGGTGAAACCCGGCAGGATACTGGCGTTGCGCAAAAATTTCTGGAAGCGCAAATAACGGAATATGAAGCAAAGCTTGCCGCTGCGGAGAACCGCCTGATGGAGTTCAAGCGGAATAATATGGGTGTGTTACCTTCCCAAGATGTTGGTATTTTTCAGCGTTTACAGATGGCGCGTGAGCAATTAAACCAGGTCGAACTGGAATTGCTGGAAGCTACCAACCGCCGTGATGAAATTCAGCGCCAATTAAATAGCGTAAATAAATCAGAGCCGGTAGCGCTGCCGCCTGGCGTGGTTCAGCAACCATCTCCACTGGAATCTCGGATTATCACGCTTCAACAGCGGCTGGATGAATTGCAATTGAAATACACCCAGGAACATCCTACGGTCATTGAAACCAAACAAATGCTGGCAATGCTTGAGGCACAACAGGAAGAACAGAAAAAAGCCGCTGCAAGCGGTGAAGGTGATATGTCGGCAACCAACCCGGTATATCAACAATTAAAACTGTCGTTGGGCGAAGTCGACGCGCAAATAGCCGGTATGAGAGTAAGACGGGACGCTTATCAAACCCGCTTGTCCAAATTAAACGAGGATCTGAAAATATTGCCGGAAGTTGAAGCCGAACTGCAGCGTCTTGACCGGGATTATGAAATCAACAAACAACAGTATAACGAACTGGTTGCCCGGCGTGAGTCCGCAAAATTAGCCGGTCATGTTGAACAATCAGGCGAGAAAGTGAAGTTCAAGGTGATCGAACCCCCGCGCGTTCCTATTGCCCCTATTGGGCCAAACCGGCCGCTTTTAAGCGCAGGTGTGCTTGTTTTCGGTATCGGACTTGGTATCGGGTTGGCGTTTTTACTGTCGCAGATACGGCCTGTATTTCACGACCGGCGTTCGATTCAGGAAGGCCTGGAGCTTCCGGTGTTCGGCGTTATTTCGCGGGTGTGGACACCGCAGGTGTTGTGGAAACGAAAGGTACAATTTTCCGCCTTTATAGTGTCCGGGGTTTTGTTGGCCGCCGTTTTTGGCGGTGTAGTGTACCTTAATTTTAAAGGTATTGATGCAACACAACTTATTTAATCGGTAAACGCTATGAATTCAATCGAAAAAGCTGTTAAACGCCTGATGTCTGGCTCGAATCCTGACAACAAAAACAACATTGTCGGTGAAGCTGCTTCGATGGGCCATGTCGTATCATACGATCCGCAACCAAGCGGTGATAAGGTGGTATGCCATATTGACGTGGAAAAACTAAAGCAAAACGGTTACCTGCTGCCTGATAATGCCGAAGGCGGTTTGGCGGAACAGTACCGGGTTCTAAAACGTCCGATTTTAATGAACGCGTTTAAAAAAGAGTTGGATCAGATCGAATTTCGTAATGCTGTTATGGTCACCAGCGCTGTCCAGGGGGAAGGGAAGACCTATACTTCCATAAATCTGGCGTTAAGTATGGCGATGGAACGCAACAATACAGTGCTCCTGATTGATAGCGATGTGGTGAAAGGCTCTCTTTCCAAATTGCTTGGGCTTGACGGCAGCCTGGGATTAGTGGATTTACTATTAAACCCGAAACTGGATCCAGCCGACGTGATTATTTCAACCGATATACCGCGGCTGAAAATATTACCCGCCGGCCGTCCTAATCCCCATTCCACCGAGTTATTGGCCAGTGAACGGATGATGTTTATCGCGCAGGAATTGTCAGCGCGCTATCCGGACCGCATCGTATTATACGATGCACCTCCTTTGCTGGCGACCAGCCAGGCGAAAGTGCTATCTGGGCTGGCAGGGCAAATACTGTTGGTAGTAGAAGCGGGACAGACCCCTCGTGACTTGGTGAAGGAAAGCGTTGCCCAGCTGGATAAAAACAAGATTATTGGTGTTGTATTGAATAAGAATAAAATTTCCGCAAATAAAGCTTATTATGGTGGTTATTATGGGGCTTCTGGATAACCGCTGGTGCTGTCAATGGTGCAAATTCTCCCGATACTCTCGATACATTAATAATAACATTGAACACCGGGAAATTATTTTCCCCTTGCTGTTTTTACTGGCAACCTTGATGAACTGTTCTGCCAGGGCGGATATCACGCCTAAACTGGAAATGTACCTTCATTATAACGACAATGTTTCGCTGAACACGTCAGGGCTTGAAAAAGAATCCATTATTACCGAATTGAAACCCGGTTTGTTTATCGAGCATGATGGAAGGCGGTTTGACGCACTTATAAATTATGACGTGCAGTTTCTGCATTTTTCCGGAGACGTGGATGACGATAAAACCTATCAACAACTGTTCGCGGATACGACTACGATGTTTGTGCCCGAGCTGTTTTATCTCGACGCCCGCGCCACCTACTCACAGCAGTTTATCGACCCTTTGGGAACGATCTCATTGGATAACTTGTCCCTCACCGACAATATCGCGGATGTGTCGACCTATACGATCAGTCCCTATGTGCGGCAGCGGTATGGTGTGACCGCGACCGGCGATTATCGAATCGGTTATGAGAATCTGACTTATCATGGCACAGAAACGATATCCCAATCAGACACGCAAATCCAAACGGCTTCGGCTACCATCGAAAGCGGTCCCCGATTTGACGATCTGGGTTGGCGTCTTTTTTATAGTTACGAGAATGTCAAACCGGAGAATGAACTGGATACGACATTTCAACGCTCAATTTTTAGTGTTAACTATCGGGTAAGACCGAATTTCAGTTTGATTGGTGAAATTGGTTATGAGGACAACCGGTACGAGCATGTGGATACCTCGGAAATCCCATCCGGTGAATATTGGGCGGCGGGATTCGGTTGGAACCCAAGCATAAGAACGTCGATGGAGGTGAAAGCCGGCGAGCGCTTTTTTGGCAACACCGGGTCATTTCTGTTTACCCACCGGACGCGCCGGACTATTTGGCGCATAGAATATTTGGAAGATATTACCACAACGGCTCAATTGCAGGTGAGTTCTCAAAATCAGGATCCAACGCAACCCCAGGATCCATCAATGGCGCTAAATCCAATATTGTCGCAAACCGTGGAAGTCGTTTTTCTGGAGCGGTTTGCGCTTACTTTTACGGGGACAACTGCAAAGACTGAAACTTCTTTCACCATGTACAAGGATGTCCGTACTTACCAGGAAGACGGCGGGGAAGAAGAAGTTTTGGGCGCTGGATTGGACTGGCGATGGCGCATCTTCACTAGGACCAGCGTGGTTTTAGACGCACAGTGGTACAGGCAGGATTACCGGGGCAGCGAACGTGCTGACAAGACGACCCAATCAGAACTCAGTCTTGAGAGACAGATCCAGCGCACTCTTACCGGCGTGATAGCCTACGGATGGCTCGACAGGAACTCCAATGAGGAAGAGTTCCAGTACGACAGAAACCTGGTATCGATTGGTGTCCGGGCAGAATTTTAAACGAATATAATTTCAGTATTGTAACGGCAATAACGTGATGAAAAATCCTGTTACCAACGCATTGACTGTCGATGTTGAAGACTATTTTCAGGTTTCAGCATTCGCCGGCAATATCAGCCGCGCGGATTGGGATACCTGCGAATCCCGCGTCGAAGCCAATACCCGGAAGCTTTTGGCTTTGTTTGAGAAATTTGATTATAAAGCGACATTCTTTACGCTGGGTTGGGTGGCGGAACGCTATCCGCAAATCGTAAAAGCGATTCATGAACAAGGCCACGAAGTCGCCTGCCACGGTTACAGCCACCAACTCGTCTATAACCAGACACCGGAAGAATTCGCCGCGGAGACGGTGAAAGCCAAGAAAATCCTGGAAGATATCATTCAATGCCCCGTGCTAGGTTACCGGGCGGCAAGTTACTCCATTACGCAAAAATCCCTGTGGGCTCTGGATATTCTTGCCGAGTGCGGTTTTACCTATGATTCCAGCATTTTTCCCGTGCGCCACGATCGCTACGGGATCCCGGGCGCGGAAGACAAGCCGCATCATTTAACCACACCATCCGGACATAGCCTGGTTGAGTTTCCGATTTCAACCAAATCCTATTTCGGGTATCGGCTGCCTGTGGGTGGCGGTGGTTATTTCAGAATTTATCCTTATGCGTTCAGCCGCATGGCATTAAACAGTATTAACAAGCAGATGCGCCAACCATTTATTTTTTATTTGCATCCGTGGGAAGTTGATCCGGGTCAACCAAAAATAAAAACAAACTGGTTATCAAAATTCAGGCATTACAACAATCTTGATAAGTGTGAATCAAGACTGCAACAGCTATTGAACGACTTTAAATTTTCTACAGTGAAAGACGTTTTAACCAATATAGGATTTGCCGGCGAATTGAGTAAACAGCCTGTGATGTTGAAGAATAGCCAGGTCACTTGCCGCGTAGGCGCTGAGTAATATGTCAAGTGTAACGTCACAAGCGTCAAACAGTGAAGTGAAAAACAAAATGTTATTCAATATATGCGAGGCGGATAAAGTGCATTTTCAGCGGTGCAACGAATTTGTTAGATCATCAGACTGCGCGAGTGTATATCATCTGACAGATTGGTGTGAATTGATTAGTGATGTGTTTAAACACAGATGTTACTACTTTATGGCTGAGTCATCTGAGCAGGAAATTATAGGAGTGCTGCCGCTAGTTAGGTTGAAAAGCAAACTGTTCGGTGACTACATGGTTTCCATGCCATATTTCAATTATGGCGGTGCAGTTGCCACTATTCCGGAGGTTGAGGAGGCATTAATCAGCTGCGCCACCGCCAAAGCCGCTGAGATCGGTTTGCGGCACATCGAATTCAGGGACATTAAACCAAGAGATATAAAAGAGTCTGTACGTACAGACAAGGTCGCGATGATATTGCCGTTGCCGGATAACCAGGAAGTGCTATGGAAAAAACTGGGTGCGAAAAGAAGGTCGCAAATCAATCGCCCGTTGCGGGAAGATGTTAATGCCAAAAATGGCCGTGAAGAATTATTGAATGATTTTTACCAGGTATTTTCCCACAACATGCGGGATTTGGGTACGCCAGTCTACAGCAAGCTGTTTTTCTCCGAAATATTGCGCCGGTTTCCTGATAACACGCACATTGTAATCATTTACCATAAGGGGAAGCCGGTGGGCAGTGCGTTTTTAATAGGATTTCGTGATCAACTCGAGATTCCATGGGCTTCTACTTTACGCAGCGTTAATTCAATTGGTGTAAATATGTTGTTGTATTGGGAAGTATTGAAATACGCAATGGCCAGTGGTTACAAATCTTTTGATTTTGGCAGGTCTTCGGTAGACAGCGGTACCTACCGGTTTAAAAAGCAATGGGGCGCCGAACCCAAACAATTGTATTGGCATTATTGGTTAAATGCAGGGCAACAAATGCCAAAACTAACACCTTCAAATCCAAAGTACCAGTTAGCAATTAGTGCCTGGCAGCGGTTGCCGTTATTTGTAGCTAATCGAATCGGCCCCCTGATCGTCAAGAATTTACCCTAGGTGTCAATATGTGTGGTTTAACCGGCGTGCTAAATATATTTCCTGCCAGAAGGGTGGAGGAGACCGACATCCAGCAGATGGTGGGTATGCTGCATCATCGTGGTCCGGATGGTACCGGTATTTATATTGATGAGTATATTGGTCTTGGTCATGCGCGGCTGAGCATAATAGATTTGGAAGGCGGTAAACAACCCATACACAATGAAGATAGCACTGTCTGGGTTGTATTCAATGGCGAAATATTTAACTATGTTGAGTTGCGCGAAAATTTAATCCAGAAAGGCCATATATTTTACACCCACACTGATACAGAAGTTATCGTCCATCTGTATGAAGAATATGGAGACGAATTTGTTCAGCATCTTAACGGGCAATTCGCCATAGCTCTATGGGATAAGAATCCCCGCAAGTTAATATTAGTTCGGGATCGGATAGGGATACTTCCGTTGTTTTATGCGCGGAAAGAAGGGCAACTTTTATTTGCGTCAGAAGTTAAGGCAATTTTACCTTTGTGGGAAAGCTCTCCCGAATTGAATCCTCATGCTCTCGACCAGTTGATGACATTCTGGTCGCCCGTAAGTCCGGAAACTGTATTCAAAGGCGTGTATGAGGTATCTCCGGGTGAGCTGATTGTCATAGAGAATGGTCAAATCAGCAAAAAACGCTATTGGGACTGGAGTTTTCCACAAAACAACAGTTACAGGGCGGGAACAGAATCACAATTAGCAGCAGAATTACATGACTTGCTAGTCGATGCGACGCAAATCCGTTTGCGCTCTGATGTTCCTGTGGGTGCTTATTTATCGGGTGGATTGGATTCTTCCGTACTGGTATCAATTATTCATCACTACAGTAATGCGCCTCTAAGAACATTCTCTATCGGATTCGAGGACGATGCTTATGACGAAGGCAACTATCAAAACCTTTTGATCGAGCACCTTGGCACTGAACACAGCCGTATCCAATGTAAGAATCATCAGATTTCTGAAGCATTCCTCAATACAATTTGGCATACCGAATCACCCATATTGCGCACAGCACCGGTGCCAATGAGACTTTTGTCTGGGCTGGTCCATGAAAAGGATTATAAAGTGGTCCTTACCGGCGAGGGATCCGATGAGGTATTGGGCGGATACGATATTTTTAAGGAAGGGAAAATCCGCCAGTTCTGGGCGCGCAACGCGGAGTCGTCATTTCGCCCATTGTTGTTAAAAAAACTATATCCTTATCTGGACCTGACAAAAGGTCATGCATACCTGAAGAATTTCTTCGGGATTGAACTAGATAAGCCGGAATCACCATTCTTTGCGCATTTTCCCCGCTGGAATACGACAGCCAAAATCAAAGAGTTTCTTTCCGGTGGGATTAAAAGCCAACTCAGGAATGATGCGCTGGAGACAATGGAAAAGAGTCTCCCCGCCGCCATAAATCAGTGGCATTCGTTTAACAAGGCGCAATACATAGAAGCAAAATCACTGATGGCTGGATATCTTTTGTGTTCTCAAGGCGATCGCATGTTGATGGCGAACTCCGTTGAGGGCAGGTTCCCGTTCCTTGATCACAGGGTCATAGAGTTTGCCAACAGTATTCACCCAAAATTTAAAATGAAAGCGCTGAACGAAAAGTACCTCTTGAAGAAAGCGTTCCAGAAATATTTGCCAGGTGAAATTGTTAAACGTTATAAGCAGCCATATCGCGCGCCGGATATCCCGGTATTTTTTGGTGGAAACACGCCGGCGTTCGTAAATGAGCTGCTGGATAAACAGAAGTTGCGGGACTATGGTTATTTTGAGGCAAGCAAGGTAGAGCGGCTCATTAAGAAAATTCAGGCCGGAAGAGCTATCGGATATAAGGAGAATATGGCGTTGATTGGCATATTGTCAACACAGGTATGGCATTATCATTTTATTGAAAATTACCGGCGCAATTATAGTCAGTGAGCGCGGGCACATGCCAAGTAAAAATTTGCAAATTGTAAATGATGCCGGACTGAAAGATAGCAGGATTAAAAGATGTCAATTGAGAACAAAGTCAGAAGCTATGTGTTGGAAAACTTTCTCTTTACGAGTGATTCAGATGCATTGGCCAATGACGAATCTTTTTTAAGAAAAGGCCTCATTGATTCAACAGGTATTCTGGAAATCATTGCGTTCCTGGCAGAAGAATTTGGGATCATCGTAAACGACGAAGAGATGGTTGCTGACAATCTGGATTCTGTTAATAACATTGTGAAATTTGTGATGCGAAAGCAAAACGGTTAGTTAAAATGCAGTTTAGTGATAAGTCAACCATAGTGCGTCCCCAGCGTTTGTTGAGAGATGGATTGTTAGCATCAGCGCAACGCTATCCGCATAAAGAGGCGTTAGTCGTCGAAGGGAAAGGGTTTACTTATATGCAGGTCGTAGAAAGTTCGCTAAGTCTTGCTGCCGCCCTAAAAGATCGTGGATTGCAGAGGGGTGATAGAGTCGTTATTTTCATCGATAACTCCTGGCCGTGTATCATTTCAATTTACGGAACTTTGTTGGCGGGTGGCGTGTTTGTTGTCGTCAATCCGCAAACAAAATCGGATAAGCTTTCGTTTATCTTAAATGACTGTGAAGCGAGGTTTTTGATAAGCAATTGTTATCTTGAAAATATCTATTCGCCAGCGCTGGAAAACGTTATGTCAGTAATTGCAGTGATTACATCCGGTACGCGCAGTAATAAACAGATAAAGGTTACGCCGGTGGAAAGTTTCGAGAACTTGGTCGAGCATACTAAACCGTTGCCAGCGCCCGTGGATGTAATTCCCAATGATTTGGCCGCGTTAATTTATACTTCGGGAAGTACGGGAACGCCCAAAGGCGTCATGCAAACGCATCAGGCGATGGTATTTGCGGCTTGGAGTTTAATTGAATACCAAAGGTTGACGGATAAAGATCGCATAATGTTGGTATTGCCGATCGCGTTTGATTATGGGCTTTATCAGTTGCTCATGGCGATGAAGCTAGGCGCTACCCTCATAGTAGAGAAATCTTTTGCATTTCCCGCCGATATTTATACCCGGATTAAGGAACAACAAGCAACGGTTCTGCCAGCGGTGCCAACCATCTTTGCCACCATGATCTCATCTTATAAGAAAAAGGAAATTCAGTTTCCGGGTATCAAGCGTATCACCAATACTGCAGCCAGTTTGTCAAAAGAATTTATACCTTACTTACATCAAATATTTCCAAATGCATTGATTTACAGTATGTATGGATTAACCGAATGCAAACGCGTGTCTTATCTGGAACCTGAATTGATTGATGTAAAACCTGAATCGGTGGGTAAAGCTATTCCGGGTACCGAGGTCTATTTACTAACGCCGGAAGGCAATCCTGTCGCGCCAGGGGAAAAAGGCATTCTGTATGTTAGAGGTCCGCATATTATGGCGGGTTATTGGAAACAGCCCCAATTGACAGACGAAATGCTAAAACCAGGCAAGTTACCCGGCGAACGGGTTTTGTGTACCCATGACTGGTTTAAAATGGACGATGAAGGATTTCTATATTTTGCCGGCCGGACAGACGATATTATCAAAACACGTGGCGAAAAAGTGAGCCCCTTGGAAGTTGAAAAAACGCTTGTTCAAATTGAAGGAATAGAAGAAGCCGCGGTCATTGGAGTTGATGATGAAATACTGGGACAAGCCATTAGGGCGTTTGTAGTTGCAGATTCAGCTTCTAAACTGGACGGGAAAAAAATTAAACAGCTTTGCCTCGCAAAACTGGAAAATTATATGGCGCCAAGAGATGTGATATTCCTGGATAAACTACCAAAAAATTCCAATGGCAAGATTGATAAGCAAAGCCTGAAGCAGTTTACCGTAAACTGATGCGGTCTCAAAAATCACAGTGAGATCTCGGTTGCTGCATTGCCCGTATCCGGCAATTAAATGTGTTTATGATTTAAGTCATACCAAAAAAGTGAAAATTTAACAATTACCAGATATAGGTAGTTTTTATACTATTAATATCAATTGAAATTGGAAACAACATTAGAATAGCCAATGGGGAACAAAATGTCAGCCGAACAAAAAATACGCAGTTATATACTGGAGAACTATTTATTCACAGATGATGAATCTGCACTTGGAAGTGATGATTCATTTCTGGAAAAAGGCATCATCGATTCCACCGGCATACTTGAAGTGATTCATTTCCTGGAAGACGAATTCAAGGTGCGGGTAGAAGATGACGAAATGGTGCCCGAAAATCTGGATTCGGTGAATAACATTGTTCAGTTTGTTGCAAAAAAACAGGCCATCTAAAGGTAACCATCGTGGCGAATTCGCTGGTTGAATTGTTATTAAATTCCGTTGAAAAATATCCGGAGAAAGAGGTAGTCGCCCATAAAGACCGCCGTGTGAGTTATTCCCGGTTATGGGAGGACGCATGCCGGGTGGCCGGCTATTTACGCGATCAGAACATTAACCGGGAAGACCGGGTTGGTATTCTCATCGAAAACAGCCCGGAATATATAGCAATGTATTACGGTGTACTGATCGCAGGAGGTGCGGCAGTCGGCCTGAATTCGGGCGCCAAGGCAAGGGATCTTGTAAATTGGCTGCGCCATAGTGGTGCAAAATGGCTGTTTGCGCAAGGTTCTCACCCGGAATTGGCAGAGGTGATAAAAGCGCTCGGAAAGGAAATCACTGTTGTGTGCGTTGGAGCGCCTGACGCGCAGCTCGATGCATCAACCTATGTCAAATGGGAAGATTCAATCGGCCGGACTGAACCAAGTAACAGCATTGGTAATATAACCAATTCAAACCAGGTGGCAGCTATCATTTATACTTCCGGCACGACCGGCAAACCGAAAGGGGTAACCCTGTCACACAGGAATTTAGTTGCCAACACCCTCTCAATCATTTCTTATCTGGAATTGCAGGAAACCGACCGGATATTGAACGTGTTGCCATTTCACTATTCGTATGGAAATTCGGTGTTGCACACTCATTTGGCGGTGGGTGGCAGCCTGGTGCTGGAAAATAGCCTGATGTATCCGCAGAAAATATTGCAGAAAATGCAGAGCGAAAAAGTTACCGGATTTTCCGGCGTGCCATCGACATATGCATTGTTATTGAGCCGTACAAATCTCAAAGAGTACGACTTATCATCGATACGTTACATGACACAAGCCGGCGGCCCCATGGCGCCGGCTTCGGTTGAACGATTTACCCGGGAATTACCGCATGTGCGCTTTTTTGTAATGTATGGTCAAACAGAAGCAACCGCGCGGTTAACGTGGTTGCCACCAGAAAAACTGGTTGAAAAACTGGGCTCCATTGGTATCCCCATTCCGGGTGTGAAAATCCGTATTTGTGATGAACATGACAGGCCGGTCGAATCCGGCGTTACCGGCGAGATTCAGGTGCAAGGCGGCAATGTCATGTTAGGTTACTGGCGGGATGAGGAAACCACGCGAACCGTCTTGAAGGATAACTGGCTGCATACCGGCGACCTTGCCCATCAAGATGACGACGGTTATATCTACATCGATGGGCGTTCATCCGACATGATTAAAACCGGCGCTAATCGGGTAAGCCCAAAAGAGATCGAAGAAGTTATCCTGGAGCTGGAAGGGATGGAAGAAGTAGCGGCGGTCGGAATACCGGATGAGATTCTGGGCCAGGTAATAAAGGTCGTTGTCGTTTTAAGTCCAGGCGTGGATCTATCCAAACGGGCTATTCAGGCGCATTGCCATAAGAACCTGGCCAGTTACAAGATTCCGAAATTTATAGAATTTGTATCACAGCTACCAAAAACTTCATCGGGCAAAGTGCAGCGTTTTTTGCTGCAAACCGAATCATTGAAAAATTGAAATATAAAAAGGCCGGTAAAATGTCAAATTGCAATATGTTAACTGAAAACGTCCTTGATTTTGACAAAGACACAGAAGTGGAAAAAATCACAGCCCGGTTAAAAGAAATTTTAAGGAACAATTTAAAAAGACGAGGTTTGGTGGTTGCAATATCGGGCGGTATCGACAGCTCCGTTTCAGCGGCGCTTTGTGTAAAAGCACTGGGTCCGAAGAAAGTTTTCGGTTTATTGTTGCCGGAAAGGGATTCTTCCTCGCAAAGCAAATCACGAGGCCGGTTGCTTGCGGAAAATCTGGGTATTGAATTTCTGACCCACGATATCGCTCCGGCACTGGAAGCACTAGGGTGTTATCAATGGCGTGACGAGGCGATCCGGTCGGTGGTTCCGGAATATGGCGAGGGCTGGAAAAATAAAATCGTAATTTCCGGCGGGATTGACGGTCACTACAATCATTTCCAATTGGTGGTCCAGTCGCCGGACGGCGCTATGAAGACAGAGCGATTACCATTGAAAGAATATTTACAGATCGTGGCGGCAACGAACTATAAACAGCGTATCCGCAAAACCATTGAATATTTTCATGCGGACCGCCTGAACTACGCGGTGGTGGGCACGCCCAACCGGCTGGAATACGACCAGGGCTTTTTTGTGAAAAATGGCGATGGATCGGCGGATGTCAAACCCATTGCGCATCTGTATAAAACGCAAGTGTACGCATTGGCGCGGCACTTGAAATTGCCGGAAGAAATCTGTTCAGCAACGCCAACCACGGATACCTATAGCCTGCCCCAGGGCCAGGATGAATTTTATTTTGCGCTGCCATACCAGAAAATGGACTACGCGCTATGGGCGCACAATCATCAGGTTCCCGCGAAAGAACTAGCGGATTTTCTGGGAGTCAACGAATCCCAGGCGGAATGGATATACAGGGATATTGAATCCAAACGGCGCGCAACGGCTTATATGCATGCAAAGGCGTTTCTGGTGGAGGACGTCGTGGAATTAAATTCGTATGGATAGGATTCCTCAGATAAATTGACTGATTCGTCATGCCGGCGTCTTTCAAAGCATGCCCCGGCATGGAGTAAGCCGGGGACGGTATCCAGACACTCTGATTTAAAAACATTGGATTCCGGATCTCCGCTTTGCATCGTCCGGAATGACGAATTAATCAATTGTTCCCTGAATTATTAATATTTAAATCAGCCGGGAAACTGGCGTACTGGTTCAATGAGTAGGAATATTGCTTCAAGACATATTAAAAGTTTGATTCGGCGGTTCATTGCCGGAGCGTACTATGTGTCCGGCATTCATAAGAAAATCCATAAAGGTAAAGTTGTAATATTAATGTATCACAGGGTGCTGAAAGACAAAGACGATACTATTAACTACACACAACCCGGCATGTATGTGACAACATCGAGTTTTGATAAACAAATGAAGTTCATCAGTGAAAATTATGCAGTGATTTCCATGAAAGATCTGATAGACGGGTGGAAAAACGGGGGGCTGGACCAAGACCGGCAATATTGTATTGTTACATTTGATGACGGATGGCTGGACAATTATGAAAATGCTTACCCGATCATGAAAAAGTATGATATTCCGGCGACGATATTTCTGGCGACCTCCTTTATTGGCACAAACCGCTGGTTCTGGCCGGATAAAATAAGTTACCTGTTCCAGATAAGCAATAAGAAAGAGCTGTTTCGGCTAGTAAAGGAAAGCTATACAAATATTAGTGATCTGAATGAGGTTCTCAAAAACTTCATTTCCACCCTGGAAGAGAACATAAAATTCGACGATCTGACACTAATTGACAGGCTGATTGAAGGAATGAAGCGCCATGAGGAATCAGAAATCCATAATACGCTCGATCGCATATTAGGCCTGCTCGGAAAAAAATTCGAATCGCACAGAATTACGATGAACTGGGATGAACTAAAAGAAATGTCGCAGGGAGGCGTGACGTTTGGTTCTCATACCTGCAACCATAAATTATTAACCCAATTACCCCCTGGCAGCGTTGAAAGAGAGGTGAAAGAGTCGATTGCGGCGATAAAGGAAAAGGGTATCGAAAACGTGCCGGTATTTTGCTATCCAAACGGCTATTTCAATGATGAAGTGGCGGATATCGTCAAAAAAAGCGGCTGCGAAACCGCGGTTACCACGAAATATGGATTTGAAAATGCCATGGGACCGGATAGTTTCAACATGAAAAGGATTGGGATTCACAATGACATCAGCTCAACGGTGTCGTTGTTCTCTTTTCATCTGTCCGGCTTGTTGCCGTCAGTGAAAAGCTATGCTTGATCACAAAAATTGTGTGCATGACCAAAAACCGGCGTTGTATGTTTATCAGATTTATAAAATCAGCTAACTGGGCAGGGATACCAGAATGAGTTTGTATAATATTTTAAGAAGAATCTACTATCGATTCGAAAACAAAAAAAGAACAAAGTATCTTAATGATTTGGTCAGAAAAGGACTGACGTTGGGAAAAAATGTCGATATCGTTGCGGACTATTTTTTCGATCCATCCCACTGTTTCCTGATTTCCATCGGCGATAATACGACGATTGCGCCAAACGTGAGGCTGATAGCGCATGACGCCAGCACCAAAAAGTTAATTGGTTATGCAAAGATCGGCAAAATTGAAATCAAGGAAAATTGTTTTATTGGCGACTCTGTAATTGTGTTGCCGAATGTAAAAATAGGGCCTAACTCAATTGTTGGTTCCGGGGCTGTAGTCACCAAAGATATACCACCTGACAGCATCGCGGTTGGTAATCCCGCGAAAGTAATCGCCACCGTCGATGAGTATATTGCAAAAATTAAAGGCATGAGCAGTAAAACAAAAATCTTTGGCCGGGAATATTATATTGAACACCTGGATGACATTAAGCGTAAAGAGATACTTGACACAGTTGGCGATGACATCGGCTTTATAGTGTAGCCTGATCAAAGCAAAAAACGGAAAAATCCCCTGTTGCTCTGAAGAAAATGGAAATAGGTAAACCGCCCGCCGGTTATTAAAAAACCATGACAAGATTTTTAATAAAAGAATCAGATCCACTCCAGTACAAAACGGAAATCGTGGATTTCTGGAAGAACTATTTGCCGGGCACACCCCCGGAGCGTTTTGACTGGATGAACAGCAACCCTGATGGGAAACCAATATGGTATTTGGCATTTGAAAAAGACAGTAACAAACTGGCAGGCACTGTTTCTATTATGCCGCGGAAGATGATTAACAATGGAAAGACACTACGTGCCGGCATCATAGGCGACTTCATGATTGGAGACAAATACAGGGTATATGGACCAGCGCTGGACTTGCAAAAGACAGTAGTGGCTTCCTTGAAAAATCACCATCTGGATTTTTTATATACGTTGCCGAACAAGGCTTCTCTAAAATTAAATGAAAGAACGGGGCTGAGGAATATCGCGGATTTGGATTATTACGTTAAACCTATATATGTGGCTTACTATCTTGAAAAGCACGTAAACCACAGCATCGCCAGAGTAATATCTCCTATAGTGAAGGTGTTATTGGCGATAGGTTCCAAAGAAACCTATATGACAAACGGCGGTATTTACCGCGAGGTTAAGGATATTGACGGCTCGTTCGATACACTATGGAATCGGATAAAGGAAAAAAGAGCTGATCTCCTGAGTAACCGCGGCGCGGAATACTTGCGCTGGCGATATTTGAAGGATCCATTGCTGGATTTCCAGGTAATAACCGTCCAGGACAAACCGGATGGTGAAATATCGGGTTATATCGTTTTCACAATTATCGACCATAAGATGGAAA
>JAKEGK010000091.1 GCA_022627515.1 Gammaproteobacteria bacterium
GAATATGGATTTGACGTGCTGACACAGTGCGCTTATCTGTGATTGATCGGCCGTTGCAAGTTGCCGCAACGCGGTTTGAAAACCCGGCGTTAGTTCGGAGTTGGAAGATTGCTTATTTCGGACATCGCTGCAAAGTTTGCTGATGTGATCGACGGAGCGCAGGATAACATCACCCAACAACTTGTCAAACAAGATGTCCCCTTTGCGCAGCCGGTCGAGTATGTTTTCCAGGGTATGAACAAATTCGCCAATCAGGTTGAGGCCGATAAGTTGCGCGTTGCCTTTGATGGTGTGGACTTTGCGAAACAGTTCATTCAGGAGATTATTATCATCAGCATTGATCTCCAGTTTCAGTAATAGCGTTTCAATATCGGTGTGCGCTTCATTGTATTCGGCAAGAAATTCTTCAATGATATGAGGCTCAATATCCTGAGCAGGCGATGTTTGATGTTGCGCCATATTTTAAATTCCCGAATTTTGTTTTTAAATTGCCGTAAGACACGCAGCTTGAAGTTGTTTGCACCGGATCAGGAGCTGGATCGATCCGTCATGGGCTGGCACGATCTAATGAAGGATAAAGCCGCCGCCTTTAATCTGGAATTCACCCTATAAACATATCGGCAGCGCGGGGGTGGATTTGAGCGGTTTTTTTGCGCTCAAATCCTTTTTTAACTCATTGATTATTATATGATAGCAGCCGGTATTTTTGGATGCGGCGGGAACTGGCTAGAGGTTTTCGATTTTTTCACGTTGCGCGCGCAGGTTGTCGAGCGCTGCACGCATATCCGTAATTTTAAGCCGCTCCTTTTCCACGACTTCAGCGGGCGCGCGGTCCACAAATCCGGGGTTTTGTAATTTATTTTCGCTGCGTTCCAGTTCCTTTGCTCTTCTTTCTATTTCCCTGGTCAGGCGCGCCAACTCGGCTGTCTTGTCAATCAAGCCGGACATGGGGATCAGGATACGCAGTTCGCCGCACAATGCCATGGCGGATTCCGGTGCGGTGTCGCCGGACGCCAGCCATTGAATTGATTCCGTCTTCGCTAACGCGCTTAATAGCAACTGATGTGTCGTGAGCAAACGCCGATCGTCCGCGTCTCCGTTCTGCAGCAAGACGGGCAGTGGTTTGCCCGGCGGCAGATTCATTTCACCGCGTATCTTGCGTATGCCCAGGATGAAGTTTTTCACCCAGTCCATTTCCCGGATGGCATTGGTGTCCATTAACGCGGCGTCCGATTCCGGGTAGGACTGCGTCATAATGGTTTTGCCGTTGTTACCGGTCAACGGCGCCACGCGTTGCCAGATTTCTTCGGTGATAAACGGCATGATGGGATGCGCCAGGCGCAGTATGGCATCCAGCACGGTGACCAGTGTTTTACGGGTGCCACGTTGCAGGGATTCACTGCTGCTTTCATCATTGAGCACCGGTTTGGACAGTTCCAGATACCAGTCGCAGTATTCGTTCCAGGTAAAATCGTAGAGCGCCTGCGCCGCCAGGTCGAAACGGTAGTTAGCAAAGGCATGCTTCATGGCTTGCATGGTTTGTTGCAACCGTGAATTGATCCAGCGGTCCGCCGTTGTCAGGGTAATAGCAGCGTTGCCAATGCCGCAGTCTTTGCCTTCAGTATTCATGAACACATAGCGTGCCGCATTCCAGATTTTATTGCAGAAGTTGCGGTAGCCTTCAACACGCCCTAAATCAAAATTGATATCGCGGCCGGTGGAGGCCATCGCGGCGAAAGTAAAGCGCAGGGCATCGGTGCCAAATGCCGGTATGCCATCGGGAAAATCCTTGCGCGTGGCTTTTTCGATCTTGGGCGCCATCTGCGGTTGCATGAGACCGATAGTGCGTTTTTTGATGAGGGATTCCAGATCGATGCCGTCGATCAGATCGATCGGGTCCAGCACGTTGCCTTTGGATTTCGACATCTTCTGTCCATGAGCGTCGCGCACCAGGCCATGAATATATACCTGATGAAAAGGAATCTGGCCGGTGAACTTAATCCCCATCATGATCATGCGGGCGACCCAGAAGAAGATAATGTCAAAGCCTGTGACCAGTACGTTGGTGGGATAAAACGTTTTCAGGTCGTTCGTTTGCTCGGGCCATCCTAGGGTGGAGAAGGGCCACAGGGCGGATGAGAACCAGGTGTCGAGCACGTCTTCATCCTGCCGCAGTGGAATGTCCTGTGATAGCTGGTATTTGGCGCGGACTTCCTGCTCGTTGCGGGCGACATAAATATTGCCGCTGTCATCATACCAGGCGGGTATGCGATGCCCCCACCAGATTTGCCGGCTGATACACCAGTCTTGTATATTTTTCATCCAATCGAAATAGGTGTTTTTCCAGTTATCCGGAACAAACCGGATCTCTCCGGATTCCACCGCGGCGATGGCGGGTTTTGCCAGTGGTTCTATTTTGACGTACCACTGGTCCGTTAAAAAGGGTTCGACCACCGCGTTGGTGCGGTCTCCGCGTGGCACCATCAGTTTATGACTTTCGATTTTTTCCAGCAGTCCTTGCGCCTTTAAATCTTCAACAATGCGATTACGGGCTTCATAGCGGTCCAGGCCGCGGTAAGCCGACGGGGCGTTGTCGTTAATGCGCGCGTCGACGGTAAAGATATTGATTTGCTCGAGGCCATGACGGGCGCCCACGTTGTAGTCGTTAAAATCGTGAGCGGGTGTAATTTTGACGCAGCCGGTGCCAAATTCCTTGTCAACGTATTCATCGGCGATCACCGGGATTTTCCGGCCGGTCAACGGCAGTTTAACCATTTTGCCAATCAGGTGTTGGTAACGCTCATCATCCGGGTGCACTGCTACAGCGGTGTCGCCCAGCATGGTTTCCGGACGGGTGGTGGCGACAATAAGATGACCTTCGCCATTCGCGAGCGGATAGCGCATATGCCACAGATAGCCATTTTCCTCCTCGGAAATGACCTCCAGGTCGGAAACGGCGGTGTGCAGCACCGGATCCCAGTTAACCAGACGTTTGCCGCGGTAAATCAATCCTTCGTCATAGAGCCGGACAAATACTTCCTGCACGGCGTGAGACAGGCCGTCGTCCATGGTGAATCGTTCACGGGACCAGTCCAGCGAAGCGCCCATCCGGCGCAACTGGCGCGTGATGGTTCCGCCGGAATGGCTTTTCCATTCCCAGACTTTTTTAATAAAGGCATCCCGGCCCAGATCGTGCCGCGTGAGATTTTCCTGCTTCAATTGTCGTTCGACCACCATTTGTGTAGCGATACCGGCATGGTCTGTGCCTGCCTGCCACAGGGCGTTGTAGCCGCGCATACGATGATAGCGGATGAGCGCGTCCATGATAGTGTCCTGAAACGCGTGACCCATGTGCAGACTGCCGGTGACATTGGGTGGCGGAATCATGATGCAATAGGCTTCGCCTTGCCCGGAAGGTGAGAAGTAGTGGTTTTTCTCCCAGGTTTCGTACCAGCGTTGCTCTATTTGTTGGGGATCGTAGGTTTTTTCCATTGCTTGTTTTTATTTGTTAGTTAATCTGGCGCCTTATGGCTGCTAACACTAATCCTGAAAAATAAAACGGACCGCGACTGTCCGGCGGCGCTCATTATACCTGTTCAGGCTGTGAAACGGTAACGCAGACGCCGTAAAAAAAGGCGTTAGCGCGCTTTTATGAGAGAGAATGCGGAATTACGCCATGTTCAGTTCATGCGTGGTAAGGTCATAACCACGGTCTTTATAGAACTTGAAACGGATACGGGCCTGGGCGCGGGAATTTTCTTCCGCATCCACCAATTCCGCGACGCGGTCAAACTGGCTGAAGAACGACGGAACATCTGCGGTCAGGTTCAGCAACACATCATCGGATTGCGGGGCAATATCCTGGCAGCCAATGACGACCGGTTCGGAAGAGTCCTTACCCAGCTGGTAAATACTGTGGGGAATAAAACTGCCGGGTGTAAAGGTCCACAATGCATCGTCGAGCCGTGCGGCATCCTCTTTTGAGGCAACATGGATGTAAACGCGGTGTTGTAAAAGATAAATCTTGTTAACGAGCTTGCAGGCCATGGCATCGCGGGCAACCTGGCCGCTTGCGGACAATAAATAAAAATCGATCTTGGTCACTTGGCGGTTACTATGGCTGTTTTTTTAAATGTTCGACATGATCAATCAGCAACTGTGTCAATAACGGGACCGGACGTCCCGTTGCGCCTTTATCTGCCCCGGTTTTCCATGCTGTGCCGGCGATATCCATATGCGCCCAGTTATATTTTTTGGCAAAACGTGACAGGAAGCATGCCGCCGTAATGGTGCCTGCGTCTCTTCCCGCGACATTGGGGATATCGGCGAAATTGCTTTTTAATTGTTCCTGGTATTCATCCCATAAGGGTAGGCCCCAGGCGCGGTCGCCACTGGTTTTGCCCGCATTAAGAATTTCATGAATCAGCGGATTGTGGTTGCCCATCACACCAGTGGCATGATGGCCCAGGGCAATAACACAGGCGCCGGTCAATGTCGCGATATCGATCACGTTGTCGGGATTATATTTTTCGCAGTACGTGAGCGCGTCGCACAGAATCAGGCGCCCTTCAGCGTCGGTATTGAGGATTTCCACGGTCTGACCGGACATGGTGGTAACAATATCACCGGGATTGGTTGCGTTGCCGTCCGGCTTGTTTTCGCAACTGGGGATGACGCCAACCAAGTTAATAGGCAGGTTCAATTCCGCGCAGGATGTCAAAGCGCCTAATACACTTGCCGCGCCGCACATGTCGTATTTCATTTCATCCATTCCCTGGGCTTGCTTTATGGATATACCCCCTGAGTCAAAGGTAATTCCTTTGCCGACCAGGCAGAGCGGCTTTTGTTTCTTTTTGCCGTTCATGAATTCGATCACAATGAGCTTGGGTGGCTGCCGGCTGCCTTTCGCCACGGAAAGAAAGGCGCCCATCCCCATTTTTTCCATGTCTTCTTTCTCGAGAATGGTGACTTTCAGGATTTTATAATCCTTGCTCATGTTCTTTGCATGTTCCGCCAGATAGGTTGGCGTGCAAATGTTGGCTGGCATGTTGGCCAGATCCTTGGTAACGGCGACGCCTTTGGCAATCGCCATGCCTTCCGTCACCGCTTGTTCACCGTCACTCAAATCGCTGCGTTTCGGTACGCTGAATATCAGTTTGCGTAACGGGCGGCGTGCTTCATCCTTTTTGGATTTAAAACGATCGAAGCGGTAAAGCGCATCTTCGGTGACTTCCACCGCCTGACGGATCTTCCAGTGGGTGTTGCGCCCTTTGACATTCAATTCCGGGAGGTAGGATGTGGCTTCCATTGCGCCTGTTTCATGCAAGGTAGTGGCGGCTTTTGCGATGATCTGGCGGTACTGGCTGTCACCAACTTCCCGTTCCCGGCCGCAACCGACCAGTAAAACCCGTTCCGCCAGGGTGTTGGGTACGTTATGCAAGAGCAGTGTTTGGCCAAGCTTGCCTTCGAGGTCGCCACGGCGCAGCAAAGCGGAAAGATAGCCGTCAGTTGCAGCATCGATTTTTTCTGCCGCAACCGAAAGCCGCCTGGGTTCAAAGATTCCGACGACCACACAGGCTGAGCGCTGTTTTTCCGGATTACCACTTTTTACACTGAATTCCATAATGACTCCCTTGTGATAGCCGCTTCTGACGGGTTATTTTATAACCCGTTTTTATTGACTGATTTTATGGATCCGATTTTCTGGACCATCGTCGCCTCGGCTATCGAAAATGCCATAAATATCACAGCGGGCATTTGCGTTAACGTATTTGCGATAATTTCGCAGTGAATAGGTTTTTTCTAACGTTTAAGTTTCTAAATATTGTAGACTATTCAGGATTTCACCTTTTCCATAACCTTTTTTCCAAAACCTTTTTTTCCAAAACCATTGGGTGGTAATGAAACGCGTGAAATGCTGGAGTTGACTAAACTAATTATATCGCATTATATCGCATCGGCATTCCGCCGGCAGGCGGTAAGGCGCAATGCCAAATTTTAGCGGAAGTTTACTTAAATCATCGCCCCGGCGAAAGACTGCGAAAGCCCGCGTCCACAAATACCGTGATTATTGACAGATACCTGATTACAGAGATTATGCAGACCATGTTGGCGGTGCTGCTGGTATTGCTGCTCATTTTTATGGGGCGTTATTTTGCGCTCTTTCTGTCCTACGCGGTCGATGGGGATATCACCGCTTCGGTCGTGGTGGATTTATTACTTTTACGCACGATGAGTGCGTTCAACATGATGTTACCGTTCGCGCTTTATATCGCGGTGCTGATTTCCTTTGGCCGGCTTTATAAAGACAATGAAATGACAGCTCTGGCGGCATCCGGTGTAAGTATTACACGGATCAATTTCACGATTATGGGTCTGGGGACCTTCTTCGTCGTGGTTGTTGCGGTTATTGCGTTATGGATTTCGCCCTGGGCTGACGATAAACAGAAGGAGATGGAAATCGAGGCGGGCAAGGCGTCAATAGTGGAAAGCCTGTCTCCTGGTCAATTTAACCAATTCAGCAAAAGAAAAGATGCGGTTTTTTATGTTGGCGCGATAGCTGAAGACCGTCAGTCCTTCCAGAATGTGTTTCTGCAAATGGAAGTGAACAAGAGGATGGATGTTTATTCGGCGGATCACGGTTATATTCACCGGGATGAGGAGACTGGAGACCGCTACCTGGTATTGGTGAATGGATACCGGTATTTGGGTAATCCGGGTGAGCAGGATTTTCTGATCCAGGAGTATGAAAAATATGCGGTGAGGCTCGCACTGCCAAAAATCAGCAAACAACCACGGTCTAAAAGTGCAGTTCCCACCGCGCAGCTGTTACAGGACGCAAAACCCAAGGACATGGCGGAGTTGCAATGGCGGCTATCCATGCCAATTTCCACCTTGCTGCTGGCAATGCTAGGCCTGGTGATCAGCCGGACATCTCCGCGCCAGGGTCGGTTTGCAAAACTGTTTGTCGCGATTCTCGTTTATGTCATCTATAACAACTTGATCAGCGTCGCGCGATCCTGGATCGAGCAAAACAAGGTGCCGGTGGAAGTGGGTATCTGGTGGGTGCACCTGCTGTTATTTGTCTTCATCGCAATATTGCTGAATCAGCAGATAACCGGACGCTGGTTCAAACTCAGCGCGTCGTGAGCAAGTTGGACGAATATGCAAATTCTCAATCGATACATCGCCAAAAATATCCTTATCAGTGTCCTGATAGTCATGACCGTCATGTTATCGCTGTTTGTGTTCTTTACGTTCCTGGAAGAACTTAAGGACGTGGGCAAAGGCAGGTATGACACAGTCAAGGCTCTGACTTTTGTCTTGATGACTTTGCCAAACATGGCCTATCAGTTAATGCCAATTGTCGCATTGCTGGGTTCAACGATTGGATTGGGTATATTAGCCAGTAACAGTGAGTTAACCGCTATACGAAGCGCCGGTGTTTCCATGGAGCAGATTATCTGGTCGGTTCTGCGGATTGGCTTGGTGGTCATTTTGGTGGGAGTCGTTGTCGGCGAGTGGCTGGCGCCTATCAGTGAACAAAAAGCGCAAACCATGCGTTCCGTGGCGCAGTCGGACCATTTGTCACTGGAAAGCAGCCGCGGTTTATGGGCAAAGGACAAATTTCAGTATATCAATATACAGACTATCCTTCCGGGCAGGCGCTTAAATGATATTTATATCTATGAACTGGACCACGAGCATCATATGACGCATATCCTGCATGCCAAGAGCGCCTACTATCGTGATGACAAGTGGGTGTTGGAAAATGTCAATCATAGCTATCTCGTGAAGGGTAATGTCATTGCGCATCATGAAAAGCAGCACCTTTGGGATACGAATCTTAGTCCTGACCTGTTCAATGTAGTGACCGTAAAACCCTACGCATTGTCCGTATGGGGATTGTACCAATACATCGACTATCTTGAAAAAAACGGGCTTAGCGCGGATAAATACAAGCAATCCTTATGGACCAAGGCCACATTACCGGTAGTAACCGCGGTAATGATCCTGCTTTCCATTCCTTTTGTATTTGGCCCGTTGCGTTCGGTAGGTATTGGCTCGCGGATTCTGGTGGGAGTATTGGTTGGTATTGGCTACCATCTTTTTGGCCAGATGTTCAGTTACGTAGGTTTGGTGTTTAAACTTGATCCGGCGTTTACGTCCCTGTTGCCCATGATGCTGGCGATACTCCTGGTGGTGATATTGCTGCGCCGTGTATATTAATCAAGACAAGGTGAGCTGTGAAAAAATGAGGCAAAACAAAAAAAGCGGGCATTGGCGCCCGCTTTAATCGGTGAAGCAACTGAACCAGGCAAACTAAAAAAGCAAACAGTCAGTGCTCAAATAACATAACCCACATTGTCGGGCAGCCCTTTGATGGTGGGCAAATTGAGTTCCTTGATTTTTACGGTTTCTTTTTTTAACAGATACTGTTCCACAATCTCCCAAATGGGTACACCCTCGCGAGGTTCAGCGACACTGGCCCAGCCCGCAACCTTATATTTCTTGTTCGGATCAAGGGGTTTGCCGTTGAGTTCCATGTCAGTAATGCGGTTGCCAATGGATTGGGTCGGGTCGATAGCATACTTCAATCCGCCTATGCGGACCATGTCGCCGCCTTGCTGATAATAAGGATCGGTATTGAACAGGTTGTCCGCCACGTCTTCCATGATCAACTTGATATCAGTTCCGGATATGTGGTTCAACGTGGAGGTTGCATACGTAATCGCGGTTTGTGTCATTACATGCTCAATGGTAATGATTTCCCCGGGCAGGACGCTGACACCCCAACGGAAACCTGGCGAGAACGCGATTTCGGCATCCATGACCTCAAGCATTGCGTCGAGTATGAGCTGATCGAACGTGCCATTGAAGTTTCCGCGGCGATAAAGGAGTTCATCGGCCACGGAGAGTTTCTGGTTGAGATCGGCCTCAAACGGCTGGCGGACTTTTTTGATATAGGCATCCATTTCCGGATCAGCCTGCAACAGGTTGGCGAAAATAGGCAGCAGATTAAAGGCGTAATCCCTGATTTTGCCATCCTGCACATTAAGATCAAGAACAGCAAGAAACTTGGTGTTGGAGCCGGAGTTAATGACTAATGTGCGATTGCCATCGGGATCCTTGACTTCAAACGGTTTGGGCACCGCATCATGGGTATGACCACCGAAGATTGCGTCGATACCCCGCACCCGGCTGGCCATTTTAATGTCAACGTCCATACCATTGTGAGACAATACGACAACAACCTGAGCGCCTTTTTTGCGGGCTTCATTGACGTATTTCTGCATGCTGTCGTCCCGAATGCCGAAGCTCCAGTCCGGAACCATATAACCAGGATTGGCAATTGGTGTATAGGGAAACGCCTGACCGATAATTGCGACTGTAACCCCGTTTATGGTTTTTAAGACATAGGGTTTGAAAACCGCTTCTTCCCACTCGCTATCGATGACGTTTTGCGCCACGAATTCAATACTGTCCTTGAGGTCGTTGTTGATGATTTCCTTGACGCGATCGGCGCCAAAGGTAAATTCCCAATGACCTGTCATGATGTCCACGCCTAATAGTTTGCAGGCATCGACCATGTCCTGCGCATTGGTCCATAGTGAAGTAGCGGAACCTTGCCAGGTATCGCCACCATCCAGTAATAAGGCGCCAGGCCGCTGGCTTCTAATTTGTTTTACCAGGGTTGCCATGTGCGCAAAGCCGCCGATCTTGCCGTATTGTTTAGCGGCTTCAACAAAATTAATGTGGGTAAAAGCATGAGCTTCCCGGGAGCCCGGTTTTACGCCAAAGTATTTCAAATGGTGGTCGCCGACCAGGTGAGGCGGGCGGCCGTTCATTACGCCTACGCCAATATTAATATTAGGCTCCCTGAACCATACTGGCATTAATTGAGCGTGACAGTCTGTGAAGTGCATTAGAGATACGTTACCTTTCGGAGGTAAGTCATAGAGATTTTCCATGACACCCGCAGTACCTTTATTAGTGTTAGTCTTGTCTGTTTTAGAATCGCCACATCCGATCAGACTGGCGGCTGCCAGCATTTGAAGAAACTCTCGGCGAGAGATATTCATTCCATACCTCCGATACTTACAGGTAATTGATATTGGTAATTAGTGTTCACAATTTAAAAATTCCGCTAGCAATATTTATTCGCTGTTGTTGTCCGACATACCTGTTTTCAGTCTGGAAGGTAGCATTTAGGACAAGAGAATGCGTAACAAACGATGCTGTGAATTTTAATGATAAGGCAGCCGAATCAAAATACGCAGTTAAATACTTTGTAGTTAAGTACTTTACAATACAATCAGACGCTTTGCTTGGTCGATGTTCTAAGCGCTATATCCATTGATTACTGGACAGTTTTGCTACCGTGGCAAATAATACTAAATTTTCACACGAATAGTAACTGCATGATATTTTATAGGCCGATTACTGGCCAGAGATTATTCGTTCTATCGGCTAAAATACGGCGACCCAGTTTTGTCCATTGCTTTAATGGACAATTTCCGTGGTTTCGGCTGGTTTTGGTTCGGTTATAAAAAAAGCCGGCTAATCTTATTCAGCCGGCTTTTTCAGTTACTAAAGTTTAGTCCTGTTTTTTATTTGCGGGCGCCAGGTCCGTTCCAGGGAATACCATTGCTCATATAAGTGAGAAAGTACTCCAGATTGCGGTATTCGTCGCTCTGTGGTTTGAAAGCCTTCGCACGAACCTGCTTGTTGCAACCTATGAAACGGCGATCAACTGTACCGAGTCCACCCCATTTGGAGCGATAAACCGGAAAGTGCGACAAGTGGCCCAGTGCCGGACTTAAAATATCCGCCCGGATCTTGTTGCCCGAGTTGTCAACATGGCAATGCGCGCACGACATATTAAGCTGGCCCCGGCGCGCATAGTAGAACTGCTTGCCTTTTTCGTAAGCGTCTAAAGCGCGCTGGTCATGTGGAATCTTGATATCAATGATCTGTCCACGCGTAGTAAAAGCCATGTACGCGGCGATAGATGCGAGTTTCCCCTTTTCATATTCCAAAGGTTTTTCACCATTCTTTTCGAGGCACTCATTGATTTCCAGATCCAGTGTTTTCACCTTGCCTGACTTTGTGTCGAAGTATGGGTAATCGCTTTTAATGCCAATGCCACCATTTCTGAAACAGCTGGCAAACGTTTTGCCATTTTTGAATGGTGTATTGAAAAGTTCTTCCCCTTCTTCTATGGCAATCTCATAAGGCGGGAATTCTTCAATGGCTTCCCATTGTTCACGTGAAGCCGGGTCAATGGCATATACACCATTGGCGAATTCTTCCAGTGGCACATTCGGGAATCTTTCCAGAAAGTACCCACGGAATGCCTTAAGATCATCTTCGGGAGCTGCGTTTGAAATAAGCGGTAAGGCTGTAGTTACAGCGGCTGCCGCGATCAGTAGAAGTCGCTTCATTATTATAAATCCTCCTCCGTTCGAGTTGGCATGCTCTGCCAAGGGAATCCGTAAACTTTGTTATTTAATTGTGTCCTCATCGGAATCTGAATCACCTTTGTTGTCAGTCCAGCTGACCTTGACGCTATCACCTTTGTTAGCGCCTTTGAACTTGAATGACAAATAAGGATTCTTCGATACCGCCACACTCCAGTTCGCAAGTAATACCTGTTTGCCGTTGTGCTCGCAAACAACCTCTTTGATGAAGTGGGGTGGAATTTTATCGCCAGTCTTCTTGTCCGTGCGCAAGCCTGTTTCCATTTCGTGACTCATCAGGGCTTTTACTTCAGTCACGTCGCCTTTTATTTGGGCGCGGATTCTAATGCTCTTTTTAGCCATTATAGTATCCTCTACTTTCGTTACTCTTAAACTTTAATTAATAAAATAAATTGTGGCGTGAATTAACCGCCGCATCCGCCAATGGTTACTTTTACTGTCTTTTTAGCGCTGAAAAGGTTGCCGCCCGACTTAACGACTGCAATCAGGTCAGATGTTTTACCCATTTTTACGCGTGTCGAAACAAATCCTTCAGCGTTGGCGGCCAATTTGAAATCAGCGGCAAGTGGTGAAGGATTTTTTTCTACCAGGACAGAGATGGATTCTACTTTCGGTAACGAAGTAGAAACGGTGATTGGAACCACAGCACCGTTTTCAGCTATGTCAGGTGCTTTGATTTTGATATCGTCGTTTGGACTGTGATTTACACTGCCAACCAGGGAATTCAGTGCGTCATCAACATTTTTTGCTGAAAACGCTGATTCAGGCCACGCTGCAAGCACCATGCGGGGTGTTAACAATCCGGCACTAACGGCAGCGCCAACCATGCTGCTCGCGATTGTGCCTTGTAAAAACGTTCTGCGTTTCATGTATATATGCTCCTGTGTTCCAATATAAATTAAACCATTAAAGCTTTGTTACAAAGTGTGGATAAATTCCACAACTTTATCTAACTCTTCTTCGCTTAGCATTTTATGTTTGCCAAATGGAGGCATAATTGTGTTGGGATTAGCTACTGTGGGATCCCAAATTTGGGCCCGCAGCTTGGATTTGTCCGGATACCTTGCTTTCATGTTTACCAGTTCCGGACCGATATTGCCGGGAAGCGAACCATCTGCAATTTTGTGACATGCCAGGCAATTGCCTTTTTGGCGATGGAAAGCAATTTCCTTGCCTTCTTCAACTACAGATAAAGATTTCCCTTCTTGAGCGCTTACGGACTTCGGTGTAAAAGACAAGCTACCAAGAACAATCGCCACTACAGATACTACAGATGCAGTGGATAGTATAGTTTTAGCGGACTGCCGCATTGCTTCCTCCTTATCAGTTCCCGTTTTTATTTATTGCAGGGTTTGGGTGATGATTTGTTGATCAATATCGCTAAATCGAGCCCTATTAAATTATTCTTAGCAAATAATTTCTACTTAAAAATTTGATATGAAAAAAGATAACAGACAAGTTTTACAGTACGAGATTAGAACATTCAAAAAACCTCGCTATTTTGAAACTATTTACGAAGCTTGTCAAAATAGTTTCAGAAGGTTTACTGAGGTGTACGGATACTAATCAATTCATCTTTGAGTTGTTTGATTATGGCTTTCAACCTTAGTTCACGAATTTGATCATTGCTTGGTTGTTTTAAAGCCTCCTCAAAATGGTTTATAGCTGTATTAAAATCTCCTAGGACTTTATGGTAATTGCCAAGCGCTTCATAAGCTTCACTCGGTCGGCCCGCTTTTTGCGCAGCGCTGGCGAGCAATTTAAACGTTTCAGCATTATATCGGCCGCTGCGAATTTGATTTTCTAAAATGTGAATAGCCGTTAAAGCGTCGTCGTTAAGTATAGATGCCTTGGCGTGAAGCGTCGTGAGCGCCAGATTGTCTGGATAAATTAATATCGCGTTTTCCAAAAGCGCTACGGCAGCGCGATAGTTTTTTGCGTCAATTTCATTTTCGGCAGTAGCCAGAATATACACGAGCCGCTGGGGCTCGACTTCGAGCAGCGAACGTAACAGCTGTTTTGCCTTGTTGTAGTTGCGCTGTTGGTGGTAGTGCAGGGCCATTTCGTATTGTTTCAAACGGCTGACTTTTTTATTTTGCGCTAACGTTTTTTCAAACTCGATAATCAATGATTTCTGTTGTTCATCTTTGGCAGAAAGAACTGCAAGCCTGGTTTTTACCAAATCAAATGCGGTTGGTTGTTCGTCCGGCGGCTTTCTGGCGGCAACAAAATTATAACTTGAAGCTCTGCCCCGCGTGTCGGCAATCCGGGAAGTAGTGACCGGGTGAGTCAGTAAAAATTCCGGGATACTGTGCTGATTAAATTTGCTAGCTTTTAATAGTGTTTCAAAGAAATTCGCCATGTCATCCGGGTTGTAGCCGGCGCCGGCAAGCATTTCAATACCCACCCGGTCGGCTTCCTGTTCATGCGCACGCGAATAACTGAGTTGCTGTTGATAGGCGCCTCCCAACGTGCTTGCAATTACGGCTTCTCCCACTTGTCCGCCCGCCTGGCTTCCAAGCAGGATGGCGGCTATCATCGCGCTGATTGTCGCAATCGACAGATTTTGAGATGATCCTATGGAACGAAGATAATGCTGTTGAATAACGTGCGCAATCTCATGGGCTATTACCGATGAAAGTTCACCTTCGTTCTTTGCGGCCAGAATCAATCCTGTATGAACACCGATAGACCCTGATGGATATCTTGCCGGACCTGCAAAGGCGTTTATTGTTGGATCATCAACGATAAAAAACGTAAAAGTTTGTCCCCGGGTATCTATCTGAGACGCCAGTTTTTCTCCGAGTGTCTGTATGTATTCATTGCTGGAAATGTCATCCACCAGTTTTAACGAAGCGCGCACCTGGCGCATGAATTCTCTTCCTAAACGCCGTTCATCCTCGGGAGACATTAACAGTTCTGAGCTATTCCCAATATCCGGCAGGCTGCTGGCTAGTGCGGGGATCGGCGCTAATAAGGCCGCGGTCAGGATAGCCAGTATTAGTTCAATGGAGGATTTTATTAATTTATAGGGCATTGGTTGAAAGTATTTAATTAATTGCGGCCATTTTATGCGTTGCCTGATCAAGGGAGCAATGTAAAGCAAACACAGTAATTTGGCTTCGACATTGTAGTGTCGCTGCGGTGTGATCGATCATGATCTATGTCCTGTATTAACCTGTATTAATTAATAAGTGGTGCCGGTAAAGTCTGCACGGGAAAGACGCTGACATTCGTTGGTGAACTTGCCGGCTGCATATTCGAAGCTCAAAATAAGCACAATCCGGTACGAAACCCGATTTCCCGCGTTAAAAAGTTTATTCCGGTTTTGTCTCAGACATGATTGACAATGCAGGCGTCAACAACTATTAAACAGGGATGCAAACATCAGTTTCCATCATAAATTCATGAGGTTACTGCTATTTGTAGTATCATTGATTTTAGTTAAGGATTTTACAGATTAGTTCATTATACTTTGGTAATAAGAAAATCTAATAAAATAGGGGCTAATGTTTTACTGGATTTTTGTTAAAATATAAGAGATATATGGAATACTAATAAACCAAACAAATTTCTATTTAAGATGAGGAGCATGTTATGGCGAGTTTTGACCAGGAACTGGACGCAAGCGGATTGAATTGTCCGTTGCCCATTTTGAGAGCGAAGAAGAGTCTGTCTGCGATGGCATCAGGACAGGTGCTGCATATCATTGCCACCGATCCCGGCGCTGTAAAGGACTTTGAGGCGTTCGCGAAACAAACGGGCAATCAACTAATGGAGTCTCGCGAAGAAGGCGGTAAATTTCATTTCATGATGAAAAAAGCGTAGTACCAATATTTTAGTTATTATACTTCAACTCTATTAATTGAATGACCAGAAATGAACAGAGAGGAATAAATTCATGTCCGAGAAAAAGTTAGCGATTATTGCCACGAAAGGTTCACTGGACTGGGCTTATCCTCCGTTCATTCTGGCATCCACCGCCGCGGCTTTGGGTTATGAAGTGCAGGTGTTTTTCACGTTTTATGGACTGCAGTTATTGCGCAAGAAACTGGATTTAAAACTGACATCGTTGGGAAATCCCGGCATGCCGATGCCCATGCCTATGCCGGTTTTGCTCCAGGCGCTGCCAGGGATGCAGTCCATGATGTCGATGATGATGAAAAACAAAATGAAATCCAAAGGCGTGGCAAGTATAGATGAGTTGCGTTCGCTGTGTATTGAAGCCGATGTAAAAATGATTGCCTGCCAGATGACGGTAGACTTGTTTGAATTCAGTAACAACGAGTTTATCGACGGTATTGAGTTTGGCGGCGCCGCGACATTTTTGGGTTTTGCGGGTGAAACGGATATCTGTTTGTTTGTTTGACGTAAAATCGGTTGGAAGGCAAAAAAGGCGATCTTTAATAGATCGCCTTTTTATTTTAGTTTGAACGAAACTCAAAAATGATTTTACCCTTTCACATCCTATATTTTTTAACACCAGGGATAATTGTCAATATTCTTCGTCCGAAGGGCTAGTAGGTAAAGGTTTTTGTAAACCCGATGCCAACAACTGTAGCGCTGGATTCATAGGTTCCATTATAGGCATCAGTGCCGTTTGCCTCAGGATTTCCGCTCCCAACATTAGTAAAAAATGTTCCCGCCGGTTGGTTAACGGTACGGTCATCAAATTTCACATACATGATGCCGGCCTCAAATTCCCAGCTATCGGGTTTGTAGCTGACGCCAAAACTATATAATTGCCGGTCCGCATCCGGAATCCGGGCGGAAAAATAATCATCCGGTTGCGGTGTTTCATCAAGAGTGAAACCAAAACGCAGTTGCCATGCATTGGTGAGTTGATACGTTGCGGCGAGTCGATACGCATTAACATCGGTCCAGTTATTGGTATTCGTAATTGGGGATGGAATTGTATTGGGTGGCGGTGCGAATTGTGCGGGATGCTGATGGTGTATTTCCACGACATCGAAACTGCTCCAATAGGTGCGTTCGATGTCAAATTCGATAGCCAGTTTCTGGTTGACCTGGTTTCTTACACCAATTTGGAGCATGCCTGGAAATTCAATTTCCGCCGAGGCATCCGCAGTAATTCCGCCAGCTGTGATCGATCCATCAGCCTTGACTTTGACTTCGTTGCGATAAGATGCCCCAAAGCTCCAGGCGTCTCGCTTATAAACATACGCCAGCGTATAACCAAAATCTTCGCCGCTTCCGTTGATTTCAATAGCCTGTGTATTGAATATCAATTTGCGCACATCGTAATAGTTAACGCCAATCGATACGCTATTATTCTGGTTAAGGCGATATGATACGTTCGGCGTCAGATTAGCCACCTCAATTTTGCTCGTTTCCGGCTCAAGACCAGCGACTGTTGCCGGTAATGGTGGTGAAGCGCCAAATAACCCAAATGTACCTGCCGGCCACTTGGTTTCCAAACCAAATGGCGCATATAATCCCAAACCCCAGGCCCATTTCGGGGAAACCTTGCTCATGTAATAAAACGCCGGAACCGGAATCGAGTCGTCACCCTGGCTATCGGTTGCAGTGCCGTTTTCCGGATCGACATGCAAATCCAGCATGATGTTCATCAATCCAAAGGTGACACTGCGGCGATCTTCCTGTATTGACATGATGGCGGGATTGTAAATCATGGCTCCCTTGATATCGGTATTGGCGACCGCTGCATTAGAAAGCGACATGCCGGCAATGGAGGATTCCGGGATGCGGAAACCTGAAGCAAAACCAGTGACAGGAAATAAAACGATAGTAGCAACTGCAACTTGCCGCAAAATGATGTTGTTAAACACTGATCCTCCCCTTGCTTTTATTTTGGTTGATATAAATCAAAAGTGTTTAGTTGAACGTATTAGATCATACAGCAAATAAATTGGTATGGCGCTTAATTCACTAGCTAACAATCATCCGGAATAACCAATGACGCTATACAAAAATTATACAGATTGAATTCCTCTTACTTTGAATTTATAGACTAAAATAATCTTTTAACATTACTAATTACTTATTTAGCTATTCGTGCGGTTAGGGCTGGCATGGCACGTCATAAGATACACCGTAAGAAATAGCGGCCTGTATATTTTTTTTACCAAAACAATGATCAATCGCTGTCGAGGAGAGTAGGCAATGAAAAAAATCATCAAGCAGGTATCAGCTTGTATTGTCTGTTTAGGAGTGATGTCACCGGCTTTTGCCACCAACGGCTATTTTTCCTATGGTTACGGAACCAAGAACAAAGCGCTGGCAGGAGCTGGCGTTGCCTTGCCGCAGGACGCGATGATTGCCGCCACCAACCCGGCGGGGATGGTGTGGGTAGGAGATAGAATTGATTTGGGGCTGGCGGTTTTTAGCCCTAGTCCGAGAAGTTATGAACCATCATCAGTGCCACCTCAGGCCCCTCCGGAAATGACATTAGCCCCTGGAAAAGTTGAAAGTGATGGTGATTATTTCCCTATTCCGCATTTTGCGAAAAATTGGATGTTGAATCCAGATGCCTCAATTGGATTAACTGTTTATGGCAATGGAGGTATGAATACGGAATGGCCTGGCTCTGCTAACGGTGGATTTGGTACATATTATGCGGGCTCGGCTGGTGTAGATTTATCACAACTTTTTATCAATACCACTTATTCAAGAAAAATTAATCCGCAGCATTCCTGGGGTGTCAGTTTGATCCTCGCGTATCAGCGCTTTAAAGCAACGGGTGTGAATAGCTTTCAACCTGTTTCCAATTATCCAAATGATTTATCCGATAATGGTTATGATGATTCCATGGGTTGGGGTTTGAAACTGGGTTGGCAAGGCGAAGTGTCCCCAGGCCTGACC
>JAKEGK010000092.1 GCA_022627515.1 Gammaproteobacteria bacterium
ACGATGCCGCAAGTTTTTTGTGCAATACTTTTAATGCATACATGGTGGTGGATCTCCTGATCGACTGTGGTGGTCTATCAAGAGAAAATAAAACTGCCATGCATGCATCGTTTTGCATTAACTTTAGCTCATAACTCTTCGTTTTCAATGTTATTTTTGTGGGGAGCCGTCAGGGTCGGAGCTGAATAGCGCTTGCTTAGACAACCTTACAGTTGCATAAAAATTGTTTGTAAATTTAACCATGTTGCGAAAAATATCGAGCAAAAAACACATGCATGGGCATCCGAATAAACTCACGTTGGGTGAGTTTTAGCAGTGACCCGATGAAGCCGCCTTGGGATAGGCGTTGACGGACTGTGCGCGGCATGGACGCCGCGCCTGAGCATTCTCTTGGCGACAAGAACGGATGTATTCACAGCGTGTCCAGCAAGACCTATCCCAAGGCGGCTTACGGCAAACGAGTGTGTTTTTTTGCAACGCTAAGGGCAAGTCAGTTGTAAAAAATTACATTTCACACGCCGGGCCATGCCTGTGTAAACCGGTATCCACAGATAAATTCACTGGCTTCCGGTGTGCAGCGGAAAGACGGCTTCGAATGAACGTAAATTTAATTTAAGTGTTAAGCTGCTTTTAATTGATAAATCGTTAAGTATGCTGCACCCGTTCTCCTGCATGGGTATGCACCTGATAAGTGCACCCCCTTACCGGGCGTTCACAAAACATTCAAACAGACTCCGCTCCGGGAAGAGACTTGAACAAAGGATCAACAATTTGGCATTGAGAATATTTTTTTGCGCCCCGGCGGTACACGTCAGTTCCTGCATTGCGTCTTTAGATAAAGCACGATCTATATGGCGCAAACAAAATTTGTTTTACTATTGCGGCCGCTGCCCTAACAATTTTTTCCGCAGTCCAGGGATGATGACCAAATAGCAGCAGATGAAAAGGTAATAAAGCAAATATTCAACAAAAACAACTGGAGGAAACAATGAAAAGAAAAATTGGGATCCTTGGCGGACTCATGATAATAGCGGGAGCGGCGTACGCGGCGCCTCCCGCCATCACCAAAGAACCGATCCTGGACACTGCGCAAGTATTGGCGTGGCCGCGCGACGCGCAGCCAACGGGCCCGGACCTGACCAATCCCACGTCCAATATGCTGGAAGATCTGCATGGTGACGTGGGTCAATGCGATCTGATGTTCTCGACCGAAGGCAACTACAATATGGCGCTCAAGGAATTGTGGGCGAAGTACATCGCCGACTATCCAAACGACGGGCCGAACCGCATGTACTCCACGAGCCCACCGGTTTCACCCGGCCAGGTTACTAAAGGCAGCCTCCAGATCGGCAATTACCGCATGACTTGCCGCCCGCAGGTCGCTGTTGGAAATAAAGCGGTGATGGACAAGCTGCGCGCGGCCAATGCGTTCGACGGCGAACCCGCGCCGCTGTATGCCGTGCAGGGCAGCGTGATCCTGGTGAAGAAAGGCAATCCCAAGCAGATCAAAAACGTGTGGGACCTGGGCAAAAAGGGCGTGCGGCTAGTGACACCGAATATAAAGCTGGAACCGGGCGCGTTCAAACGTTATAGCGAGACTATCTATAACGTCGCCGCAAATGATCCCCACCCGCCCAAAGGTATGACAGCGGATATGTTATACAACACCATCTTCAACGGCCAGACGGATGATCCCATGAAGTGGCTGCAGGGTGCGCGTATACATCATCGCGACGAACCTTGGTCTATTTCCTTCGGCCATGCCGACGCCGCCCTCATCATGTATCATCTGGGGAAACACACCGTGGCCACGTTTCCCGACAAGTTCGAGATGATCCCCATCGGTGGCACGGTTGACGAACCCAAACCGGCGCCGGGTAACGCCACCGGTGAAACGTACGTGGTCAAGATCAAAGGCGACTGGACCGACAAACAAAAGGCGGCGGCTGACCATCTTTATACGGCGCTGCTGTCCGAAGACTTCAAACAGATCCTGCAGAAGCACGGTTTGAAACGCCCTGGCAAATAAGGAGGCCAGTTTCAGCAAAGACCGCTCCGTGCTCCCGGGCGGTCTTTTTTTGAACCCTTGCCTGATTCTGCCACATCGCGCAGGATGATTTTCACGCAGTTGAATTAAACGCGATATAGAACCGGATTAAAAGTGACAAAACCAGCTACGGATGGCCTCAGGCGTTTTGCATCTACGATAGTTGAGTGCGATTGTTGAGTGAGAGCCGCTGAGTTTCAATAAACCGGATAACTTATAAAGAGAAAAAAGATGCGCAAATTAACCGTTTTCAATCAAGTATCGTTGGACAGGTGCTACGATCGGTTGGCGCGAACGAACAACTCGTGCAGACAATGTTGAGAAAACATGACCAGGCTGTTATGGATCACTGCAGTCGCGCCGCCGACATTCTTGAAATGCGCTACCCGAAATCGCTAACTTACCAATTTTGCGATAGGTTCTAATTTAATCGGGAATAACCAGTATTACCCCGTGTGGAAGCCGGGATTTTACTTAAAATTCAGAGTAAATTAGAGTTAAAATAACTGGACCACAAAGCAAATAAACACCGGCGCGCAAAAAGTTCGAAGTGCACGGTATTTGGTTCGGGTTAATAGCTGCATTGCGATTAATCAATTACATTCACAGACTTTAAGGTGCGAATTATGAACATAGCGATACTTAT
>JAKEGK010000093.1 GCA_022627515.1 Gammaproteobacteria bacterium
AGGAACTGGCGAAAGCCACCGGATCAGGCAACGTTGAATCAGTGGCGCTGGCGCACACTACCTTTCTGAACCGCGTGGACGCCGCACTCACCCGGCACCATCTGGCCAAAGGTGATGTGGCGGACATTCTGCAGAACGTCAGATGGCAGGAAGTACTGTACAAAACCCGTGAATTACCTGAACTACAATGCGCGGCGCGGCTTGTTAAAGCATCCCATGACTTTATTGCCGCATACGGCATGCGCAAGGCCGGCAACAAGGATTATCCGGAGTTTATGAAACGCAATATTGCCTGCCTGAGCGAAACCGCGGAACATCCCGCCACCCAGAACCTGGATTTGAAAAAATGGGTAGCGGAGATCGCGAAAAGTTTTGGCGACTTGCGCGCATTGCAGAAAAATCATCGCGGATTTTTATTGCAACTGCAGACGGTGAAGGAAAAACAATAAGAGCACTCTCAGTTGATTGGGATCAGAAAAGACGAATGGCGCTTAAGTAGGCGCCATTCATATTAGATACCTGCTCTTATACATGCGATATTTTTACATAAACCAAATCGCTGACGAAATGGCTTCATCCTGCCGGCCGTTGTATTGTTATCGTCATTCTGTTTGACAATCGTATAGTAATACGCCGGTGATACATCGCTATAGGTAAATTCCTCACGAATGCAATTGCCGCTCACCTGCCGTGTTTCCAGAAGATTACCATTGCGGTAAATACGTACTTCACTAAAAGTATCACCATCACATGCCTCGATGAGAAAATTCCGCATGATGCCGCTGATACGTGAACCCATTGGATAATCGTTGGCGGAAAACCGGAGTTCCAGGTTTTTATCTTCCGTCGCATAAAAACGCCGGTTCCTGTATGCGTCCACAATAGCCTCCCGTGTCAATGACTCGGCCAGGACCGCTGTTCGAAATTCATTTTTAATCCCCCAGTCCGGTTGATGATTATCCTGACCACCTAATGCGCCAAGATACCATTGCTTTTGATTGGCTTCATCCAGATAACTAAAGGGTGTGTTATATCCACCCGGGTAAAAATAAGCGTCAAAACTGTCGCCGCCATTCCAGGTTTCAATGCCCACCATTTGGTTCTGAACCGGTGCGTAGGGTGAAAAATGATAAAACTCCAGATGGAGAAAATCATAATCGCCCGGATGATTAAAACGGGCAAAAGCATCAGGTCTTGCGGCGATCCAGTCATAAATGTCAAACAACCAGAACTCGGAAAGCGTGTGGGTAAAATCACTGGAATTAATATTATTGAGATGACCCAAAAACGGATTACTCCATTCAAATCCCCACAAACTGACAAAGGAATCCGGCAAGTATGCCGCCTGCGCCGCATCGACCAATTGTTGCCATTTATTCTGCCATGGCCAGATAAGCAGCAGTTCGCCGTGATCGGTTAACGCGATAAAATCCAACTGGCCCACATCACGCGCGAATGCATAGGCCTCGTCCGGACTGCCCTGACCATCCGACATTTCACTGTGCGCATGAAGATAGCCAAAATAGATATTGTAGTTGACCAATGGAACCTGGTTCAGTTACAACAGCGGCTGATTATCCGCAGCGGGCGGAACGGCGTATTGCGTAAGGTAATTATTTAATAACTGCCTGATTTGAGTTTTTGGAATTGTTTGTAATTTTTTTGCCTCATTCCGTATTGCCGGGTCAGGAACAAAATCGCGCTTATTCACTTTGTTTATAAAGCCGCGAATCCGCGCCCAGGACGGTGAAAACTGTTTGCCACGCAGTGCGACGGACAGAACCGCGCTGCGCGGCAAGCCAATGCTGTGATGTAATTCCGTTAATAGCACCGCTTCCAGCACTTCGGGATTCCTGCCTAATGCCAGGTTATAAGCAAGCACCACGTGTTCATACCAGGTGCTGACAGATTGATATTCAGGCGAATCAACGTAATCTATCAACTCGAGCATGCGTTGCTGCAGTTGCGGCGCATCCGGCGGCGCAGATTCACTATTGGCAGCTAATGCTAATAAAATACTGTAACAAGTTACCAAAACTAATATTGGTTTTTTAAGCGTAATGGCTGGTAATCTCATTTTCGGGCTCCCTGCAAGTTTTGACCGTTATCGGATCACGCGGTATTTGCCGGCCATATCCCGGGCTATTGAGTGAAGAACCTTTGGGACACAACCAATAAATTTGCCGGTTCAGCCGGCTCTTGAAAAATAGTTTTTTCACATTTTTTTCTGCAACCAGAAGGCATACATATATCTGCCCTACTGGCTGTTAAAACCTTGAATAATTGAAATTGCACTGAAAAATACAGCCATCGAATGAAGCTAAATTGCTTCATATACCTCAACAATCTGATTATGGCTTATACAATCACTACTTGACAAACAAATGATGTGCGACAATTCGTGTGTGCCAGATTTTTTGCCCAATTCGATCCGGGAATAAGTTTGGCAGCGGCGACTTTCAGCTGCTTTGATTCAGGACAATGACTCAATGGAGTAACCGGTAGCACATCCATATATGCCTTAATGGTGATGCATTTCGAGCAACTATCATGAAGAGCTGGTTACATGACACTACAAACTACCACTGACGGCCAGGCGGGATTTAATCAGGCTCAGATAAAAATGGTGGAATCCAGTGGTTCTTTACCTCTAGTATTGGCGCTTAATATCAAACCCGTTAGAATCCTTTGGTACAAAAGGTTGAGGCTAAAATAATTATGATAAAAAAAACCAAGGCCGCTATAAGCGGCCCAGGTAACTCGTCCAACTTGAACCCAACCTCACAACCGGAGCACTATCGTAGCTAAACCGGTTGTTTGTTCGCGGTCCACGGAGCGTGTTTAGCGCAAAGTAACAAAGTAACAAAGTAAATGGTGTTGATTAAAGCGTTGTTTGGTAGGTTAACTTACATACCTCCGCCCATACCACCACCACCGCCACCACCCATACCTCCGCCCATTCCACCCATAGTATTTCTCCTTTAAGTTTAGTGAGTGATTTGTGGTAACAACTATTTACCCATGTGCTCATACACGATGAAGTTGTTACCGCCTTAGCTTGTTGGTTATACCGTGGATTTCGGCGCCCCCAACGCGGCTCACTATACCCAGTTGAACGCAAAGTAAATTCAAGGGTGCGTAAAGTTATGTAAATACAATTTTCGCTTACACATTTGTAGATTGTGCTTACGAATTATAAACTTACAAACGTTAAGGAATCCTTTTGTGAGAAATTCTTTCGTGAAAAATACGAAAAATCACCACCGCACGATGAGCGCGCCGCATACACTAACTCAAGAAGTTTGCCGGATTAAGTGCTCGTACCAGACCCACAAAATATGGCACACTATCAAGGCAGTCGGGCATGGATTTAAATACAGGGCGCAAAGCAATGAATCAGAAATTGCTGCTGGTTGATGATGACAAAGAACTTTGCGATATGTTGCAAAATTATCTGGCGCAGGAAGGTTTCGCCACTGACGCGGTATACGATGGCAAATCCGCGATAGAAAAAGTACTCAACAGCGATTACGGCCTTGTCATACTCGATATTATGCTGCCCGGCCAATCCGGATTTGACGTACTGAAAATCGTCCGCGA
This sequence comes from Gammaproteobacteria bacterium, assembly GCA_022627515.1. Taxonomy (GTDB): domain Bacteria; phylum Pseudomonadota; class Gammaproteobacteria; order SZUA-152; family SZUA-152; genus JAKEGK01. The sequence goes on from JAKEGK010000093.1 coordinate 3,601, forward strand.
AAAATCCTCTGTTCCGGTACTAATACTCACCGCGCGCGGCGAAGACGTTGATTCCGTAGTCGGTCTGGAACTCGGCGCCGACGACTATCTGGCCAAACCTTGCAATCCCCGGGTATTGGTTGCTCATGTGCGCGCGATTTTAAGGCGCAGCCAGTCCACCACACTCCCCTTTCTCCCGGATGAACAGTTAAGTATCGGCGATATTGAGTTATTTCCGCAGTCACGCACGGTATTTATCGAGCATAATCCTGTTGGCCTGACCTCAACGGAGTTTACGATACTGGAAACACTCATGCGCAACGCCGGTAATGTGGTCAACAAAAACGAATTATCGGAAATTGCATTGGGACGCAAGCTTGCGCATTTTGACCGCAGCCTGGATGTCCATATCAGCAATGTGCGGAAAAAACTTGGTTTTATCTCCGAACAGAATGACCGGATCAAAACCGTGCGCAACGTGGGTTATCTTTTCAGTAAATAATCCAGCCACATGTACTCACTGTTCTGGAAAATATTTTTCACCTACTGGTTGACAATCCTCACGATTGAATTGTTTACCGCATGGTTCACCGCTGATCTGAGCGAAAATGAAATTCACCCGATTCTGGAACAGCAGAATGCGGAATTTGTCACCAGTTCAACACAGGCGGTATCCATACTCACGTCACAAGGCCTGCCGGAACTTCACCTCTGGCTGCAGCACAAAGACAATTTGAAAGCGGTCGATGAAATTTATGTTATCAATAAACACCGCGAGGAAATCAACAACAAGCCGCTGCCTGACAACGTCATGGCGATTCTTGCAAACGACTACGGCAAGCAAATACTCGTTGATCACTACCAGCCTGTGAAACACACACTCAGTTTCAAAACAACAACTCCGGATGGCGAAGACTATCTGCTGATCAGCACGTTTAAACATCCGACGCTGGTAAAATATCTGCTTGCCCCGCAACGTGTGGTATTGAGTGTTTTTATCAGCGGCCTTATCTGTTTTTTCCTGGCGCGTTACTTCACATCCCCGTTGGCCAAGTTGCGCTGCTCCACCCAGATGCTAACCAAGGGAGAATTTGACACAACCGCCTTACAACATTTACGGAACCGCAGTGACGAATTCGGCGCACTGGCCGTTGACTTTGAAAACATGACAATACGTTTGAGCGACTTGCTGAACAGCAAACGGCAGTTACTCCGGGATATATCGCACGAATTGCGCTCACCACTGGCCCGTATCCGGGTTGCGCTGGGTCTTGCGCGAATCAAGTATCAATTCACCGATACTGACGAACTCGATCGTATTGAGCGGGAAATTGCACGGCTGGAATCGTTGATAAACGAACTTTTAACATTTGTTAGAATCCGGTCAAGCGCCAAACCCCCATCCACAATCTGCGTGAATATCCGTGAATTGCTTGACCTGATCGTTAGCGATGCTCAATACGAGCAGCAACAGGCGCGCGGTAAAAACAGCATCAAACTGCACTGCCCCCACAGTATTGAAGTGAAGGGGGATGCTCAGCTTCTCCACCGCGCCATTGAAAATATTGTACGCAACGCCTGCTACTATTCTCCGGATAACACAGTAATTCATATTCGTTGCACATTGACCACGGAGAATGTGCGCATTGCCATAGAAGATTTTGGTCCCGGAGTGCCAAATGACATGCTGGAGAAAATTTTTCAACCTTTCGTACGCGTATCTTCAGCCAGAGAAACCGACACCGGCGGCAGCGGCATTGGACTGGCCATTGCGAAACAGGTTATCGAAATCCACAGCGGCAGCATCATGGCAATCAACAAAACAGACAGCAACGGACTCATAGTCGCGATTACCCTGCCCATACACCGCGAGTCGTCCCAACGATCAGCTGCGTAGCGGCTTTTTCATTTGAAGATCCTGTGTCCGGTAAATACCGGACAGCACGGTTTGGACTATGAGAAATTTCGCGATTCACTGCCGTTACTCTGATATCCGCGCCGCTGACTTCGTTTCAATTTATTCATCATAAACAAATGTACTTGTCCGGCAACCCGGCCTGAGAGCTTATGCGATTCACCATTTACAGGAATGAAGGGAATTCGGATTTCGGTGTGCGCTAAAGCGGGTAAGACATGAATTTACAAAACCGTCGGCGGCAGGGATGCAGGGATACGAGCACAAGGATGGGCGAAGTAGACTTCGTCCGGAACGAGAATCCGGGAGTACCGCATGAACAGTTATCGAGGGATGCCGCCGTCGGGCATTCTCCAGGAAACAGGAACAGACGGCCGCTTACGGCATCCTCGACAATTGCTCCTGCATTGTTCTACCTTCGCCCATCCATGGGCTCGCGCCTCCCGCGGCGCTTGTGCATCCATGCACGTCGTATTTACAGCGTGTTTTAAAATGTGCCTCCGGAGTCGCTAACCAGGTCACCACGGCTTCTTTTGCTGAATTGAAATTTTTTAGACAGGTTCTGGAAAAAGAAACGAAAAAAAACCCCCGCGGTAGCGGGGGTTCTGATTTAACTGGCCAATGATCGAATTATTGATAGTTCTGCAAGACTTGTGAAATCCGGACGTTCCGGAATCCTGCGCCTGTTTTAGTCAGGCAAAATACCCTCTTCTAATTTAAACAGGTTTCGTCACTGCCAATTTATATTGTTATGCGCCGCAAAGCGCCACATTAACGCCAACTTCATCCCAGGCGTCAGCAACATTCGCCGCATTTCCCCCGGCTACCGCAATCGTTGACGCGCGCGCCGCGCAATAATTAGCGGTCGTGTTCAACGCGGTAAAACCCAAAAATGCTATTTCTTCAGCGGCAGCAAGGCCAATTCCCACGACATCGGTACCGGATGCGCGCAGAGGATTGGCGTTTTGCCCGCCGTTAACCAGGAGGTAGAACCAATGGTTGGCGATTCCGCTGTTGGTATGCACACCGCCATTGTCCGAGGGTCCGATATAGCGGTCAGCATAGTGTGACGGATCACCATCTTCATTGGGGTCGGCCATATTGCGGATGCCATTGTCGCCGGGCGTTATGTCTTCGCCCACCGTCCAGTTCCCCATGTTGTTCGCGAATTCGATGGCGGCGCCCATGATGTCCGAGAACGCTTCGTTTAACGCGCCTGACTCATTTTGGTAAACCAGATCACTGGTGGCTTCGGTAACACCGTGGGTCAGCTCATGTCCAACCACATCCAAATCGCCAGAAAATTCGATGAAGGTAATCCCATCACCATCTCCGTACGCCATTTGGGTGCCGTTCCAATAGGCGTTATTGTAATTGCGCTGAAGATGAGCGGATGACACCATGCCTTGCGGATAAAATAATTTCCAGTCAAAACTGTGAACGTTCAGGTAATAATTGTCAGTAACGCGGGCAAAAAAGTGCGCGTCTACCAGCGCGGGTTGTCCGGGAGACGTTCTGCCGGGTGTATTCCAGGCGTCATCAGCATCGAAGGCAATTCTTCCCGGTAAACGGAAGCGGTTTTGCGCATCATATGTAATTTGCCGTCCATCCGTGGCCCGCATTATATAAACGCCGTAGGAGGGCAAAAACATGGTAAGTCCCGTTAAGTCCTTGACATCGCCCTGCACACCGATACCGGTGCCGGTTGTCAGGCCATTGTAGGCGTTAATAGTAGTTCCATCTTCCGCGTCAACCCAATAAATCCAGCGGGAGTCAAAGCGCTGGTTTTCAATACTATAAAACACGCGGCCTGAATCAGGATTGATCATCAACTTCACACGCCAGTCACCATCTTCACCTAATTTCGCCGCCACTATCGCGCGGGCGGCGCTGCCGGTTAATTTAACTTCGTTAGTGGACGTCAAGTTGGGATAGTGAGCACCGATCACGGAAACAGATTCGCCATTATTGTTTCTATAGACAGTTAACTGACCGCCCAATACATCGGCGTTGTTTACAGTTTGCTGGTAACGGTCAGAAACCAGGTTTGCACCGACCCGGCGCTTGGCGATGTTGCTGACATCACCTGGGGTTTGAAAATTACTTGCTGTCTGTCCGGTTAAGGCGCGGAATTCTGGAATTCTTTCACCTGGCTGCGGTGCTGCCAAAGACACAGATACCGGAATCAGCAAAAGACCGAGCGCCAGTTTTGATTGTATTAACATGCGATGGGTTTTTATTTTAAATTTCGAGTTGAGAAGCATAGACTCCCTCCTTATTGTTGTTTACTACCGATCAAATTGATGATTAATAGAAAGTGATATTTTTGTTAGATTGTTTGCAACTATTTGACTGATTGCAAGTTACAATACCGGCTTCTGGTATTATTCACGCAATTGGTTTTAATGTAACTCTGTCGTCTTGTTTGTACACAAACTGGCTATATGCTGATCAACTCCTCCTCATTACACATATTAAAAACGAAGCCTTTGCGGCTCCTGACAGGGCCTGACCGGCGCTAACTATAACAACTACTAGCCGGGCGATCGATAATAATCGTTAACTCCATTTCCTTAAGAACAAGTGTTGCCGTAAGGCAACACCATTGTGGCGCGCAACAGTAAAAGTTGTCAGCGGCTTTTGAAGAACAAAAGGGTAAGGTAAACCGGGGAATTTTTTGTAGTACTTTAGCGGAACAATGAAGTGTGTCCCGGTAATTTTAAAATCACCCAGGCGAAAAATAATCAACCTCATGAGTTTTTGTATCAACTTTGAATTGTAACATTATGTTTTCGCAAATTTTTTTTAATACCAGCCAATTCTGATTTCGTCCCCAGTTCCTGATGCGGCAAGTTAATTTCCCGCCGGGTTGAACCCGCCCGCCATTACCTAGCAGTGGCTAACAATTGTGGCAGGAACATATAGAAAGAGGTCTGCCCATTTTCTCCATCATGGTGCATGAGTCCATTGACGAACTTTGCTTGGTGGTTCGCTCAAAACCAGCAAGGCCACCACTTTCGTGAAAAGCCTTGCCTGGATTTGCTGACGTTCGCCTGAACCAGGGAAACTCCAACGCCGGTTATCACGGCGGCAATGGTAAATGCCTGGAGTAGACAGGAAGAAATTGCTGATTCACAGGGAGATACTAAAATTCGGATACCCAGTTAAGCTGGAAAGAATCCACTTCATCATGGATGATGTATTCCGCGCGAATTTGCGCATATTTAGTAACGTTGTAACCAGCGCCTCCTCCAAACAGGAGTCCGGTCTGATCGCCAACATCCAGTCCTGCACGTCCCATGATATGCATTTTGTTGTCAAACTTGTATTCAGCCAATCCGGCAAGCCATAAGCTGCTATACGATTTTGTTACATTGACAGTACCTGTTCTGTTGGGATTATTTCCAAATGCGTTCTGTTCTTTTTCAAAATCTCCTGTATCCATGTATCCAACTTCCACGGAGGTTTTACTGCGCAAGCTTTTGAAATTAAAATCCAGGCAGTAACCCGCAAATAATTGGTAGCCGGCCGTATCACTATAATCCTGGGATGAATTTAGACCCATCCCGGCGCCCATGTAGTATTTATTCTGCATACAATGCGCGTTTACTGCGCCCGTAGAAAAAACCAGAATACCAAGAACCATAATCTGCTTTACCTTTGCCATTGCAACCTCCCACACCAATTGAACTACAAAAACTCATTTAAATTACTTTTTTTGTATAACGGGTTTCACATTACTATATGCGCTGTTTAGACTTTTCCCTGCATGCCTGGAAACATTTAAGATCTGCGATTTTTACGACAGCAAATCGGATAGTTCATGAAGTTCCGCCAAATACCGGACTGTTCTCTTGCCACTCTTCGTTGTCTGCCTTTTTTGTTCCTCAACTTTCTTAATCGTCACCAATAATAAAAACTCCCGGTACCAATGTGTTTGGCGAATCACATCTTTTTCCCGGGCATCGAGTTGTGCCCACCGCGTCCTGATCTGTTTTACATGCAATCTTTCCCACTCGGAATTTTCCGATAAATATTCGACAGCCATACGCATATCCTCCGGCAATGGTTCTGGAGTGCCTGCGATTACGAGATCCGCCAGTTGAACGACATCGATTTCCGACTGCCACATATCGCGCAGATCTTCCATATCGACTCGCCACACTACGGCGGCGGAAAGAGCCAGAAGAGCCAGCCAGGCATAATTGATAATCCGCCAGACAGATTTAATACGGCATTTGATCGAGTAATTTCTCAATTCCTTTGTGCACAGGAATAGACTGATAAACTTTTTCACAATGTTTCCTGACTGAGCGTAGCGTTCAACCAGCGCCAATGACGCACTTAGTGAAACGAACTGTTCCTTGGATAAAGAACCTTTCACGTAGTGTTTTGCGATTGTCTCCGCATCGAGCACAAACATTTTTCATCGATCCTTTATTGCATTTAGCGATGGTTCAGCTGGCAATATTCTTTGTCTCTGCAAAAGAATACCCGCCAACAATTTGAAAAACACGCGGCAATCAAACTGGCCAGACAGCCAACTTGATCTTATCTTTCAGAGCGGACGTTTGTGTTGCTTTCAAACCTGGAAAAGATTTTGCGATTCTGCGCTGGATATCATCCGATAATGTCAATTTATCCCGGAACTGTTTTACTATGGTAATGTTGTGCTTGATAGCCGGATCATATTGCGTAACCAGCGCTACGATTTCCGTTTCTCCAGCGGATTCGATAAACGCAACTGTGTCGCGTATTGTTCGCTTCACCCACACGAACAATTCTTTGCTAAAGTTCAGTTCTATAAGCGCCGCTGACTCATTCAACGATATATCCGGATCTGATTCCGCTTGTGGTGGAATACCATCAACCTGACTGGCCAATTTGGAGATTTTACTGCTGCTGTTTTTTTCCGGCGCATCTGTTGTTAACGGTTGTGTTCCGGCCGTCTCCAATATGGATATGTTCGCGCCGCCAAGCCGAGCAAGCTCCAGTTGCATGGCCCTGACATTGACCCAAAGATACATATTCATATGATCTTCGCTCAGCATGCCGCCAGCCGGTGGTTTAGCTGGCAGATTCCGGGACAGGTGTTTTTGTTGAGAAATGACGGTGAGTACTTTGTTCAGGTCTTTGTTTATTTTGGATTCGGACGACGATTGATCTGAATTACAACCGGATATAAACACGGATATAAACGAAAACACGATAGCGCAAACAGAGCCACGAGTGAACTTACGCATCCAACTCCCCCCACAAGAGCAAACGAATCACTTAAGCGTCACATTTAAGTAACGCTTAAGTAGTTTTTAGGTTGACAGTTTCCGGTTTCTGATTTGCGTATTTATATAATTTAGCAAGCAGATTCAGCGACATAATTAGTAAACACATAGACTACATTTCAGGTAAGCCGCGTTTATTTGATTTCGTGGATTGCAAACCTGGCCGAAATACCCTAAGTAGCTATATTGGACAATTTTTGTACATTTTCAGACTGCCTGGAAGTAATTGATTGAATAAACGTTTTGCAGTGTCTTGCGGTAAAAAATGTCGCATACAACGGTGAATAGTTATTTTGTGGCTGGTGAGTTTATTACAGTAAGATGTTGAAACTACGCCGCCCCCGGCGTTTGGATATTCAACGCGCGTCAATTAAGACGAGAGATACTGACCGGTTATCCGGCAACAGAATGAAGGCAAGCACTAACCTCTCAACTCACGCTTTCCGCGCTGTAGCGGGCAAGCAGGCCGGAGCGGACGGCATAGCGGTAAACCCGGGTGAAGTACCAGCCTGACAGCAAGATATAGACCACGGCCAGACCGATACCCCAAACTAATGCCGTTCCGGAAAACTCGCCACCCAGCACAATCGCGCGCATGCCCTCAAATACATACGATGGCGGCAGTATCCAGGCGGCATATTGCATCCATTGGGGAAGTGTTGTTAACGGATAAAATACGCCGACAAACGGCGAAATCATGGCGGGAATCGGCCAGATAAACCATTCCGACGCCGGTCCCATCCGCAATACGATGGCGGCGCCCGCAATGCCCAGGGCAATTCCAAAGAGAAACAGTACGAGCAAAAACGGGACGAGCATAAAGCCGTAACTCAGGAACGATAAACCGAAAGCCGTGGTTGCCAGCACCAGCATCACCACCAGCCCGAGCGTGCTGGTTAGAATGCTGGTGAGCACAAGACCGCCGACATATTCCGATATGGATAGCGGTGTGGCGAAAAGATTCAGAAAACTGCGTGACCACACGTCTTCAAGAAATGCTGTCGTGACGCCTTGCATCACCCGCGTGAAAAAATCCCAGAGCAGCACCGCTCCAAGCAATACCGGCACGAAATTGAATTGGGCTCCGGCAACACTGTTTAGATACTTAGTGATAAAACCCCAAAGCAGAATATCGACTGCAACCCATGCGAAAAGCGGCAGGATGCGCGCCATGCTCCCGCGCAGGAGATAAAACTGGCGAAGCACGATGGCGGCTGTCCGGGAGAAACGCATACTATCTCAATCCGTTACCTGCGCAAGCGGTTCGCGCGCCAGGGTGATGAAGAGATCTTCCAGTGATTTCTCGCCGTGCTCGCGCGGCAAGGTTTTCGGATCACCCTCCAGCAGTATCCTACCGCGGGAAAGAAACAGCACCCTGCCGCAAACCTTTTCAACTTCGTACATATTGTGCGAGGTCCACAAGACACCGACCGATTCCATCTTTGCAAACGCGCAGATCATCTCCCGGATTCCGCTTGCCGCGCTTGGATCCAATGATGCGGTTGGTTCATCCAGGAGCAAAAGACGGGGACGATTCAACATAGCCTTGGCCAGTGACGCGCGCGCCTGCTCGCCTGAGGAGAGCAGTCCTGTTTTCACGTTACGGAACGCCCGCAGATTGAACTGTCCCAGCAATTCTTCAATACGGGATGACAGTTTTTTTACCCCATAGATCAGACCAAAAAACCGCAGGTTCTGATAAACGGACAAGTTACCCGGCAAAGGCGCATAGGCCGCTGTAAAATTCGTGTGCGCAAGCACCTCAGACCGGTGCGTGACGGCATCCAGTCCTTCAATTAATATCGATCCCGAATCGGGTTCAAGTACGCCAAGAATCATATTGATCGTCGTGGTCTTGCCCGCACCGTTGGGACCCAGCAGTCCGACGATTTCGTTCCGACAGACTTCGAACGATACGGAATCCACAGCAGATTTTTCGCCGTACTGTTTGCACAGCCGCGATATCGATAACACTTTCTCCGTCATGACTATCCTTCGTTTATGAAAAAATAAAACCGGTGACTTTACTAAAGCGTCCGTCCGCAAAAATCCGTTTTTTTAATCCATCTGTAACAGTTGGCCGATACATTGTCTCCCGTGCCAAACTAAATCCTTTGAATGGTGCAGCACCTGTTACACCGTTTTCACAAAAGAAACAGCGCCGGCCTGAATATCCATGCACCAGGGATTCATCCCCCTACACTGCACACCGCGCAATCCTGAGTTGCCAACAACACTCTGTTCACTTCCTCCTAATCCTTGATCACAACACAAAAGCGGCGCATATAAGATATCGCGTAACGGCGCCGTTCACTCATATCTGAACTATACTCATAATCTGAATACTGATCCCGCGGCCAGCCACCAAGGAGGCGCCTTATGAGTATATCAACCACTTTGCAGAAATTCCTTGCGCAACAGGGCATTGGTTATGACATTGTACCCCATCGCCACACCGGCACCAGCATGAATGCCGCCGGAACGGCTCATGTCCCGGCGGCAAAGGTCGCCAAATCCGTCATACTGGAAGACGAAAACGGCTATCTCATGGCGGTAGTGCCCGCCGACCACCATGTCAAGATCGGCAAGTTAAACCGCTTTCTCGGCAGAAAAATGGGGCTTGCGACTGAAACTGAACTGAAAGCTTTATTTTCAGATTGCGAACCGGGCGCTATCCCGCCCGTGGGTCAGGCGTTCGGCATCGACACCATCGTTGATGACAGCCTGAACGATTGCCAGGATATCTATATGGAAGCCGGTGACCATGAAGACTTTATCCACCTTAATGGTGTGTCATTCCGCAAGTTGATGCGAAATGCGCAACATGCAAGGATTTGCTAGTTTTAAATGATGCAGGCGGATGGAAATATGCTCCTTCCGCCTGTCAAAAACTCACCTTAGCTTCGCAAAACCACCCTGTATCCATGGCATGCCTGCTTTACTGGTACATATCAGACAGCAACATTGCACCAATCACCAAAGCGAACACGAACATCGCGGCAATACGCCACGGCTTTTGCCGTTTTAATATCATATTCATCATTTGCCCGCCTTGGACAAAGGTGGCGTCACGCAATAACGGCATGATTTCCTTGATCACGGATTCGGTGTCAAACAATAGTTGTTGCCGGCTGAAAGGAATATACACATCGTCAATGAGAATGTGCGTGTCGGAATAATAAATATTCTTGCCCTTTGCGGAGGCAAATTCCCTGGCGGATTTTTTTATCACCAGCAGGTCACCTTTCGCGCCAAGGCCAACAGCCAACAGTTTGTACGTCAGCAACGGCGCCAGGCTTGCTAAAAGAATAGCGGCAACAAGCGGCATTACAACCGGCGCCTCATCCGAAGTCATGAACATAAACGGTATTATTGGAATCAGCAGCAGGGGTAACAGTAAACCAAATTTCAGCAAACGCATTTTTTGTTTGTTAACCGGTACCCACCTGATATCCGGGTCGTTAATATTTATGTGGATGCGTTGGGACGGGGTGACGGCGCGCCCTTCCTCCGTGCTGCGCGCCTGCCGGATCGCGACGGCGAAACCACCCAACAAAAAGAGGATGAATAACCCGATCGCGGAATAAGTCAGGTTATTATAGTGAATACGGCGGTTTTGCAGGTGTGTTAGTTTGAGAGAAATAGCATCGGGCAGATCGCCATCGATCAGATTGCCCTGTTGATCGAGTTGATAAATGCGGATATTGCTTAAATCGGAAATCAGCACCCGGTTGTCCAGCACCGCAAAGTCAATGGGGTCCGCGTCCGCCGGTAATGCAATGGTCTTGATGAAACGCCAATCGCCACTATACATGGCAACGGCGCCATGACTCATGGAGCCCGCCATGTTGTTCACCCACCAATTGCCAGCCACTTTTGCAAACGAATAAGTCCAGGTGTTACCACCCAATGCATCATTCAATATGGAATGCGTGGCGATAATCCTGCCAAATTTGTCATCGCCGGTTTCAGCAACCTGAATCGCGTGATGGTTGGTATCCGCCACCAGTAACTGGTTATCTTGCAGCATGATCTGGTTGGGAAACTTGTAACCGTTATGCTGCACCGCCAGCTCTTTGCCTTGCGCGCTGTACTTGCGCAGCTTGTGCCGTCCCGTGTCACTTAAATAAACCGTGTCGGCGTGCGTATCGATACTCAAGTGAAACGCGCTGTCAAAATCCAGGTTGTTGGAACCGAACGGCACACATTCCTTGATGTTTAGCTGGCAACGGTACAAGCCTTCATTGTTATGTTTTGCGACCGGTTGTTTGGTATCCGCGACGCGGAAATAACGCATGATGCTTTCCACCAGTCCGGGTTCATACTTGCCAAGGCGCACTAACATGCCGCCATCGGCGAAGAAAGCAAAATCGCCCACCAGATCGTGGATACCCAACTCCGGCAAATCGTATTCGTTCAGCAAGTTGAGTTGCCGATCGAGTTTATACAGTTTGTCCGCCACATGTATATGGATATTGCCAGCGCGATCCAGCTGTATCTGATCCGGCCCGCCAGCGCGCAACGATTCACCGCGCGCCCAAAAGATCAAGCTGATCATACCCAATGAGATCAGGATAATAATGGCTGCGGTGACGGGATTGACGTTTTGGTTCATTCCGGTTGCGTTGAATTGGGATCGGTCTTTTTTAAACAACTGCTATCGGTTACGACAGTCAACTATCGGCAGGGTAAGGGAGTATCTATAGGTTAGTTGTTGACGATGTAGCTAATATTCCGTTGGCAATAATTGCCGGCAACGATTGTTTCTTTATCTTTCTATATCAGATAAAAGGACCGGATGATTTTTGACTGAACTAGCA
>JAKEGK010000094.1 GCA_022627515.1 Gammaproteobacteria bacterium
AGCTTAGTGTCCGTCTTCGATCTCGCAATGACGACGTACACAGCGAACTTACGCTTGACGCTTTCTTTGTGAAGGGTGAACTCGTATGGCATTGTGTGGCTAACGTTGCGCTTGAGGCGCCGAAGGGCGCGCAGCGTCCCGAAGGTCGCACTCGAAGCGCTTGTTATGCCCGGGTTTCATTTAAGCCACAGCCCGATTAATGCGCTCGCTAGAGCAAGTATGAGACCGATTATGATTTCCTTACCGTATTCTTGATAAATTTTCTCATACCATAGTATCTTTATAGGAAAGTGAGCGTGCAGGTGAAGGCAAACGTTTGCCGCAACTTCCGCGATGTTGCTGTTAATCGAGCCGGTGTAGATCCACCCTAGATTCTCGCCTTTGTCATTACTCTGATACGCGGGAGAGCCGGGTCTATGGGCACCAGAAAACTGTTTAAGCGCACGGTACCAACAAGTTTTGGGATCGCCACTCGCTAGAATTTGTTCGAACTTAGGATTATCCGACAGTGCCTGTACGAGCAAGGAGCCAGCCAACCAAGACAAGGTTTCAAACTCTTTCTCTGCGACTAGATCAAAACCGCCAGCAATTCTCCAATACTCACCAGCGGCACCTGTTTGATCATCGAGACGGGCATGCTGAAGTCTAGGCGCTAGACCGCGAAATCGGGCTTCAAAGTCCATCCAACTTTTCAATCTCTTATCACCATGTCTTGTGGGGCATAACGCCGCGTTGAGCCGCGCGGAACACGTACATAGCAGGAAACGGCGCGCCGCTTCACCGCGTCGGCCTCGAACGCGAAGTTATGCAGCTTTCCAAACATCAATAGAGTCCTCGACGTCGCCTTCACGAAACTTACGATCGAACTCCTTTGAAGAGAATGCCGGTAATTCTTTGTCAAGACTTGCTATCAGCTCCTTAATGCCTTTTGCATTCGTGTCAACTTTAAGAGAAGCCCCAGATTTATCGATGAACTCCCAAATACCAATGAAGCCAACTACCGCGTGGTAATGGAACTTAATTTCGGACAGATGCGATAAATACAATTGTTCGGTACTCCTTTTGTGTTTTTTCACTATTTTTCCGTCCAGGAGAAATACTTTATCGGGCAACATCTGGTACACCACCCAGACAAAGAAAACCGCTGCCACAACTAAGGGCACCACCAAGCTAAGTACGCGAGTGGTCGTCATGTTTTAAGGCGCATAACAGTTGTTTAGACACTTTGTGGTCACATTTGGACAATTGTCCATATCTAGCCATATTTTTTCGTGAGTTTGGCCATATCTAGCCATATTCCAAAAATGGATATATCCAATAATAGACAATTGTCCAGATATGGACAACAGGTGATCCTTTGGGCGTTATTTTTCTGCAAGTGAATCGAATGTTTATTGATTTCAAAATGCCCGATCCAAAAATGGATGCGATTAATGACTGATAATAGATTGTTTGTTTATGACGTTAGACCTTGCGTGATGGGGGCCAATGTCCGCGCAGGGGAATTTTATTGGAATGGGCGTTTTTGATTTACTGCAGGCAGCCACTTTTTTTGGTTCAAGTGTGCGGACCCTGGTTCAAGTATGCGGAAAAGTATTCCGCGTTCTTTTTTCTGGAGCACTGAAAAAATAGTTCCCCGTTGTTCAGGCCGAAACTGACAAACACAATGCTAGTCGGCGCTTACCGCCTGTTTGAGTTTTATGTTTACCTTTCCGGCCACTTCGACCTTACCGGAAAGTTGCAGCAGCAGCCGGGTCGCTTCGTCGATGTACATGCTGATATCACCCTCCAGCCCCATTATCTCCAGATCCTTGACCGGTCGTCCCTGGCTGTCGACGGGTTCAACGAGAATTTTTATAGCATCGCGTTTGCCATTAAAACGCTGGCTGCCGCTGCCGGAGACGATGTTAAAGTCGGCATCCAGCCGGATTTTTTCCTGAACCACCAGCCTTGTGTTAATCAATTGCCCGCTTGAATACAAAATCAGGTTTGTTTCGTCGCCGGGATTCCGTAGCTTCAACTGACTGACGAGGTAAAGCAAAGCGCTTGATTCCGAGACCACCTGGCCTTCATTGACCGCCGTTGGATAAGCCGCGAAACTGTTTCCCCAGTTTTTCACCTCACCCAGATCGATGACATAATTTTCGTTGTCAAAATTCTTTCGAAAATCATACTTGCCGTTTTGCGCAAAACGGTACAGTTTGCCATTGTTTTTTTTGCCCCTGAGTTCCCTCAGTTTTTGCAGCACCGCGGCATTTTCGCTGAACCACGAGGTGTAAGTGGAATGTTTGCCAAAGAACGTGGAGTCCGTTGAAACCATGTAGATGAAACCGGATTCCGGAACCAACGCATTGTTATCTTTCGGTGTAACAAGTCCATTGACGGCTTCAGAGAGAGGTTTTTTACTCAGCGTGATATCCGTGTCAAATGATAATAGAAATTTTGATGCTTCATAGTTAAGCTTTGTATATTTAATGTTTCGCTGGTCATCCAGAAACTCCAAAGCAATGGCTGGCTGACTCAGGCTTCCCATGAAGATGATGAGCAGTAAATGCGTCAGTGATTTGAAGGGCATATAATGGTCCTCGGCTGGTGCGGCTTAATTTACTTTATCAATTATTTGGAGCGGGATAATTCCACATTGTTCATATCACCGGCAGAATACAGCATGTTATTCGTCACATATTTTCAGTTGCTCCGCCATGCGGCAATGGGTTTTACAGCCGTTCTTTTCTGCATTTTTCCAGGCAATGAAATTCAGGCGGCGGTACTGGAAGATATCAACTATGGCTTTGCCACCTATCTGGGCAGTGGCGTATACACCGCGGCCGACCAGGACGTGCAAGTTTATCAAATTCCGGTATCCTATCAAATTCACACCACTGAAGAGAAAAAGTGGGGTCTCAAACTAACACTGCCCCTGACAGTGGGATTCTACGATTTTGAACTTAAGGATATTGTTGATAACGGTTTTCCAGACGACGTATCAACGTTCTCCTTTGTGCCGGGAATGCAGTTTCAATATCCGGTAACGCTCCACTGGGAACTGCTGCCATTCATTGATGTGGGTATTGCGCAGAACCTGACAAATGGCGATTCATCCAATATCTACTCTTACGGAATGCGCAGTTATTATGAATATCCCCTGGATAACCTGACGTTTATTTTAGGCAACAGGTTGTTATTCGCCCGGCAAAAAAGAAGCGACAACAGCAGCCGGAGTGATTTCGGGGCTTTCGAAACCAGCCTGGATTTCCGTTTCCCGCAATTCCCGGTTTTCAAACAACTCCTGGCTGATTATAGTGTTTACTATGCCAATTTTCAGTATTTCGATTCGCTGGAGTTTTTGTTTCCCGGCGACCGCGTCGTAAATGTAGTGAAACAAAACGAGGTGGGGATTACCTTCGGGGTGCAGATCAAGAAAAAAACCAAATATATTGACATACCGCGCATCGGACTGGCGGTGCGGAGAGGAGATGGATTGGATATTTACCGCCTGGTGTTTGGCTTGCCGTTTTAATAAACGCGCTAGCTGCGCATTGCATTCACTTGAATACGCCACAATACGCCACGTAGAAATTGTTGCGTGACGCGAATGGCGCTTACTTAAGCGCAGCGACATCCAAATAACGTCAAAACCAGTGGCAAAACCAAGTAACAGATGTAAAACGCGGTGAAAAAATACGCTGTGAAT
>JAKEGK010000095.1 GCA_022627515.1 Gammaproteobacteria bacterium
CTTTTAAACGTAGTAACAGGCTTTTAAACGTAGTAACAGGCTTTTAAACGTAGTAACAGGCTTTTAAACGTAGTAACAGGCTTTTAAACGTAGTAACAGGCTTTTAAAAATCTTAAAAAAAAATAAGGTCTTAGATATAAAAATAACGAAGTAGAGCCAGAGCGACAGGAGCAGAACAAACAAGTTTTAAAAAAAAGCAGTACATGTTTAATTACTGGCAATTTAAAGGGTAGTAACAATAGCTAAGTTTTCGTTAAGTCTCGCGTTAGAATAACGATTCAGCTCGCAAGTGCGAGAACTCTTCCGCGCTTTTGCTGCGCTGGCGAAGGTTTGCCATGCGCAGTTCGATTGCCCTTGGATTGCCAACTCTGGGAATTTTATTTTTATATTGAGGGCAAAGACCATGAAATGGGCATCCATTTGTTCTATTCGTAGCGTGTGCGGTAATTTCAAAAACACCGCGATTATTTTTTCCACTACACTCCTGATTTTTCATCTCCCCACGTATGCGGCGGCAGCAGGCCTGGTCAATCCCGGCTTTGAGTCGGGCGCGTTAGCCCCATGGCAAACTATCCCCCCTGCGGACGTTGCAACGGTTGTCGGAGAAGAGGGCGCGGAATTTAAAACCTACGCCGATCTTGGTATTACAGTCAGCCCCAAGATAGGGCAATACATGCTGCGCCTGGGCAGCCCCAAACAAATAGCAGAAAAACAAAATCGCGGTGACAACATCGTTTTCCAAACGTTTTCTTCAACCGAAGACAAACTCAACTTTGCAGCCCGTCTATTTTCCTGGGAACCCCGCGGCGACGATAGCGTCATATTCGACCTGAAAGATAGCAATGGAAATACGATTCCCGGAATTGCTGTTACCGGAGAACTTGGCAGCGCGCTTTCATTGAATGTTGGTCCCGGCCAAGCGGCAAGCTGCACCACCCTTCCCTGTAAATTTATTATTGATGCCGGAAAAAGCGGCGACTTTATCAATACCGGCTGGGTGGTGTTCGAACTAACCGGTTTACCCACCGATGGCAGCCAGGTTACCCTGGAATACAAACTTGTCGGCGGACAAAACGAAGCGCATGCCACCTGGGCCTATTTTGACAATGCGAATAATCCGCCGATTGCGCGATTCACTGTCAACCGTCTCGGACCGTTGGAGGGTGACGGCGTCATATTGACGAATGAGTCGTATGATCCGGATCCCAACGACTCGATTGTTGCCAACAACTGGAGCGTTATAGATCCCTCCTGTAATTGTGAACGCGGCTTCGATACGAAAAATATCTCCCTGTTATTCTCAGATAACGGTACTTATACCGTAAAATTGACGGTTACTGATTCGTTTGGTGCTTCCGACACCGCGTTTTCCGGCGCCGTCGCCAGAGACGGAACCTACGTGCCGGCGCTGACTTACACGAACGGCGCGCCATTGGCCAAGGCGCTTAGTCAGGAAGTTCTGGTCGGCGAACAAACCGAACTGTTAGCGCGGTTTGTAGATCCTGGTTTTGAAGATACCCATACCGCATCCTGGTATGTTTCCAGCGGATCAACCTCCAATGAACAAATATTGGAGGAAAGCGCGCCCTTTATTTCATCCGGTATCGCCACCGCAACCTATACAGCGCCGGATTTTCCGGGCACCGTAGCAGGCCAGGTAACCATCTCCGATAACGACGGCAGCTCGGCATTCAGTGAATTTGAAATCAAAGTGCTGGATTATCAATTGGGGCGGCACGAACCCAATAACGACCTGACATCAGCACCAATACTCAACAGTGACTGGAAATACCGGTCGGACCTGAGTACTAAAGGTGATATCGATATATTTGAAGCACGCCTGCCCGATGGTTCCAGTTTGCCGGCTGGTAGTGAACTGTTGGTTAAACTCGGCAATCTGCAGACAGACTTGGATCTAGTTGTATTGCGTCAAATACCGGATTTAGGTAATACGCCATTCTTGTTTGGACGCACACCTTTCTTGTTTGGACGTACGCCGTTCCTGTTCGGGCGTACTCCATTCCTATTTGGACGTACTCCATTTTTATTTGGACGTACGCCGTTCCTGTTTGGGCGTACTCCATTCCTATTTGGACGTACTCCATTTTTATTCGGCAGAACGCCCTGGTTAAGAGATCCTCTGGCAGATGGATTTGACAGCCCCTTAATTTCATTTGATCAAATTCCACTAACTGAACTGGCATTTGTAGCCCCTGACGGAACCGGCTTAAGCGAAGACGACATTAATTTGGGAGAATTGGGACTTGGCGAGTTAACTGATCCGGGTCTGGTGGTTGCCGCTTACTCGACGAATCGCGGTTTGAAAGATGAAGAAATTTTGATTCGAACTGATTTTACCGATGCGGCATTATACATTGCGGTCGTTGGCAACAACGGCGCGTTCACCAAAACCCCTTATTCCTTACAGCTGGAAACTTCACGACCCATGCAGGTGGAAACCCTGGCTGGCGACAGTTGCAATGGTTCGCCGCTGGTTCCGGCCAACAAGGCAACCAGCAGTGTTGACATCATTCATAGCGCAGGCAAAAAGGCGTTGTTTATTACCCAGCGTGAACGTATGAAAGCAATCTACGGCGATAGCGAATGGAGCACACTTGAAGCCAATCTGATTGCTGTTGCCAATAAAGTTCAGGGCTCTGTAATATCGATTGCCAGCTCGCTGTATGATAACTGGGACATCAATCCCTGCCGTGTGGAAGAAGCCAATAGCGTCGCTTCCGCAATTCGTACCGAGATCTTTAACCAAAAAGATGCTACGACTGAATATATTACACTGGTTGGCAGTGACCACATCATTCCACAACGGCGCATACCCGACGCCACTTCCATCAGTAACGAACGCTACTACACCATGGGCTCGTCACTGATACCGGGCACTCCACTTTATGCATCTGTGTTTACCGGCCAAAATCTCAGTGATGACTATTATGCTGATGAAAATCCGCTGGTAGATCAGAAAACTGTTCTATACATTCCGGATCTGGTCATTTCCCGTTTGGTAGAAAAGCCCGCTGAAATTTCCAATGTGATTAACGAGTTTATCAATAACCAGGGGCAACTTGCTTTATCAACCGCCACCGTAACCGGTTACGATATCTTCAACGATGGCGCACTACAAACGGCCAACGCTTTGTCAATGAGCATGACAACAACGACCATGATTAACAACATGTGGACTGCTGATGATTTACGTTGCGAAATGTTCGGCACAGCTACTGGTGATCCGACGTGCCCGAATCATAACGTGAATAATTTTAATGCGCACTTTACGCATTACCTTGCGCAGTCCGCGTTCGGTTTTGATTATGAATTGGATGATCTGTTTAACAGCACAGAAGTCGCCGGCGCGGGCACAGGCAACGGAGATTTCCCGCTTAAAAACGACCTGTCCTTTACACTTGGTTGTCACGCCGGTATGAACATCCCTGATGGCGATGTAACGCTGCTCGATTCAAGCAGCGGCATCGACAACAGCCTTGATTTCGCCCAGGCCATGGCAAGACAAGGTTCGGTTTATATCGCCAGCACCGGCTATGGTTTGGCAGGCGTTAACTCCATTGCCGGTACCGAAAAACTGCTGGCTTTGTTTGCCGAAGAATTATCGAGCAGTGCCACGGTGGGCAAAGCGTTGTTAAAAGCCAAACAGCGTTACCTTTCAGGTTTAAGCACCATTACTGAATATGATGAGAAAGCTTCCATACAAACTACCTTGTATGGTTTACCTATGTACAACCTCACATTCCCGAATGCCTCAGCTGCTTCACCGGCGCTAACTGGTAATGCGGTATCCCAGGTCAACCTGACAATTTTTGACGACTCGCAAAACTCGACGTCAATATATACCCTGGAGGAAATTACAACGTCAGCAGGCAACTATTTTGCCGTGGATGGCGAACACGAGGCGACACCAGCTCGCCCCATCCAGCCGAAGATCCTGTCGCCGCTGAATAGTAGTGCCGAATCGGCGCATGGCCTATTGATCACCGCAGGCTCTTATTCTGATATCGACCCATATGATCCCGTCGTTGCCCGGCCCACAACAGAATGGGAGCTTGATGCAGGTGAAGCTAATGTCTGTCTAAACGCTTTCTGGCCAAGCCAGCTCGCCAGTGTTAAAAGCCCCAAACTAGGTGCAGATCAAACAGCTATTGTCATACCTGCACAATTCAGATGTACCAGTGGTTCCAATAGCGCGGTTGCCGGAATAGAACGGGTGTTTGATAATCTGACCATCGAAGTATTACGTTCAACATCAAACGACTACAATGCACCTGTCATCAAGGAAGTCGATATCCGTGTTCCCGGCAACGGTACGGCCGATATCAGCATCGACGCATTTGACGACGCGGGAACAATCAGCCAAATAGTCCTGTTGGTATTGGACAACGGCGCCATAACAACCATAGACAGCGGCCCATTAAACTCAGTAAATGGCCCCTACTCCCTGCATATTGCCAACTTTACCGATGCGGTTAACGTGGTACTTCAAGTCGTTGACGATGCGGGTAATGTGGCGATCTGGGTTGGCAAGGGAGTCAATGTGCGTGGCATTGAAGTTAATGCGGCTGACAGTATATTGTACTCAACATTGTCGCCCACCCGGTTTACAGCAACAATCAAGGACTTCTCCAAACTACTGGAAGAAGCGGACAGCATGAACTTCACTTGGGATTTTGGCGATGGTGAATTCGAAACCGGATTGCTGGCACAAAACGGCCAACCAACTGCCCTGGTCACTGTTGATCAAACGGGCACGGCAACCTTTACCGTAGAACATCTGTACACTACGACAGGAAACTTTGTTGCAGAGGTGAAGATAACGGATTCCTTTGGTGGCATAGGTATCGACACCGTGCAAATGCAGTCTTGTAGTGATGCTGCGGATATTCCCTTCGCGCCCAATGGTGATCTGGTTGGCTGTAGCATTACAAACAATGGATCCAGCCTGTCAGTACAACTGCAGGTGGCCGGCGTCATCAGCAATGATTTCCAATACCGATTGTCCTTTGATCTTGGCGGAACAGGTAGCGATCCAGTGCCTGATGGCGAATCGGATTTAACCATGAAATGGGACAATGGCAATGTAACCAATTCAGGCAAACTAAACAGCTTAGTGGGACACTTGTTAAATAATAATACGGTAGAATTTACATTTGATCTGCAAGAAACCAAGTTCAGCGGTAGCTGGTTCAAGTGGCAAGCGGAAACCCAGTCTGGTGTACAGGCCCAACCCGGTGTCGGATTTGTTGACCAAATGCCTGATGGCGTCATGTTCAACTACACTTTTCAATAAGTAAAGTGTCGAGCGGCTGAGCGTTAAGATGAACCAAAAGTAACTTAGTACTCAGCCAGGCAAGAATACTTTCCTGTGCCCCCTGCTTTGTTTGACGCAAAGCAGGGGGATTATTTTAATTTGATCATCCTGTCCAGAGACATCGCACAAGATGAATATTGTTGGACAATGAATACCAGTAAATTAATTCCAGGATGAATACTACTGTCGACAAATCGATTATTTACCGACATCTGCCGCTGACATTAATCAGGCATTGGAGCGATCCTCAGGCGCAATCGCCAATCTGGGGCGAATGGCTCGAAGGCTCCCTGATGCATTGTGATGTCACCGGTTTTACTGCCATGTCAGAAGCGCTCGCCAAGTCGGGGAAAGAAGGCGCCGAGTTCATGGCCAGCATCCTTAATCAGTTCTTCGAACGCATGCTTGGTATTGCCAGAGACTGGGATGGCATACAAATGAAATTTGGTGGCGACGCCATGCTGTTATATTTTGGCGGTGTCGATCATGCTTGCAGGGCTGCAGCGTGCGGACTGGACATGCAAAAAGCCATGAAAGAGTTCGGCAATATCCCGGTTACGGAAGAAAACTATTCCCTGAGAATGCGTATTGGCATTCACAGTGGAAGGTTCTATTCGGTATCGGTCGGTCAAGAGAATAACCTGTTGCACTACATGCTTCTGGGTCACGATGTGAATAAAACTGCGGACGTCGAACCCATGGCCGAACCCGGCCAAGTCGTGGTCAGCAATGAAGCCCGCCAGCATCTTGATCAGCATTTTAAAGCTGACCAGACCAGCCACGCTAATATCTGGGAAATAAAACGGCACAATTATGAGCGCCTACCCGTCTCTCCAGCCCAGCAAAATATCGCGATCAACGAAAACCTGAAACGTTACCTGATGCCACCGATCGCCAGCGGAAATATCGCGACATTAACCGGTGAACATCGAAGAACTACCATCGTTTTTATTTATATACTTCACTCTACGGAATTGCTGGCATCGTCTGGAGAGGCCGAAACACTTCGCCAGATACATGACTATATGAACTTTGTTCTGGATGGCATCGAAAAATATGGAGGATACCTGATTACCAGCGATGTCTCGGAACACGGTGACAAACTATTAATTGCTTTCGGCGCACCGGTTTCCTGTGAAAACCAGGAAGAAAATGCCGTCCGTTTCGCCTGCGAACTCAATCAAAAACTGGATAGCAGTTACCTGCATCTGAAACATCAGATTGGTATCAATACAGGGCATGTTTTCGCCGGTGAAATCGGATCTTCTGCGCGACGCGAATTTACTACAATAGGAGACACCACCAACCTGGCAGCGCGCCTGATGGCCGCAGCTGATGTCGGCTCCATCATTACCTCAGCGGCAACAGCTGAAAAGTGTGGTGATATTTTTGATAAAACCGCATTAAAACCAATCCGGGTGAAAGGCAAGAGTCAGCCCATCTCAATCTACAAGATCAACAGAATGCAGGAGTATGAGAAGTCGACTCTTCCGCAGGAAAACACTACCCCACTGTTTGGCCGCGAAAAACAAATGGAACAGTTGTTAGGAATTTCCAGAAGCACGCAGGCTGGCCACTGCTCCTGGATCTACATGTCTGGTGAATCAGGAATCGGTAAATCCAGGTTATGCATGGAGTTCATCCATCAACTCCATAATAGTGGCTGGTTAACACTATCGGGGATATGCCAGTCATATACCAGGCATACAGCCTATCGCGCCTGGTACTACCCGTTGCGAAAAATCATGGGTATATCTTTAAACGACAACAATGAATCCGCCTGGCAAAAAATTACGAAAACAGTTGAGTATTATATTCCGGAACTCGACGTATTTTCTCCATTGATAGCTGACATGCTTGTCATAGAAAATCCAGGCAATGCCGTCGTAAAATCGTTGGACGCCAAGACCAGGCGGGATAAACGTCTCTATACCATTATCTGTTTGCTTGAGGCAGTGTCAAAGAAAAATCCAGTCGTTATATTTTTTGACAATACCCAATGGATTGACAGTTCCTCCAAAGATCTTGTCACTGAAGTATTGTCGCTGACATCTTCACCCATCTTATTTTGTCTGGCGTCCAGGGAAAAACTCGACAGCAACCTTTATCATCCGCAAACTTCGAATTTGACAGAGATGGAGCTAACAGAGCTATCCAACCAGGACGCGAAGCAACTGCTGGACTATTACCAGGTAGCGCCGGACATGATTGACCGAATTATTGAACGCGCCAAAGGGAATCCTTTATTTCTGGAAGAACTTGCCAGGAGCGATACTACCTCCGGTGCTTCCCTGCCGGAATCTGTTTATGACGTTATCATGGCTCGTCTGGACCACCTGGACACCATGAAGAAATCACTGTTAAAAAACGCCTCGGTTATTGGGCAAATCTTCGATTCAGCCGTCTTGAATGGCTTACCGTCCGCGGCAAAGGAATTTTCGAGTGAAACGGGACGAGCTTGACCTGCTAATTAAAAATGGGTTTTTGCAAGCTGAACCCGATAAGGCGCTTACTACAACAGAACTAAACAGCCTGGTACACCAGGGCTTTCTTGAAGAACTACCTAACCATTTTTTTACTTTCCACAACAATCTTACCTGGGAAGTCATTTACGAAACGTTGTTATATGCAGAAAGGCGCTTACTTCATAATATTATTGCCATACATATTGAAAAGCATCATAACAACCATCTCGATAACGTAGCAGATTTATTGCTATATCATTTCGAACAGGCACGCAATTTCCAGAAATGCGTATCCTACGGCGCTATAGCGGGCGACAAAGCGGCCTCCATGTTTGCGAATGAAGAAGCGCTATCTTTTTACGGTCGTTCGATGACTGCACTGGACCATTTAAAGAAAGCCCCACCCGCTGACCGCAGCCTGTTGCATGAGCATATTGGCGACGTCAATGAAAACACCGGCAATCATAAAGAGGCTTTTACCCATTATCAGACTGCTTTGGACATCTGGCGCACATCTAAAAAAAATAATAAACCGAAATTTGTTGCATGGAAACTTAAACCATCAATATATGAAGCGTTTTTGGCAAGGAAAATTGCCATGTCACTGGAACATGACGCCGAATATGACAAGGCGTTGCAATGGCTGGATGAAGCGGAAAAACTACTGCCGAACCGCCCCGGAAGACTCGCCTCCCAACTTGCTGCCACTAGAAGTGCAGCGTTATACAGAAAAAGCGAATTTAAGGATGCCATAACGTGGGGAGAACAAGCATTAAAGTTGGCCAAACAATCCGGCAGTAAACCGGCCATTGCATACGCACACAATGTAATTGCAAATCCATGCATGGAAGCCGGCAAGCTCGATAAGGCCATAACGCATTTACGTTCTGCAGAAGAAATATGTATAGCTGCAGATGATTTCCCCGGCATAGCCTCTGCCAACCATAATTTGGGCAACACTTTTTATGCCATAGGACGGCTACACGATGCCATTAATCATTTTAATAAAGCGCTCAATGCGGACGAATTAATGCACAATAATTCCGGCATAACGATGAGTCGCTTCAATTTGGGCAATATTCTTGTCGATACAGGAGATATTAGTAAATCAATCGAACATTTACAGTTCGTGCTCGATGAATATGAGAAAGGAAAAAGTCGTCGCGATCTCGCATCTGCCTCACACATGATTTTGTCACGTGCGCATCGATTGACTGGCAATCTTGAAGCAGCGGCATTTCATATTGATGAATGTATGAAGATGTTGAAGAACGATTCTCAGTCTGGCGTGTACGTATATGCAGAATTGCAGTATGCAGAGTTATTAATGGCACAAAACAATACTATTGAGGCCCTGGAAATTTGCGAGAGAATATATAAGCTCGCCAAAGAACAGGGTGCAAAAATGATGGAAGTACAAGCCGCTAGAATTTTAGGACAATCTAAAGCTCAGCTGCATGATTACGACTCTGCAATTGCATTTTTAAAACAAAGTATCGAGCTTGCTAATAGCATGGGTATAGAACATGAAGAAGCATTATCAATTATTGCCTATACAAAAATTGCCTTAAACTCACAGAATGTTACCCCTTTTACAATACAATCAATAAATCGTGCGATATCCATGCTGACCAAAATCGGTGCGAAACTGGATCTCGCAGAAGCTAAAAAACTGGCCACAAAAATCCAGCAATAAATCACGACTATCACTTGCACCAGTGTGATACATAATAATACCGAGGTGATAATTAAGAATTTTTAGATACCGAAAAATTAATCGTGTGAATTTACTTGCTCATTATTCGTGCGAATAAAATTTCTTTGGTGTCTTATAAACATCGCACTCAAGTGTTGTATAATAAAAGGCTAGTTTATGCTCAAATTTGTTTAATAATACGCCAAAATACAGTAGGATTAGCAAGAATAATAATCAATCTATGCATTCCGCGTGAATGCAAAACAATGGGGATGTAATAATGGTAATAATAAGAAATGGTTTTGGGGATAAGTTTGTCCATTGTTTGATTTTTTCGTTAATAATCACACCGCAACTGTTGTTTGCGGCAGAAACCAGTGAATCTTCTAATGATCAACAAACTTCTATTACTGAACCCGTAAGTGGCGACGATGCCGTTACCTTGCAGAAATTCGCGGTCACCGGCTCGCACATTAAACAAATCGACATTGAAGGCTACTCGCCCGTTCTCACCATTAGCCTGGATGACATTGAAAAATCCGGCTCATCCACATTGTCGGAATTGCTGCGTGATCTGCCGATGCATACCGGCGATGAAAATTTCGATGAACGGCTTGCGCAGTCTTTTGCACCAGGTTCCAGTAGCATGTCACTGCGCGGACTTGGCGGTGATGCAACACTGATCCTGATTAACGGCCGCCGTCTTGCCAGTTTCCCCTTTGCCCAAAATGCCTCCGAATCCTTTGTCGATCTGAACAGCATTCCACTGGGAGCCATTGAGCGCATTGAGGTTCTCAAAGATGGCGCCTCGGCAATTTATGGTTCTGACGCCATTGCCGGTGTTGTCAATATTATTTTACGCAAAGACTACGAGGAATCGGAAGTCTCATTGCGTTATGGCCAGACATCCGAAAGCGATGGGGACGAACTTCAACTCAGCGCGGTAACGGGCAAAACCTTTAACAATGGCAGCAATGCGACATTTACCTTTGATTATTTTAGCCGTGAATCCATTGGCCGCGCTGATCGAGACTTTTCGAAGTCGGCTGATCATACTGCGCAAGGCGGATCGGATTTCACAAGTATTTCAACTCCGGTCGCTAATGTTTTCGATCTGAATCAAAATATTTTAGCTTTTAACGGCTTTTATGACTTTAACCCGGATATTGATTTGATTCCGGAAACTGAACGTTATGGCGCAATGTTAAACTTCAATACTGATTTGACTGCCAATACCAGTTTTTTTTCCGATCTGCTGCTAAACCAAACCACAACGGACTATCAATATACCTCTACTAATTTCCTGGCGGACGTAATTGTACCGGCTACGCATCCTGATAATACCTTTGGCCAGGACACATTAAATGCTTGGCGCATGTCAGAAATGGGATATAGGGATTCCACAACCGAAACCACCGCATATCGTGTAGTGGCGGGACTCAAAGGTGCTGTTAATAAGATTGACTGGAATGCCGCTGTAAACTACAGCCGCTCCGAAAGTGCGTTTGAAGAAAGAAATAATGTCAATCTCGCCGCGTTGGATACCGCCATCAATAACGGCACGATCAACCCTTACGGCACGTCGCCCAATCCACAGAATGTTCTGGACAGCATCCGCCACACGGTAACCCGGGACGGCGAATCCACCCTCTATGGCATTGATACCGTCGCCACAGCACCCCTTATCGATATGCAGAATGGCACTCTCGATCTGGCCGTGGGCGCAGCCTGGCGCAAAGAGGAAATTTCGGACAAACCCGATTCACTCACTGAACAAGATCTGGTAGTCGGAGTTGGAGGCACAAGCTCGGAAGGCGATCGTGATATAACGTCATTATTCAGTGAGCTGAACATGCCGATATTGGATAATCTGGAATTTCAACTTGCTGTGCGTTACGAAGACTATAGTGATTTTGGCGATACGGCCGATCCTAAACTTGCGGTTCGTTACCAGGCATTGGATAGCGTGTTATTGCGCGCTTCCTGGGGCACCGCATTCCGGGCGCCCTCCTTGCCCGAGTTACACATTGGTCAGACCACCGGTTTTGCCGAGGTGGTCGATAATGCACGTTGTGCCGCGACTGGTGGCGCCGAGGGTTGCACCCCGGATTTATATTTCACCACCGTGGAAGGCAACCCGGATCTCGATGCCGAAGAATCCGAGGCGATTTATATCGGTGGCGTGTTTGAACCCGTGAAAAATTTTGTTGCCGCGCTCGACTACTGGCAGTATGACAATACCGACGTCATTATTCAGGATGCACAATATACAGTGGACAATTATCCAGACCGCGTAACTCGCAGCGGCCCCAGCGTTACCGATCCTATTGTACAAATTGACAGTACGTTCTTTAACGCGGCGGAACAGAGAACAAATGGCTTTGATGTTGATGTTAAATATTCCTGGAAAGTGACTGGAGCCGGTACCTTCTCCCTTCAGGACATTCTCACCCGGGTAATTCATTTTGAACGCAAGGATTTTGAAGGACAGGACTTTGACGAGAAAGTTGGCAGCTACCACTATCCTAAATTGAGAAACACCGCTTATTTCAACTGGTCTATGAGCGATTATGCGGCGACACTCACTTACAACTACATTAGTGGTTACGATGACATTACTCCCCAGCTTAAAGTCGGCTCATACACCACCTATGATCTGCAGGCCATGTATCTCGGCATTAAATCCAGCAGGCTGACATTGGGTGTTAAAAACCTGTTTAACAAAGAGCCACCATATTCGGATACACAGGAAGGCTATGACTATGCCACCCACGATCCTCGCGGGCGGTTTTACTATATTAAGTACGGTTACAATTTTTAAGTTGCCGTTTCATGCAATCATTGGCAATCAGAATAATGATTTTACTCACCCGGAAATCTAGCTAGTCAACTACAAAATGCCACATAATGTGACACATAAATGGATTGCGCCCTGCCTGGTGTTACTGGCAGGAATTTTTCACTCCGGTAATTCCAGCAGCGCAGACGCACCCGAAAAAGCGCTGCAAGACGCGATTAGGATGCAGGAAAACTCCAACCAAGCAGCGGCCAGATCACAACAAACCATCAACCAACTTTCAGAACAAACCAATGAGCTTTACAACGAATATAGATATGTCCTCAACCAAACCCAGAGTTTGAAAATTTACAATGGTAACCTGGAGCAGTTGATTGAATCACAGACGCAGGAATTAAACTCCTACCAAACGCAATTTGGCCGACTTGACGATACCCAGCGCGACATCGTTCCGTTGATGATAAAAATGGTTGACACCCTGGAGGAATTTATCCAGCTTGACCAGCCGTTCTTACTTGGCGAACGACAATCGCGCGTCGCCGAATTAAAAATACTTTTGTCACGCTCCGATGTAGCCACATCCGAAAAATACCGGCGCATAATGGAAGCCTACCAGGTGGAAATGGAATACGGCCGCACCATCGAAGCATACCGGGACATACTGGAAAGTAATGGCGAAAAGCGTACCGTCGACTTTTTACGCATGGGTCGCGTCGCGCTCTTCTACCAAAGCCTTGATGAGAAGGAAACCGGGATGTGGGACAAATCCAGCCAAAAATGGACAGCACTATCTTCGGACTATCGTTTAGCTGTGAGTAAAGGACTGGGTATTGCCCGCAAACAAGCCGCCCCTGATTTGTTGATAGTGCCGGTCACTGCGCCGGAGCAAGCGAAATGATGCGCCGATTGAAATGGTTTTTGATTCTGCTTTTCGCAGCCTTCTC
>JAKEGK010000096.1 GCA_022627515.1 Gammaproteobacteria bacterium
GAGTGGGAATAATTGTTCCAAGCTGAAGTAACTTATGTCTGAAGTTGATCTGCACTGGATGCGTCATGCTATCGAACTGGCCAGGCGTGGCCAGGCAACTGGTGAAGTGCCGGTGGGCGCAGTGATTGTCAAAGACAACCGGATCATCGGTGAAGGCTGGAACCAGCCCATCGGGCTGCACGACCCATCCGCTCACGCCGAAATGGTCGCACTGCGCGAAGCGGGTAAAACACTTTCCAATTACCGCTTACTGGACACCACATTGTATGTCACCCTCGAGCCCTGCGTGATGTGCGCGGGCGCCATCATGCACGCGCGTATAGGCCGCGTTGTGTATGGCGCCAACGATCCCAAAGCGGGCGCCGCGGGCAGCGTGGTGGATATTTTTTCCAACGCCAAACTCAACCATCACGTGACAGTGGAAGCGGGCCTGTTAGCTGAAGAGTGCGGCGAATTGTTGAAACAATTTTTCAAAACCAGGCGCAAGTCATGTTGAAAAACCTTGCTTGCCGCTTTTGCATTTTGCCTGTGTTGTTTGTTTTGCTGTTGCCGGGCTGTGATAAAAAATCAGAGCCGGTCCCGGTTAAAAATTCAGAAGCGAAAATGTCCTCCAGCCTGCCACCTGCGGCGGAAAAAACCGCTGCCATTCTGTGGCCGGAACATATCGAGCCTTCTCATATCGATATGGAACTCAAGCAGACTTCCCCGCGTATCTATTATGTGGAAGGACCACCCGGCACGCCCACGGATAACGAAGGTTTCATGTCCAACGCCGGGGTAATCATCACCAATGATGGTGTTGTGGTGTTTGACGCGCTGGGCACGCCGTCACTGGCTTACCGGCTTTATCATCTCATCAGGCAGGTGACGGACAAGCCGGTTGTGAAGGTGGTGACCAGTCACTATCACGCCGATCATATCTACGGGCTGCAGGTTTTCAAGGAAATGGGCGCTGAAATCATCGCGCCAGAAGGCGCCAGAGACTACCTGGCATCGGACGAGGCGGAAAACCGTTTAAACGAACGCAGGGAATCCTTGTTTCCCTGGGTGAATGAACACACCTATGTTGTAAAGCCGGACCGTTATATCAGTGAAGACACCACTTTCACCGTAGGAGATGTCAAACTGAGCCTGATTGTTCTGGGTTCGACGCATTCGCAAGGCGACCTGATGGTGCGGGTAGAACCGGATAATGTGCTTTTTTCAGGCGATTTGATATTTGACGGCCGCATTCCTTTTGTCGCCGGTTCCAATCCTGAAATCTGGCTGCAACGGCTTAAGGAACTGGACATCTCGCAAATAAATGCCGTAGTTCCGGGTCATGGCGCGGTATCCAGAAATCCTCAGCAGGCTTTGGCGTTCACCAGGGATTATCTGGAATATTTGCATCACAGTATGGGGGAGGCAGTAGAGAATCTCACCGCTTTCGAAGAAGCGTATGCGCAAACGGATTGGTCGCAATACGAATCGATGCCGGCTTTTCTTGCCAATCGCGTGAATGCGTATTTTATCTACCTGCGGCTCGAAGCGAATTCCGTGAAATAAAAAACATCAGATCGTAACCGCTTCAGGTGGTGAGGTAACAGAAGATATCAGCGGCAAGAATCAACTTTTGATAATCGTGCGTTCCATTTGCCGCACAAACCGTCCTACAATATCGCGTGAGCGGGAATCAAGTTCCCTGAACGAACCGCCAACTTTTATGCAGCCAGGTATGGTTGATTCTATATGCCGTACATCGAGAGTGAAGCTTACTGTCTCCTTTGTGGACAGTGTAAGTTGACAGCGTTGCAGCTGATCTCCCGGTTTGATGATGTGGGTGGCTTTGAAGACAATTCCGATGCCCTGCATTGATATATCATAAAGGTGTCCTTGCAGGATCTGATTTGTGTTCTGGTGCTTGGCGCTGAATTGTATTAAATGCGCCGGGTGGATCAGCACACGGTGTTCAGCGCGCCGCTGGCTGTACGAAATCGATTCCGGAATTTGACAACTGTAAGATGAAATCCGCCGGGAATACTCTGAGCTTAACCGGCAGGCTTCAAAGGAGATCCTTGCGCCGCGTATTTCCGCGTGGACGGCAAGTTTTCCAATGTTTTCAAATAATGTGTGTCCGTCCTCGGGAAAGATCTCATCAAGAACAAATTTCCGGCTTTCTGTATCAACTGCCAGGATATTGCTGGTGAAAGATTTGTTTGTACCGGGCAGGCTTATGTTTAGTACCGTGCGCGATTCTTTTAATAATTGAAAAAGTTCGTTGATTTTTTGCGTATTCCGTAAATTGGCGTCTGAAACCAGGTCAGTAGCCGGATTCAGAAATGGAATTAGCTGTTTTAAGGAGAACGCCATAGCGAGAGACGGTAGCCATTAGTTCTTAAATTATGGATTAGGCACAACTGATCTTCCGCTTTACAACTGGAATTTAACGTCAGGCATTATCCAGGCAGCCGGCGTTGCTGGTTTTGGCTTTTTCCATGCATTTGGGATAGTCATCGGAATTTTTTTCGTGTTTTTCCTCGCACTGGTTGTATGCCTGCAGCAGGTTGTAGTTGCATTCCAGTTTCTTCTCCAGCGCTTTTACCGCTTCTTTTTGTTTACCCAGTGATTCCTGTTTTTGTTCCAGTTCCTTTTTAAGGTTCTCCAGCCGGCTTTTATCTTTCGCGGTATTGTCAGCCATAGCTGCGTTGATGCTTAAAACCATCATAAGGGGGAGGATATATTTAAACATTTGTGTACTCACTTTAATCGGTCCTTTAGTTGATGCGAAATCCGTGTATTTCCCTAGGCTATATTAGCCGGCCTTGATAACACTTCTACAATGTGGATATCGACAGCATTCCCTGATTCTTAAGTGTTTTCCAACTATTAAGATCCGGAAGACTGTCATATCCGGCCTGCAATTCTAGCAGGCCGTACAGGTGGAGCGTAAATTGCTTGAGGGTAATCTAACATAGCATATTTTTGTCATTTACCATTGATGGTATTGTATAGTAATTTAAATAAAGAAAAACAACAGGATACTTTCAAGGTGCTGCCCCAAATTTCAAAAGTGCGGCGAAAACTTCTTTCGCTTCTGCTTACTCAGTGCATGATGGTTGGTTGTTTTTTCAATCAAACCGCAACGGCGGCAATTGATTCTGCCGCCGAGTCTATCGAGTTTGACGACCGGCTCCTGGAACAGGATCTGGTGCTGCCGGACTGGTTCAAGCTCAGTTTTCTGGAACTGCAGACGGATCTCGCTGACGCAAAAGAGGCCGGTAAATGGGGTGTGTTATTGTATTTTGGCAGTAAAGACTGTCCTTATTGTAAAGTTCATCTGGAAAAAAACTGGGCCGACAGGGGTATCGTTACTTATACTCGAAAGCATTTCGATGTAATTGCGATTGATGTGCGGGGTGATCGTCCAGTCACTGATCATAAAGGTGATACTTACAAAACTGAAAAAGATTTTGCCGCCAGCTTGCGGACCAATTTCACACCTTCGTTTTTGTTTGTGGATGTGGATGGCAACGCAGTGCTGCGTTTGACGGGATACCATCCGCCCTATCAGTTCCGGGCGGTTCTCGAATTTATTGCTGACAGGCATTATCTGTATGAGCCGCTGCGCTCCTATATTGAACGGGGCGATACGATTGCGGGTCTGGAAGAATCCGAGTTGAATGAAAGTGAGATATTCAGCAAGCCACCGTATATGCTGAACCGGAAAAAAATTCCTGCAAAAACACTGCTTGCGGTAATTTTTGAACAGCCGACCTGCCACGCATGCAACGTGCTGCATGCCGGCCCGTTAAAACACAAGGAAATTGTCAGCAAGTTTAAGCAAATGGAAGTTGTGCAGCTGGACCGCAAAGCCAATACGCCCGTAATTACACCGGACGGCAAAAAGCTCACCGCAAAACAATGGGCCGCAGAACTTGGTTTGTTTTATTCGCCCACGATTATATTTTTTGACGAGAACGGCAAGGAAATTCTCCGAGTGGATTCGGTAGTTCGTTTTTACCGGCTGAACGGATTACTGGACTATATATTGTCAAAAGCTTACCGGGAATATGAAACCTTCCAGCTGTGGCGGCATAAATACCGGCGCTAGGCCGGAGTCACCTTCCAGCGCGGCTTTATATTAATTACTACAAAATTATTTCAGGACAGTGCTGTCCCACAAATATTGTATATAAGCAGGATAAACTTCGAGAATTGCCGATTTGAAAGGGCGTTGAATCTGGTGAGATATGGAGTTACAAAACACGCTGTGAATACATCCGTTCTTGTTTCCAAAAGAATGCTCGGCGGCGGCGTCCCTGCCGCCGACGGTTTTGTAACTCCATATCTCACCAGCTTTTCCAGGCCAAAGATCTGTTGTCATTAGCGAATTAATCACAAGGCAAAATAAATGTGGGACAGCAATGACTTCAGGATTTTATGTAACGGAATGTCAGGTTTATTCTCTGAGTTTTTGGCTTGCGGGTTTTGGGAACGCAATGTTGCCAATAGCGCTGAAAAGGTCCTGACATCGTCAGCATGCTGCCGTGAGGAAGCGTTACTTCAACCTGTTCCCCTGTCGATTTATGCCGGGCTTTGAACTTTCTCGCTTCGCCAAGGCTGATAGACGCAATAAAGGGATCTTCGCCCAATTCCATCTCATCGTCCGAATGCCATCCCATGGAGTCGTTTTGATTCCGGTAAAGATTGCCCAATACGCTGTTAAACGGCTGTTGAGTTGATACGGCAACTTTGGTTTTCAGCCTTGCCAGTGATTCAGTCCACGGTAATGGCGTATGGTCCACGCCGGAATAGTTGTATGACGCTTCCTGATCTCCGTACCAGCACACCAGCCGTGGCGCCAGCGTGGTCTTGCCAAACATATGGATGTATTCCGCGGACCACGCCAGTTCATCCAGAAAAAACTCATATAATCTGTCCGCGTCGTGTTTTGGCAGAAAATCGGGATATAGATTTAACGTTCCATCATGGTCAATTAGAGAATTCATGGATGCGGGTGCATATGATACTTATAGCTGATGCATGCTAAAGGGCAACTTTAACCAAGATGATCTTGCAGAGCAAAGCATTTATCGTTGATGCGAAGAGCAGGGCAGATCAATAGGGTCTGCACAAAGTTTGCGTGCAGACCTCCTATTGACGTTCCAGTTTGCGTTAAAAGATTGAATATCTTTTGTCTGTGGTTGTAGGGTGAAAGATGAATGTGTTATTGATTTGTCAGCATTTTATCAATTTCGGTCTCAGCACGGAACCAATCTGCCTCGGCATCGCCTTCGCTAAAACCCCTTTTTTCTGCTATGAAATAGGCCGCTTCCGCAATCATGGCAAAGCGTTGCTCGGGGGTAACAAATTTACCCGCTGTTGTTTTGGATGAGCTGGATTTGCCAATAGCCGGTTTGCCGGATTTGACAGTGGTTTTGCTGCTGGGTGTGGATTGTGTTGTGGGCATATATCAGTTCTCCAAGTGTTTGAGTTATGGAATGCCTGGATAAAGCCGGCATTTTACATACTGTTATGTGACAGCAGTTATCAGGTATATCGTTGCGCCAATCAAGTAAACATTAAGAGTTAAACACGAGCAATCCAGGCCATACGGCTATTAACCTGGAACAACAAATTTTTGCTATTGAACTAGCGGCTCTTAGTAGAATTGTTTGAGTTTTTCCATTGGATTTTTTTTGGAAAAACGCTTTGGGTCAATTGAACAGTGTAGTACGTTTCTGAAAAATGTTTAGTGAAATTTTTGTGACAGGAAATCATGCAGTGAAAAAAACCATTCGCCATATTTAAAACATAACGCACTTTTATGGTTCATCAATCTGTATATAGATCACTATCGTTCACAACCAGATCAATTGTTTCTAGTGCCGCTGATATTGAAGTTGAAGTGATTGCAGAAATTACCGGGGTATTAACGTCACACAATGCGATACAGAATAATTATTCATTTATTTTTATATAAATGACTCTAAAGGAGGCGGTCTTTTTGTCTCCTTTAGGTATTTGCCTGACGTTAGAATGCGAAGGTTGTCACGCTTAGATGATGAGGCCGGTATTGGTGATTACATTCCACCGCCACCACCCATACCACCGCCGCTACCCATGCCGCCGCCACTCATGGAACCGCCACCGCAGCCACCGCCGCTCATGGTGCCGCCACCGCAGCCTCCGGACATGGTGCCTCCACCCATTCCACCGCCGCCCATTCCACCGCCCATTGTCTTATCCTCCATTCTGATGTTGCGGTTAAAGTCGACAGCTTGTCCTTTTTCAATCCCTGAAATTTATCACTCCTTCTATTAAAATATTAGTAAATACTAATAAAA
>JAKEGK010000097.1 GCA_022627515.1 Gammaproteobacteria bacterium
AACCCAGTTCCGTCCACTGCCCTGCTATTACCCCGGCTTCTTCCGCCAATTCCCGTTGCGCCGTTGCCAACGGCGGCTCCTGATGATCCCGCTTGCCAGCCGGTAACTCCCACAGCCATTCGTCAAATACGCAACGATATTGTTTCAACAGGCATATCTCCTGTCGTTCATTCAGCGCCGCCACCGCCGCGCCTCCAGGATGGCGTACAACTTCCATTTCCATTTGATGCCCGTTAGGCAGCGTAACGTGCCGTACTTCAACCTCAATG
This sequence comes from Gammaproteobacteria bacterium, assembly GCA_022627515.1. Lineage (GTDB taxonomy): Bacteria > Pseudomonadota > Gammaproteobacteria > SZUA-152 > SZUA-152 > JAKEGK01. The sequence continues at coordinate 270 of JAKEGK010000097.1, forward strand.
ATTTTTCCTTTGAATTCCGGTTGCTTATCCATCATCACTACCCCGCTTTTCACACCTGATGCATAAATATAACGATTATGTTGTTTGGATTGAAATCCCAATACCAATTACCAATTACCGGTAACCGGCATTCTTTCGGTTCAAAATAGATATAACCAACACGGTTTTCAAGATATCCCTGGAGCCGGTTTATGTTTCTGGCTTAACGCGGTAATTTTCAATGGTATTACGCCGAACCGCAACAAACTTCTAAAAAAAATCAGTAATTTGCCGATATTTTTAAGCGGACAATACCGTTTTTTATGGTATGCCCCAGGGCCTCGAAAGAGCTAATAAACCACTGTCCGGCAAGGCCAAAGCCGCTTTGGTGATTCCAGGACAATTAAGGGGACTCTCATGTTAAGAATCACTCACCTTGGTTCAAACATAGCTGTAATTTGCTGGTTATTGTTGTCTTCTAACCATGTGTCTGCCAACGCCAGCAACGAAGAAATCCGTTTTGGCTCTGTTGCCATGGACATACCGGCCATTATGCAAAAACGTTTATTACCGTTAACAAAATATTTGAGCAACGCGCTGGATCAACCGGTGGTATTGAAACTCTCGCCAAACATGCCAACGGCGATTAATGAAGTGGCGTCAGGCGCTGTCGAATTATCTTACCTCACGCCCGTTGCATATATTCGCGCCCATCAAAAAGGCGAAACCCAGCTGGTTGCGAAAACCATTACCAACAACAAAGCCTCATTCCAGCTGATGATTGTGGTCAGGGATGACAGCCCTATCAAAACGGTCACCGACCTGGAAGGAAAAACATTTGCATTCGGTGACAGGGCGGCTGTTTTGCAGCGTGCAGTAGTTGTGGGAGCCGATATGCCATTGGAAAAACTGGCCCGCTACGAGTTTATCGATCACTATGACAATATCGTCCGCGCCGTTTTAAACCGGGACTTTGATGCCGGCATATTGAAGGACACCATGGCCTACAAATGGGAAGGCAAAGGTATCCGCATCCTGTACACGTCGCCTGACCTGCCACCTTATAACATTGCGGCCAGCAAGAACGTCAGCAAGGAAATGCTGACCAAAATACAACAGGCGTTTTTGAGTCTTGATCCTGACAATCCGGAACACTCCCCCGTCATCAAGGCATTGGATAAAAATTATGATGGCTTCGCGCCAACCAGCGATGCTGAATATGACGTGGTCAGAAAACTGATTCAGCCATTCGATAAAAATCAGCAGAAGTAGTTAATTATTTAAAACTTAGCAATGTTAATCCAGGCAAGATCCTTTCTGGCTAAGCTCTGGCCCAGGCGGCTGGGCTTTCAGTTGCAATTCATATTTTCCATGCTCATGGGAGTCTCCATCATTGTTATCACATACATGGAAGTGCAGACTGAAACTGAACGCCTGTTGCATTCCCTGAAATCCCAGGCCGGCATACTGGCTGACAATATAGCCTCAACCAGCGGTGAGTTATTGTTGAGAAGGGACTATGCTTCCATTGAACTGTTACTCTTTCGTTCCGTCCGCTTCGACGGCATCAAAAAGATCCGCATATCGGATCCAAACGGCAAGCTGCTGGCCGATGTCGCAATGCTTGAGGATCAAGAACCGATTGCCCGTTATGGGAATCCGCCAATCCGGGTGCCGGATACAAAGGAAAATCTGACCATCATTAACAAATTTACTTCGGAGCTTATCGTCTGGCGGCCAATATTTCTGGGTGATTACATTGGCTGGGTGAAAATCACCTACTCCATGTCTGAAATAAACAACAGCATCAACCGCAAATGGCGTGACGGTATTGTTGATGGTCTGATAAAAATAATCCTGGTTATACTGCTGATTTTTGTGGTCCTGCGCAAACCTCTGGCGACGATTGAACGTTATACGCAATTCGCGGACAGAATACGCGAATGCAATGGCGATCTGGCGCCGATTGACACCAGTGCGGTGGAACTGGAAAAACTGGGCAAGGCGCTGAATAATGCATCCACCACCGTAAACCGCAAAACATCAGATCTGCAAAGAGTGCTGATCGAGCTGGAACGAATCGCGGCATTCGCGGAAAATTCGCCGGACATGGTTTTATCCATAAAACAAAATGGTGTGGTTCAATACATGAATCCGACATCGATTCAGGCATTACGCAACCTGGATTTGGAACAACATCAGACTTTTCTGATTTTGCCGGGGAATATCCAGGAAATCATCGCTACCTGTATTGAAACCCAGGAAACACTTCGCGAGGTAGAAGTTACATTCAGAGAACGGACATACCGCTGGACTTTCTGCCCGGTGATTGGGCAGGAAATCCTGAATTGCTATGGCGCGGATATCAGCGAACGCAGAATCGCGGAAGAACAAGCGCATAAAGCATTGGTGGCAAAGGTCAGCGCGGAAGAAGCAAACAACGCCAAAAGCCTGTTCCTCGCCAACATGAGCCACGAACTGCGCACGCCGTTAAACGCCATCATAGGTTACAGCGAAATTATTGAAGAAGAGGCCGCAGACCTTGGGTATACACAGTTGACACCGGATCTACGCAAGATCCATTCATCAGGGAAGCACCTGCTGGCGTTGATCAATGAAATTCTTGATCTGTCAAAAATCGAAGCTGGCAAAATGGAAACTTATATTGAACCGGTTCATATCAGGAAAGTGGTGACGGAGATCGCGGATACAGTGGACTCATTGATCAAGCGGAATAACAACCGTCTCGTACTAAATGTGCAGCGGCACCTTAATGTCATGCACACCGACCTGACAAAACTGCGGCAGGTGTTATACAACCTGCTGAGTAATGCCAGCAAATTTACCGAAAATGGCACCATCACCCTGACTATCGACCAGTACTACGTGCAGAATCAACACTGGATATCATTCGTTGTAGAGGATACCGGTATAGGTATGACGGAGGAACAGTGCTCGCGGATATTCAGCGTGTTTTCCCAGGCTGATAGTTCAACGGCAAGACGATTTGGAGGAACGGGACTGGGTCTTGCCATCTCTCAAAACTTCTGCAAAATCATGGGCGGCGGCATCAGCGTCAAAAGCAAAGTCGGTGAAGGTTCCACTTTCTTTGTCAACCTGCCCCTGACGGCGTCAATTTCGGAAAATCGCGCAGTCAGTAATAAATAAATGATCCGTTTCTATTAAAACCAATCTGACTGATTATCTTTGTTATTCTATTAGTTACATCACTTTCCTCCAGTCAGTTATTATTTTCAGCAGCGCTATTGCTATCATCGATATCTGGTTCCCGGACCGAATATCCTGACGTATCCCTCACTTTATTTACCATAAATAACAATGGATTAAAGATCCAAGTCAGCCCGCCGGCGCCGGTACAAGTCATAGCAGAAAATGTGAAGCAGTTGCGCAGCCGGCACTTGTCACAAGCTTCGTTTTTGTTTTAGTCTTTCCTATACAAATACCGCTCCGCTGGTATTTGTTCCCACTGCAGTACGATCAATAACATCAGTAACATCGATTAGTAGTAACCAATGTAATATTAGTCAGGAGTAATGCAATATGGCGTTTCTAAAAAATCCGTTTCGTAAATCGGCTCCAGCAAAATCGCAAACCAAGGCTGTTAATCCCGCCACCACTATTAACAATCAATCCCGTGGCAGCGCCCAGGGAGTAAAAGCCGGAACTGCTAAAAGCAGCCTGCCAAAGAACTATCTCGACCCCAACTCCGTGTTCTAATATCGCATTGCATGCAAAGGTTACCGGAGTGCTGAAAACTGGTTTCAGCGCTCCTTTGTTATTTTTAAAATCCTTAAATATTTGTAATCCGTATCACCGTGATAGTGACAGGATCAGTGACTGAGAATGTTGCCTGATTTATTGCGCCAAACGCGCCAGGTAAGCCAACGCAAACTCATACTCGATATTTTTGGTGGCGTTGGATTTGACGGCCTGCCGGAAAGAATCTGCCGCGAGTTGCCTGTTGCCGGTCAGCAGAAAATATTGGCCCAGGTAATAAAATCCCTCGCATAAATACTCCGGGCTCATGGAATTGATATTTTTCTTATACGCATCCAGAAAATCCTCCGCGCCAACCTGCCCCAGGTATAACTTTATGAGCGCGCCCGGCCAGACATCCAGATTCATGTTCCGCGCGTACTTCGCGAGCTCACTGGGTTTATTGATATCCAGATATTTCTCGCTCAAATGCAGCCACAACATACGGTACATATCGCCGGGTTTAAGCAAAAGGTAGTAGCGATAATCAGCTGCCGCGTCACCGAACCGCCCCAGTAAAAAATTAAGCGAACCCCGGATCACATAGATCGCCTGGTTATTGGGACTTAATTTCTGGGCCGTGGCAAAATCCTGGTAGGCTGCCTCGTATTGCTCCAGTTTGGCATAGGCGTTGGCGCGGTTGATGTAGGCCGTTACATAGGCCGAATTGAATTTGATCGCATTGGTAAAATCAGCCACCGCTTCGGCATAATGCCCCAGGTCCGAGTAATGTATGCCCCGCTCCCGGTAAACATCGGCCAGCGCGGCGCCTTGCAGATGACCCGCGTTGATGACCTTGGAAAACGAGGCGATGGTTTCATCAGAAGGATAAACTATATTGACGATACGCTGGGGAACAACCGCGAAACTATTGCTGAAACAACTCAGTATAGCCAGAAGCAGGATGTATCTTATCAGTTGCCTGGAATTCATGGTCTCTGTTCATTATTGTTGTAGCCGGAAGCGAATACTATGAATCAAATCGCAATATCATAAAAACTGGTGACTTGAGGATGCGGACTCCCCGATGTCAGGTTGCCTTCCCGCACCAGCCATACCGTAGACAAACCGGCTGATTTGGCCGCATCCAGTTCCTTCTCGATATCGGATAAAAATAAAATTTCATGTCCGGGAATCCCGGTATTCCCGGCGATCGCCCGGTACGATGCCGGGTCAATCTTCGCGCCGATAGTCGTATCAAAATAACCGCTGAAAAGCGGCGTCAAATCGCCGTACCCGGTATGCGCAAACAGCAGCTTTTGCGCATACACGGAACCCGAGGAAAATATGTATAAAACGATTCCAGATTCGTGCCAATCCTTGAGTTTTTCATAGGCATCAGGATAAACATGCCCGTGGTAGTCGCCATTTTCATAACCACGCCGCCAGATATGACCCTGAATCGCTTTTAAAGGGGTGATTTTTTTGTCTTCATCGATCCAGGTCTCAAGCTGTGCAATCACTTCGCCCAGCGAGGCGTCCGGCTGGTGCATTTCCCGCTTGACGTCGTTGAGCAATGCGGCGATTTCGGGATTGCGCTGATTTTGCGTAACGAAATCCGCCATGCGCCGCCGCGCATAGGGAAACAGGGTGTCCTTGACAAAACTCAGCGATGTGGTGGTTCCCTCGATGTCACACACAATCGCTCTGGTCATCGATATGCCTCAACAAATTCGTCGTAGCCTGGAAATTTCTTTGCAATATCACTGCCGGTAAACTTGCCAACCCACCCCTCAGGCGTGGTGAAGAAACGGATACATTTGAAAAAGGGATTTTCCCCCATATCAAACCAGTGGGTCGTATTGGCCGGTACACTGATCAGATCGCCGCGCTCGCAAAACACCATGTAAACCTTGCCGTCGGCATGCAAATAAAACAGACCTGTTCCATCCACAAAAAAGCGCACTTCAAAATCATCGTGAGTGTGTTCGGCCAGAAACTTGCCGCGGAACGTTACTTTGTCGGGATGATCCGGGGTTAAACTCACGACATCCACGGATTGAAACTTGTATTGCCTGTTAAGTTTGTCGATCGCTGCCTGGTAGGTTCCAAGCACCTCGTCTTTTGTGGCATTATCCGCCAGATTTTCACCCGCCTGCCATTGTTCAAACTGCACGCCGATATCCCGCAATTGACTGGCAATACCTTCCCTGTCCTTGATGACGGTTGCTTTGCCGGCGGCATCATCCTTCTGAATAGCCAATATGCTCATTGCATGATTCTCCTTTTCATCAGTTCACACGAAAATAAAAACTCCATTGCGTCGATGTAAATCAATGTCTCTCTGACCGAGCGTCCCCAGATATAAAAACCGTGGCCCGCAATCAGATAGGCGACCGGCGCGGAATGCACCTGCATATATTTATCAACCTGCCGCGCAAGACGCGGAATATTCTGGTCATTGCCGAAAACGGGAATTTCTATTTGCGTATCGTGCGTATCAACGCCCGGAAACGCTTTCAACAACTCGTAGTTCGCCAGTACCACATGTCCTTGCGCCAATTGCGAGAGCACCGTCGCGTTTAACGAATGCGCATGCAGTACCGCATTGACGTGTGGAAATTGTTTATAGATCTGCACGTGCAGCAAGGTTTCCGCTGAGGGAACGCGCCGGTCGTACGACTCGCCATCCGCGTTGGTGCGCATAATGTTTTCCGGCAACAAATAGCCCTTGTCAGCGCCTGAAACGGTAATCGCCATATCGCCATTGGCCAGCTTGCCCGAAAAATTACCACTGGTCGCCGGCACCATGCTCTTCGCCGCGAGGTTGCCGCCAGCCTCGATCAATTGGGAAGCCAGCTGTTCAAATTCCTGATTCATATTTATACCCTGATAGTTTTTTGCGTCCAACGGGAAAATTTCCGAAGATTCTACAACAATTGCATGGACAGCAACATTGAATCTTGAGTTCAATGGCAAAAAACCCGGATGGCGCCGGGCGATTCAGGAATTATTTTCAGGAATTAGTGATATCTTTTGGTTACAAGCGCCGCGGGAGCAAACAAGACCAGCGAAAGATCGGGGAATACAATTTAAAACAGCAGGAAGAAAGATCCAGGGTTGCCGGAAAAAATTTCCTTAATCACATTAAAAACAGCGGCGCTAACTAACATAACCAAACTCCCCAAACCAATGCCCAAACCGAAAATCAATATGCAGCCATTTGGGGATATAGAGTGAGCGCTTCACGATGGGAAAATCAGTCAACGGCCGTTTATGCACTTCCTGTTTCGTGCATGCGCGCAGCATCACCGGCCTGAAGCGCACGGAAAGTTTTTCATTGACACAGACCGAGGCGGTTTCATTTTTATCATTAATGTAAAAACGGACTTTTTTACACAACAGGCAACTGAAAAACAATTCCATCTCCACAGTCAGCGGCAACGCCCGGCTGGATAGAACGGCATCGGCTTCCCGGGTGGTGGTTACCGCGACAGGTTTACCGTCAATGTGTATCGTGGTATGCATCGCTGCTACTCCGTTTAATGACCCATTTTTCTGTCTCTTTGATTCATTAAATCGGTCAAATCGCCATATCCATGAGTGTTAAATATATCGAGTTATCAACGTGTTAATGCGCTGAAATTCTTTCAAATCAATACCCGGTGCAGCATTTCAGGTGACACATAATGCAGCATGAATAGTTCTTTATATCTTCTTGTTTTATAAAAGGTAATTATTAACAGTTGTATCCAGCGGAAATAATTTTTGTCATAATGCCGGAACGATCGGGGCTGATAAAACGCAGTACCGGGCCGTAGCCGTTAGATTTAATAACAATAATCGACGCAAAGGATTGGGGCATGGAATATGGCGCACGGTAACCTGGCGCTCGCCAGGGATTATCTGGCAGACATCAGGACCTTTGAGGAACGCATCGGGACCTTAATGATGCTCGATACGCCGCTGGTGCGGCTTTATGGCATGCGTGGCAAACCCGATGCCAATGGCGCCATCTCTCACAATAAACACGGCTTTGTCTGCATTTCGTATCAACGTCATGCACTGGACCTGGTCGTCTACGGAATTGCCGCTAACGACATGACGGCCTTGCGCAACGGCGTTAACGGCATCCGCTATGGATTCAGCAAACAGACCCGCGATGGCGGTTTCGAAGTAAGCTTCCTTTCGCGGCGCAAAACCGACATAGGTAAATGCGTCAGCGACAGCGCGGCGTTTCTTACGGCCGCGGCTATCAGCTATCAGCTGCTCCATAACAGCCCTTACCGGCGCCGCTTTCTCAAACAGCTCACCGAAATCCGCCTTGGAATACGCAATACAATCTACTGGCTTTCCAAACATGACTTGAAACTGTTTTTACACGACCAGGATTCCGCCTACCAGCTCACCAATAATGCACTGGCCTATATTATCTGCGGGGAGATTTACAACAACATTAACCTGATCAAGCGGGGACACATCTTTCTTGATATCGCACTGGAATTGCAGCGTGATGATGGCGCCTTCCTGGAAGGTAAAGGACACGACAGCAGTTACCAGGCGTCCACCATCGTGATGCTGGTTTACTACATGCTGTTTGTGCAGAATCGCGCCTACTTCAATAAGGTGTTGCGCGCTATCGCACTGGGATTGATCTGGGAAAAGTCACGGATATTGCCAACCGGCAAAATAAACTCACGCAACAATACGCATCGCAAGCTTACCTACTCCACGTTCAGCGGCCGTAAAACCGACATAAATTACTCCGATGTGATCAAGGCCTTTCTTTGGTACGCATTTTTTACCCATGACCAACACAGTAAATTGCTGGCGCAGCGCGTTTATCAGTTTATCCGCAAGGCGTCGGCCTGAGCAGACTCATTTATTTTCAATCTATTCCAGCCAGGGATCCGGCTTTTGACTTTCTTTTTTCTCTCCTGCCTTTGTGTCAGCCGGTGTGCCGGGGGATGCTTCGGCCGAGGATCCGCCTGGCGGTTCGGCGTCAGGCTTTTGCTTTTTTTCCGGCTTGCGCCAGTAACCTTCAATCCCGTATTGCCGCCACGCCCAACGCAACCACGCCAATACAGCGTATGCCAGCCAAAGCGCCCACAGCAACATCAGTAGCCGGTATATTGACAAGGGCACGGACAACACCCAGACATTGGGCAATGTTTCCAGCACCTGATCCTGATACCAGTTTAATTCATACGCCGTTGAACCATTGCCGGCGATTTGCATGTCGGGCTGGCCCAGCAAGCCCTGCTGAATCGCATAGAACAACACCAGTAATGCCACTACCGTCAATACGGCAAGACCAGTCTGCACGAAATTAAACAGAATGTTGCCCGCCTGACTCACCAGCTTTTGCCTTACACCAAACAGTAGCAGCCATCCCACTACGATAAGGGCAAAAATAACGTGAACCTGGCTCAGGCCGATGCCCAGCAGCGCCCAATGCCAGTAGCGTAACGGCGTCACTTTGATAAAACTCAGAACTCCGGAAATAATCAGCACAATGATGACCACTCCCCAGTACAACACCGCCGGTCCCAACCTTGGCCCGGCCGTCAGCAACACCCAGCGATCCTGCGGCAATATCAGCTGTATACTATTGTTCACACTGCCAAGGCCAATTTCGACATCCTGACTGATGTAGTAGTTTGAGATACCTTCGGCAAGCCGCCAGTCAAGTTTAAACTGATGTTCACCTGGATTGACCGGCAGCGCGACCCGGCGGCCTTCCTGCCGGATTGGCTGAATCACCTCATCAATATAAACCGCGCTGAGTGTTGCGTCGGCCGGTAATATAAGCGTATGTTGCGCTCCCTGACTGCTGCGCACCGTAAAGCTCAAAGTGGATTCGGTCATTCTGCTGCCGGGAGTAATCAAAAAATGGCTCCGGTCGATCGTCAAGGACTTGCCACTGACAGCGGCCGGCCGTGTTATGGCAAGCGCGATGCTTTCACCGGGGTAAGGATGCCATTCCGGCATCCAGTGTTTATCATCCCCCTGGTGATGAATGACGGGAATGCCACTACTGGCGACGTGCCAGATGGGACTCACATCCAGCCGCCACACTTCTATCCAGTCGGATGTCTTTTCCGCATTGAGTTGCAGAGTGGGCTGTTGATTCAGGCGCGAGGTCCATGCCAGATGATTCTGTTTGCTGCTCAAACTCACCAGCGCCCTGCCGTCCCGGACCTTGATTTTGTCATCCAATACCGATTCACCGCTCACCAATGGCAGCTCAAACACAATCGGTACGCTCGAAGTGCTGATGCGGTGAATCGAAGTCACCACTTGCCATTCGAGCCCCAGTTTTAACGTGCGTTCAACGCGCACAAAGGGCGGCAACGGCCCGGCCTGCAATTGAGTGTATTCCTGGTTTTGCAATTGCTTTTGAATGCGGGAAAACTGAATCTGGCTGTCCGGCACACCGCCGGCGCTGACGCCCTCCACCGTCCAGCCTTTGCTTTTAACTTCCACACGATTTGGTTTCAACAACAGTGGCAGTTGAAAATAACTCCGGTCAGGCACATTACCCGACAAGGACAGTACATGAATACCGGGCCCAACAGCCACCCACAGCACGCCGTCATCGGATCGGAATAGCGCCTGCACAGGGTTGCCGTTAAGACTCACAGTGTCGGGCATCCACTGGTCAGCGCGCGCCGCCAGTGGCACCGCAACCCGCTGATGAGCATGAATCGTGCTTGCGAGATTTAGCCGTGTGCTGCCGATATCGATATCCAGCGTTGCCACCGCGGCACAGTGCGGCAGGCAATCCGGCGCTTTGGTCAGGCGCTGCTTCAATTCATTCAGCAGTTTGTCATCCGGAAACGCGGCCTGTGTTTCGCCGGAAGCTGTAAACAGGATTGCGCAAAACAAAACGGAAAACATCAGGGCGGCCGGTGCGGCTTTCCTGGCGCTGATTTTCCCGCGCCCGAATTCAAACACCAGCCCGCACAACAGCAATAAAAATCCCACGCGCAACAAATTCAACAGCATGTTGGTTGCGGGTGACAACAATATCAACTGCGTTCTTTGCTGCTGATCACTGGGACCGGTCCATGACAGATAGACACTGTTCCATTGCCAATCCGGCAGCCCGGGACCGGTCTGCACTGTCGCGTTGGGATCAACCAGCTTCGCCAATTCATCACTGACCGCGGCTTCCGCTTTTCTTTTCAAAGGCTCTTCCGCCATGCTAAAAGGCGCCGATGCCAAGGGTGCAATTCGCGGCCGGGAAAGTTCTTTCATTTCCATGGCTGGCTGCATCAGCACCTGTGGTTGTTCAAAAAAAGTCTGTTGGGGTTTTTCCAGTTGCGGGTAGATGCCATGGCGCACTTCATCCACCATGAACGGCACGGTGATGATAATCAAAGCCAGCAGACTAAAATTGCGGTAGGCCATGACAAATTTACGCAAGGTATTGTGCGGCACCACGCGCAGCAAAGCGATCGCCACAAACACATTGATCCAGATATAACGCGGCGCATTGCCGGGCTCGTGCCAGATCAGGGTAAAGGTAATCAACGCAATGATGCCCCAATACCAGCTCCATAAGCGGAACACCGCCATGGACAGGATCAAAACCATGAAAAAATCCAGCAAGGTCCAGCTTTGCAGCCAGGTGTTGGGCGTATTGTCAACGCCATCGGCGGAAAACAGCCGCCAGCCGGGCGGCAGGTTCAAGGTGGTTTCTATATTCTGGAAATTTTCCAGCCAGCCGCCCACCGGAAGATCGTGGCGGGACTTTTCATAACGTGAATCCGCTTCCAGCTGCAATTCGCCCTGCCGCACTTCAACGCCCTTGATCGATGATCCTTCCAGCGTGGTAATCAGCTGCGGCTGCCCATTGACGACGACCCTCCCCAACTGCAGTTCCTCGCTGGCGTCCAGGCGCCAGCCGCGGCGCATGGTGCCGGTGATGTTGTCCCTCATCGTATAACCGCCGCCGTCAAAATCCAGCCACAAGGTGCGCTGCAGTTGCAATTGGTTGGGTTCAGGTTCGGGATTGCCGCGGCGCACCTGTTTCAGTTCAAACCCATTCTCCGGCTTCACAAGATACGCCGGCAGCGATTTCCATTCACTGGGCAGGTTGGTTTGTCCCGGATCGATGGACGTCACTCCGGAAATTTCCACCACCCGCAAATAACTGCGTGCGTCAAATACCCAGGTTTCCTGCTCCGGCAGAGGCGGTGAAGCAACCGGCATGCGCAACTCGTTCACGGCGTTAACAAACCGCGCGCTGATAATGACATGCCAGCGCCCCGGCCGCACCTGCATGCGCAGGCCGCCATTGGGCTCCAGCCGGGCCGGCAACTGGCTTTGCAAATCGGTGGGAATGGAGTTATCGATCAACACTTTTCCCAGCAGCACTTCCCGCTGGTCTCCGGATGCGTTGATATCCAGCCGCGTAGTCACCACAAACGGCACCTCATCGGTCAGGCGCCGGTACACGTTAATCGTCAGCACATCATCCCGTTGCACGGCATCGGGCGGCTTGACCCTGCTATCCGATAACCATAAGCGCCCCTCCTGTTCGATGGGGGGATTGGTTACGCTCTTGCCGTTCACAGTCAACTTCACCAGCGCGGTACCGGGTTCAATTGGCAAGGACTCCGGCAATTGATCCCAGTCAAACTCGCCCGTTATTTTTACCGTACCGGGTCCGAGTTCAACCACTGGATAATCCTGTTGCTGGGTCACAATGGCGTTCTTGTTGTCGATCTTGACCGATTGGGGCCAATACCTGACGTTGCCCGGCAGCCGGACCCAGCTTTTTTTGTACACTTGCCAGCGTTGTTCAAACTGCCCGCCGGACTGATTCAAATTTAATGTTAACCGCGCTGGCCAGGCGCAAAAACGCTGTTGCGAGTTGGAATACAGAAACGGACAGTCATGGTCTTTCACGTCATGTAACACCCAGTCCTGCCAGGGCTTCAACGGTTCAGGGATCGCGATATCCTGTTTTGCGTGAACTGTGTTAGAAAGTATAAAGAATAATAAAAGAATCCCGATGAATTGTTGGTTGGTTATTTGTTTTAAGCGCTTCATTTCCAACATCCAGATTTTTTTGCTCGCTATGAGCTATTGTTTGGTAAAAGTCTCTGACGCTAATGGCACTTAGTTAAGCCCCTCGACTTACAAATACCGTCAAAACCAAGTTCCACATCAAGCAGCAGCTGCAAGCTGCTAGTGACCGGAATTTATCTTGTTTTGGCTTAACTCAGCGCCATGCGTCTCTGACGCTAAGTGTAGCCAACAACCACGCTATAGTCACAACTTGTTGTGAATGTTTACGTTTTAATCACTTTAGTTTGCAGATACGGAACTATTGCTTACCCTGAAAATAAAAAACGCCCGCATCAAGCGGGCGTATTGCGATAGCTGTATCAGTTTCGTTACGTTAATTGACTACCAGCACAAATCCGCGCTTTTAGTACCCGATACGCTCTGTGTCCCCAATTGGTTGAGTGAGAACTTGGCACAATCGGCATCGGCGTTTTTGGGTGACGCCGTTAACGTGAAGGTTGGCGGTGTTGCCGTCACCGCGGCGGATACCGTGTAATAGCCGTCGATCGAATCCACGCCTGAGTCCGCCGCGTAACCCAGTTCTTTCAATTTATCGGTATACCGCTTATTGTCCATGAAGAACTGTTCCTGGCGGGCGGCCATGGTGGTCAATGTTGACTTGGCATCCGCACGGCGTCCCTTGGTTACCGAATCGTTATAGGCCGGTATCGCAATCATTGCCAGAATACCAACCACAACCACGGCAATCATCAACTCAATGAGAGTAAAACCAGCATGTTTATTGTTGAAGCGTTTCCCGTACATCATCACTTTTATTTCTCCTGATCAAAATATTAATTTTCCTCTTTATACCAATACGTGTCCCAACGGCCTGAAACACCAACATTTTCCAGAGACAAATCCGGTTTCAGAATCTTGTTAAAGGGAACGTATACAACCTCCGCCGGAATACCGCCCGACTGCAAATCAACATAGCGGTCTTCCGTAGTCAGCGTATCGTTGCCATCCACCTTATAATCGTTAACCGCCCTGGCGTCATCCAGGGACATCGCGTATAAACGGCCACTGCCTTCATCGGGGTCACAGCTGCCGTCATTTCCGCTGCCCGGCGGCAAGAAAGTGGTTACATATATTTTCTTCGCCAATGTGGTCGGCGTTGCCAGAGATTTTTCACCCGCCACAGCCAGTTTCATGCGCCAGCCATAAGTCAGGTCCGGGCTGACCGTGCAATTGTCATATTGCAGGCAATTGTCGGTTACATCAGCGAGCTGCGGGACGGTTTTATCCGAGTCATAGTGCTTGATTAAACTCGCCTTGATCGTTCCGCTGGTAATATCCGTATCCTTGATCATATATACCCAGTTTTCCACTTTCGTTCCCAACGGGTCCGCCCGGTCGCCGGATGCAACAATGATAGCGTCATAGTCTTTGGTCGAATCCCGGTATTGCACAAAATCCGCACGATGGAAAAACCGCCGGTCATCCGCGAGAACACCCGGATTATAATGCCTGCCCAGGTCCGCCAATTTGGTGACAAACCATTTCGTCCAGTCGCCGGCGAGGTCAAAACGCCACACCCTGCCGCCCATATCGCCAACATAACCCCGGTCCAGTAAACCATCGCCATCGGTATCGATAACCGATACTTCGGAAGGTATGCCATCCACCATATCCGCGTGCAGTCCATGCCAGACCAGTTTGCCGGATTGGGCATCCACTATATATACCCCTTTACCAATGGTGTCGTTGGCGCCCACCACATCCTTGGTGTCTTTATTCATGTCATAGCCGCCACCAAAAACCAGCACCGGTTTGGGGCCATTGCCATCGTAGTTCAGTTTGCCAACCCGGGGATTGGAAAAGGTGTAACCCAGGTCGGTAAAACCGGCTGAGGACGACGTAATTTTCCACATGAATTTTGGCGTATCAGGATTGGTCACATCCATTGCGTACAATGCCCTTCCGCCGCGGCGCAAACCAAAAAATACCCATGCTTTGTCATCGGTATCATTGCCAATCACACCATTGTTGTCATCGTCGTGTACATACACGGCAGGCGCGCCGTCAACACCATAGTTGTGGTTGTCGACTTTATTGGCCATCAGGGCTTTTGGCACATGCATCACTTCTTTCGGCATGAAGGCCCAGTTTTCACCACCTTCCTGAACAATCGTCGCGGAACCCGAAGTGTTCTTGAGCATGTGAAAGAACCCGTCATTGGTCCCGAACACGATACGGATGTCAGGATAATCATTATGATATTCATTATTCCTGTTACCGTAGTTAATGGGCAGCGGCCGTGAATGCAGAGGATCCCCCAATATCCATTCGCGGGCTTCGGTATCTTTTTTACCATCAATGTCCTCGTCCATCATGTCATATCCCCGGATGAACTTTAATATATCCAGCGCGTCGATATCATCAACCGCTCCAAGGTCAGTTTTTAACGCGGCAACCGCCGCATCATCCGCATCGAGATCCGCCAATCCGTTGGTCGCGCTGGCATCTTCATAATAGAGCTTCCGCGCGCTTGTGGACGACACATTAGTCAATCCTGGATCGCCCGTAACATTTGCGGTGCCACTCATATAACCCGGAATTTTTTGGCCGGCGCCGCCGCGCTCGACTGTACGGCCGTCCCTGCCTTCCACTTCGCCGGCATCCGTGTCCGCCGTGGGCAATTGTGTTTCGTTGGTCCAGAATGTCAGGGCGGATTGCAAAATGCGTCCATCGGTATCAATTGCATGATTGCCTTTCGCATCCACCAACAATCCTCTATCCAGATCCAGCCGAAGCTTTTTTACGTTGCCCGGCCAACGCACTCTTCCCACCTCGTCCGCGCGGAATAACGCGATATAAACGTTATCCA
>JAKEGK010000098.1 GCA_022627515.1 Gammaproteobacteria bacterium
ATCGGCACAAACTGAATAATCTGTTGCAAGATTATCAACGCTCGTGCGAACTCTATCAGCGGCGTAAAAGCCGTTTACCCGTTCCGGCGTTAAATGCAGATCTGCCTGTTATCCAGCATAAGGACGAGATAGTTCATGCAATACAGAACAACCAGGTCGTCGTGATTGCGGGCGAAACCGGTTCGGGTAAAACGACGCAGCTGCCGCAAATTTGTCTTGCCATGGGCCGCGGAGTAAGCGGATTTATCGGCCATACCCAGCCGCGGCGGATCGCCGCCCGCAGTGTCGCGCAACGCATCGCGGATGAAATGCAAAGCGCATTGGGAGATTTCGTCGGTTATAAAGTCCGCTTCACGGGACACGTGCGGCAGGATTCTTATATCAAGTTAATGACGGACGGTATATTACTCATGGAAATGCAGGGCGATCATTTCCTCAACCAATACGACACGTTGATCATTGATGAAGCGCACGAACGCAATTTGAATATTGATTTTATTCTTGGTTACCTGAAAAACCTGTTACCCAAACGGTCCGACCTTAAATTGATTATCACATCGGCTACCATCGACACGGAGCGGTTTGCGGCGCACTTCGGAGGCGCGCCGGTCATTGAAGTATCGGGACGCACCTATCCTGTTGAAATCCGGTACCGTCCGCTTGAGGAAAGCGAAGAGCTGACCGATCAGGGCAATAAAGTGCAGAATGCGATTCTAGCCGCGATCCGCGAGCTGGATAGAAATGGGAGAGGAGACGCATTGGTCTTTTTGAGTGGTGAGCGGGATATCCGGGACATCAGTCATTTTCTCAAGAAGCAACTGGACCAGAACAGCAATGAGATTCTGCCATTATTCGCCCGGCTCAGCGTGCAGGATCAAAACCGGGTGTTTCAGGCGGGTAAAAAACGGCGCATTATTTTATCGACGAATGTCGCTGAAACCTCGCTAACGGTTCCCGGTATCAAATACGTGATCGATACCGGCAACGCGCGCATCAACCGTTACAACTACAAAACCAAGGTGCAACGGCTGCCGGTTGAAAAAATCTCCCGGGCTAATGCCGACCAGCGAAAGGGACGCTGCGGCCGGCTCAGTGAAGGAATATGTGTCAGGTTGTATTCGCAGGAGGATTTCGAAGCACGCCCGATGTTTGCTGAACCGGAAATCACCCGGGTCAATCTGGCTTCAGTCATACTGCGCATGAAAGTGCTTAAACTGGGGCATATTGAAGAATTTCCATTTCTGGATCCGCCAGACCAACGTTATGTCAAAGATGGTTACAAGCTGTTAAATGAATTGCTCGCGCTTGATCATAACCACAAACTGACCCGTATCGGTCAGCAACTGGCGCGTATGCCGGTTGATCCCAGGATTGGCAGAATGTTAATAGACGCTTCTGAAAGAAACGCCTTGCAGGAGGTGCTGATCATCGCCAGTGCGTTGGCAACGCAGGATCCCCGGGAACGCCCGCATGAATTCACCGAGGCTGCGGACAAGCAGCACGAAAAGTTCCAGGATGAATCATCGGACTTTCTGTTTTACATTAATTTATGGAAAGCTATTCACGAGCAGGCCGCGCAATCATCGGCGACTCAAGCGCGAAAATGGTGCCGTGAAAATTTTCTGTCTTATCAACGCATGCGGGAGTGGCAGGATGTTCATGCTCAACTGCTGGAAACCGCCCGGGAAGCAGGCGGAACGGTCAATCAGCAGCCGGCCGCTTACCAGGAAATACATTGTTCCTTGTGCTCTGGATTGTTGGGCAACATCGGTTTCCACAAGGAAAAACAGGAATATACCGGCGCCCGTGAGATCGGATTTTCCTTGTTTCCAGGTTCTGCCTTGACGAAAAAGCCGCCTAAGTGGCTCGTGGCGGCGGAATTGATAGAGACTCAGAAACTGTATGCGCATACCGCCGCGAAAATACAGCCGGAGTGGCTGGAGCCACTTGCGGCGCACATCACGAAACATCATTATACAGAACCGCATTGGGATGAAAACACCGGGCATGTGTCCGCATTTGAAAAAATCACCCTTTACGGCCTTCCGATCGTAGCGAAAAAGAAAGTCAACTATGAAAAGGTGTCAGTGATCGAGAGCCGCGAGTTGTTCATACGCGCCGCTCTGGTGGAGCGGAAGCTGAAAAGCAATGCCTGGTTTTATCACCACAATGGCAAACTGATTGCAGAGATCAAAGCCGAAGAAGAAAAACAGCGTGTGCGGGGCATACTGGCGGATGAAGAGGTAATATTTTCACTCTATGATAAAAAAGTGCCGGAGCACATTTGCAACGTAAAATCCTTTAACAAGTGGATTGAAAAGAAGGAGGCGGAAGACAGGCAGTTCCTGTGTTTTACCAGGCAACAACTCACCAGTGAACGCGCCGCGGCTATCCGGCAACCGGCCAGGCCTGACCGCCTGGAACTGGACAATATCAGTCTTGATCTTGAATATACGTTCGACATCGGTTCGCAACATGACGGTATCTCGGTTTTGATTCCTAAAGTGCTGATCAATCAGGTTCCGGAATACGTATTTGAATGGCTGGTGCCGGGATTTTTACCGGAAAAAATCGCAGCGATTATCAAATCCTTGCCAAAAAAGTACCGGCGTTCCTTTGTACCGGCTCCGGAATACGCAAAAGCATGCGCCGAAGCAATGCAACCCTGTAAATCACCATTAATCGAAGCTCTCGCCGCGCAACTTAAATTGATGACCGGTGTGACAGTGCCGCGGGACATCTGGAACCAGGTAAACATACCGGATTATCTGCTGATGAATTTCAAGATACTGGATGATCATGGACAGGTCACTGTGACAGGCCGCAATCTTGCGGAATTAAAAACAGCCTTAAAAACAGGCGAGGAAGTTGATGCCACAACCGGCATGGTGGAAGCCAAAGGCATCACGCAATGGGAGATGGATGAACTGCCCGTCCAGAAAGCTGTTGAAGTGCGCGGATTCAGGCTGGTGGTGTATCCCGCACTGGTGGATGAGGGCGAGAGCGTGGCTTTGAAAAATTTCGAGCATCAGGATGACGCGATCCGGGAACACCGCCAAGGCGTGGTGAGGCTGTACCAGATCCGGGAAAAATCCAAATTAAAATACGTGGAAAAAAATTTTCCGCATATCCACGAAATATGCATCAATTTCAGCAACAGATTAAATTGTGAAGAGCTTAAAAAGGATCTGTTGCAGAGCGCCATCACCCAGGCGTTGTTCTGTGATGACGGCGATATACGAACCAAGGAACTATTTCAGCAGCGGTGTGCACAAGCTAATGCAAGTATCAACGGCATAGCTAACGAATTGTGTAATACCTTATTGGAAATTTCCCGTTGTTATAAAGACGTCAAGCAGCTGTTAGGCAAAAAAAACAACCTGCGATGGCTTGGCGCCATTCAGGATATGCAATCACAACTTGAGCAACTTATTTATCCCGGATTTATCCAGCAAACCGGGCGGCTTTGGTTTGCGCAGTTGATAAAGTACTTAAAAGGTATAAGGCTGCGCATTAGCAAGCTGGAGCAGTCGCCACAGAAAGACCAGCAGCGGCTGGCGCAACTGGCGCCTTATTGGGAACAATATACGGAGTGGGTGCGTAATCCCCGCGTCGTAAAACTGTGTAATAAGGAGTTGTATCAATATCACTGGATGTTGCAGGAAATGCGAATTTCTTTGTTTTGTCAGGAGTTAGGCGCCTCCATGAAAATATCCCTGCCACGGCTTAGCGAGGCCGTTAGCGAATTAAAAAAATTCACTAAATCAAAATAAGACTCGCGTCTAAGCGAGCGATAATTATATATAAAAAATCGTCAAATATCCCTTATAAAACAGAACGATATAAGACTACCAGTAAAGTTGAAACGGGTCACAAAATAGCTCGTAGGTAGTGATACTTAATAAAGTAAGTGATATTGTAAGTAGTGTCTGGTGAGCGCCAATTCTGGCGGGGGGCAAGTTTAAACTCACAAAAATTATCCAGCCGAACATTGTAGATGTGATACGGCATTCAATAATTTCATAAACGGAGTGGTATATGCAGAGACGGCAAACAGATGAAACAACCGTTAAACAGCCAAAACAGTGGCTGGATGCGATTGATCTGGAGATGATATTTGTAAACGCTATTGTTATATGTGTGCTGCTACTTACAATTGTGGCGTCCGACATTTTGATGTCCTGAAGTTTCTTTATTGAGTTGGCGCGGACGGTTACTTACACAGCCTAAGGCAACGTTTTCAGTTCCTCACACCAGCAATAGCCAAACGCAGTACGAAGCAGTTAGGAAAAATTGATTAGTTCATTTTGTTCAGGTGGTAGTGGAGAAGAGACATGCCGGGCAGAAATAAAATAATAACCGCGATGGAAATTATTATTTTAATCATCATCGCGATGCTGTACACCGAGTTGGCGCGCGCCCATGCGCGGTTTGTGCTCGATAGCGCAACGCCGCCGCGTTCCTATAGTGATGGCATAAAAACAGGGCCTTGTGGAAACATCCCGCGCACGCAAAATCCCGCGACTTTCGATGCTGGTCAGCAAATCACGGTGGAATGGGAGGAAACAATCAATCATCCTGGCTATTTCCGTGTAGCGTTTTCACCTGAAGGTGATTTGGGTTTTGATGACAATGTGCTATACCAGGCAGATGATAACCAGGATGACCTGAATGTGCCGCATTTTTACAGCGCGGCGGTCACATTGCCGAACGAAGCATGTGAAAACTGCACTCTGCAGTTAATTCAGTACATGACCGACCGCAATCCTCCAACTTTATATTACTCATGCGCGGACATTCGATTGGTGGCAAATACTCCTCCGCAGGATGTGCAGAACCTTGTTGCCGCGTCCGGCATCAACGAAGTCAGTATTGTCTGGCAATATCCAGCTGCCGGAGAACTCGAAGTATTGATTTTGCAGAGCACCTCGGCGATTGCCGGCGCGCCCGTCAGCGGCCAGGCTTATCAGGCCGGTGATCCTATCGACAGCGCCAATGTGGTTTATGTTGGCAATGCCAGTCAATATGTGGAAACGGGATTGGCGGCAGGGCAGACGTACCACTATAAAGTATTCGTGTTCGATGCGGACTATCGTTATTCCCCGGGTATTGAGGTTCAGCAAACCGTCGCGCCAGCAGTTGACGATACATTACCGCCGCTACCGGTGCAGAATTTCACGGCAACGGTGATAAATAATACGGTCGAATTGTCGTGGCAGAATCCGGTTGAAGATTTCTATAAAGTATTAGTGATCTGGGATACCAATCCCATAGTTACCGATCCCATTGCCAATACCCGCTACGACCAGGGCGATGATATCGGGACGGCGCGCGTGCTGTTTAATGGTCTGGGCAGCACGGCGATCATTACCGATCTCACTGCGGGACTAACCTACCACTTTAAAATTTTCGCGCACGATGCCAGTTTCAACTATGCATCGGGGGTGGGCGCCTCTGTTTTCCTGCCGGCCGGAGGTGTGAACCAGGCGCCGCAACTGTCATTGGCAATCAGCCAGAATGGAAGTCCGGTAGCCAGAATTTACCAGGACAGGGGACCAGTTACGATGACTGTGCTAATCAATGATGATAGTGATGTCTCGCAGGCGACTATCAGCTGGGGCGGCACCGATAGCCGGCTGGTGGACACCGACACATTATCCAACACTCTGACATTTGATCCTTCCATGTTGCCACTGGGCACATACACGGTGCACATCGCGGTTGCTGACAATGGCAACCCGCCACAAACCGGCACATTAAGCATAAACGTCGAAGTGGCGGGCGGGTATAGCGATGACACCGCAGGAGCAGGCAGTGTTGGCCATGTGGGGCTGTTGTTATTCCTGCTGTTATTACAGCGCTTTTATGCATCACGCACGCGCAGACTGTAAAATCCCCGCATAAAACTTACCGTTACTTCGGCTGCCGCGAAAAATGGCAGCCGGTTATTTTTCCATGAAGCCGACCTGCCATTCAGAATCCGCATGAAGTTTTTGCGCAGTACACTCAATATTTGCCGTGCGGCTCGAAGCATTCTCCTCGTACTGGATGACACCCAGCGCCGAAATGGAAATGTTGGAGCCATTACTGAATTGATCGGTAATCTGGTTAAATTCTATGGATGGCGCCGCAAGCGCTGAACGATACCGGCGTTTAAAATAACGCGCAAAGTTTTCAGTACAGCGGGCGATTGCCGCACTGGTGCTGGATGATAACTTTGTGGTTGAAATGGCGCCTGCGTTTTTAGTTACTGCCGGACTATCCCTGATATGCCGTTGCACGGCGCGTTCACTCATTAGTAAAGGGTTGTCGTTCTCAAACGTGTAACAAAAAAAATCGGTATAGGTAATATCGCCATTAGCGTCAAAACAGCGGGCAATATTTTTATTGTCACCGGCCAACGCCGCCGGCAGGGACATAATGTAAAAAACGGTTAATAGCAAACCGTATGGAAAGAACGGATAGTTGTGACGGACCATCGGATAACCCCCCTTCAGGAACCCAATTCATGAGCGCTTGGAATACCGGTACACACCGGAGATTCCAGCATGTACAAAATGCAAACAGGCTGCATCTATATTGTTTATAACAAAATATCCGTGAATAATGAATACCAAGATACCCTGTAACGCAAAACAAATGTCACTTTAAAACAAAGGGATAGCGCGTTATCAGAGGATGTCCCTTAATTACAGTCACAGCGTGATTGCCCGGAGGTCCGCATTTATGTCAATACATAATATCGATGCGTCACGCTAGCAGATTCTATAAGTTAGCGATCCGGTTCGCGATCGTATACTATTAACCGGCGCACGCAGATCAATTCATTGTGAATAACTCAAACAATACGCGTCATCGTGACTCAACAAAACACATTATACTGGTACGATCTGGAAACTTTTGGCATTGACAGCCGGCGGGATCGGATATGCCAGTTTGCCGGCATCCGGACTGATGAGGAACTGAATATCATCGGCGATCCGCTTACGCTTTATTGTCAATTGAGCGAGGAAATTTTGCCGGAGCCGGTATCGTGCCTCATTACGGGCATTACTCCGGATATAGTCAATCAAAGAGGACTTAAGGAATTCGAATTCGCCAGGCGCGTGTTTGAGGAGTTTTCCGCGCCAAACACCTGCGTTGCCGGATACAACAATATCCGGTTTGACGATGAGTTCATGCGCTTCACATTCTACCGGAATTTTTACGATCCCTATGAGCGTGAATGGAAGAACGGGAACTCACGCTGGGACATTATTGATGTTGTGCGGCTGGCCTATGCGTTAAGGCCGGAAGGAATAAACTGGCCTCAAAACGAAGAGGGTAATACCAGCTTCAGGCTGGAACTGTTGACCAAAGAGAACGGCATTGAACACAGCATGGCGCATGATGCTATGTCGGATGTATATGCCACGATTGAATTGGCCAGGTTAATAAAACGCAAACAATCCAGGTTATTTGAGTTTGCATTCAACAACCGCAACAAACAGGCGCTGGCAAAAATGCTTGACGTGCGGAACATGACGCCCATCATCCATGTTTCATCAAAGTATCCCGCGGCAAAATTCTGCGCGGCGGTGGTCGCGCCGATCGCCATGCATCCGATCAATAAAAATGCCTATATTGTATATGACCTGAGCGTGGAGCCAACGCAATTGATAGAACTCGGTATTGAGGAAATCAAAAAGCGGATTTTTACCCCCTCGGATAAGTTGTCTGACGGCGTGGAACGCATACCTGTCAAGGCGGTTCATATCAACAAGTGTCCTGTCTTGGTTCCGCTCAGCACCCTCGATTCGGCCTCAGCAAAGCGGCTCAATATCAGGCTGGATAAATGCTACAAAAACCTGCAAACACTGAAACAGTCCCATCATCTCAATGAAAAATTGCGGGCGGTATTTTCCCAGCCGGAATATGAAAAAACCAGTGACCCGGAGTTTATGCTGTATGACGGTTTCTTTAATGACCACGACAAGCAGTCGTTTGCAAGCATCAGGGATGCGGACGCCGAACAATTGAAAAACCGGCGGTTTACCTTTAATGACAGCCGCTTGCCGGAACTATTAATTCGTTACAAAGCGCGCAATTTTCCCGAAAGTTTATCCGCAGCTGAAAAACTGCAATGGGAAGAATACCGCCATTACCGGTTGTTTTCTGACGAGAGCGCAAATGCCTTTACGTTGTCCCGGTTGCGGGAAAAAATTAATACGTTGAAAACCGAGGATAAGGAGTTTACGCAACGGCACCATTTACTAGACGAGTTGTTGCTTTATGCCGAACGGCTGGAAGATAAATATGCCGCGCAACCGGTTTGAATATTCCCGTGAATGCATTCAGCGTATCCGTATCGATTTCTCTTTTACCAGTTGCCAGAAAATATACGTATTCAGCGTAAATATCAAAATTCCCACGATCGCCAGCCAGTAGATAGGCTTCACATTCTCATAGTGGCTATCCTGTTCCCGTTTATGTGACAGCAAAACGCTTTGATGCACCTGGCGGAAGGCGTCCAGGTTTCGGATGTCGTTTGCTTCCTTGATATTTTTTTGAAACACCCGTTCGGTTTTATCCGGCGTCAAATCCGTATGTGTCAGGACAATCCAGGCCGTTGTTAACAGGCAAACTATAATACCAAGTATATTGATAGTGACGATTAAACGTGAACTTAAATATCCAATTCTCATGCTGTCCCCATTAAAATCTGTACTCAACACAACCAGAGCCAACAAGCCGATGGTTTAACCAAGTACAAGTTTGTCCGTGCAAATACCATTCCTGCGCACATTAGCAGGCCAAGCGCACCAAATCATTAATGCGGATGGCGCCGTCCTGTACGATTCGGGCGGTAATTCCGCCATGGCCCCGCATGGCATTGTAGCCGCCAGGGCCCAGTGCTTCTTCCATTCGCGAGCAGGGCTGGCACAAACCGGTCATCTGCATCCGGCAATCACCGACGGCAAAAACCCGGTCTTTTAGAGCCAGCAGGTTAATGCCGGAAACCACCAGGTTCCGGCGTAATAATTCCGGCGCAACCATATCCTTGCCGAGAAGTGATGCGATCACCGGGAGATGCTCAAACTGAATCAGAGTCACCTGGCGTTTTTTGAATAACGGGCCGTGATAGTGATCACCCTCAAGGCCGTTTTCCCGGGTTGCAATTACGCTTTGAACTACAGTGGGAGTTACATATTTTTCAGTGCGAAGTAAAATGTGCCTGACTTTCCCCGCCTGGGGAAAAGAGTCCAGCAGTTCCTTGAGAGTCAGTTGCACGGCAACTCCTGGCGCAATGCGGGTCTATTCTTCATGTTTGGCGTCTGTGATAACACCATCAATCTCCCTGATCAGCGATAACAACGTAACGGAATCGATGGTATAACCTTCCAGGCTTTCCGCAGCATAAGGATGGATATCGCAACGTTGCGGTATGCGAAAGCGCTGATCGACAATAGTCTGCATTCGGGGAATAAATATCCATTGCAACCACTGGCCGACGTGCAGTGTGTCATAACAAAAAGGCTGGCTGCTTGCCAGGTTTTCAACAGGCGGAGCGTTTTCTTCCCATATGCCGATACGTTCCATTTCCTGCTGCATGGCTGCCAGCAATGCATTAATGCGTTGGTATGAGTCAGGATATTGCAAATTAAGATGTCCGGTTCCAGGCGGTAGAAACAATGGAATTCAATCTCGCGTGTAATAACCAAATAGAAAAACTTCCCACCGGCCCGGTTTGAGCCGGCGCACTTTAGAGACAAGCATAAAAGACCAGAGATGAATGGCGCTTACTTAAGATAATAGACTTACTCATACGGTTAAAACCGGTACCACATCAACGGGCGGATGAAAGATACAATGAAAAAATCGTTGGCGGCAGGGATGCCGCCATCGAGCGTACAAGGATGTATTTACAGCGTATCTTTCATCCGCAGGTTGTTATCGAGATTTAACTGGTTTCTTTTTCCTTAAGTAAGCGCCATTCAGGCCAGAGACCGTTTATAGCTTGATAACGTCCATTCCCAGATCGCCGTGCTGTTCCAGCGTTGCCGCGTTGGTTATCACCGCAGTGCTGGCTTTGGCGGGATCGAAGTAGGTTTGCGCAACGCGCTTCAAGTCATCCAGCGTTACTTTGAGAATACGGCTGCGGTAATAGCGGCGCTTCTCCGGTGTGCGGCCAAACAAGGCGTTTTGAAACGCATCCTTGGCCTCGCCGGCGGGTGACGATGGCTTATCGATGCTGCTGATCACGCCCAGAATAGCTTCTTCCACCTGTCTCCATTCATGCTTTTCCGTCAGCAACCAGTCAATGGATGTGTCGAAGTCATTGAGCGTATCCACCAGGCGTGGATCCCGGTAAGAATAGAAGCGGAACGCCGCGATGTCAGATGTGTAGCTGGCGCCGCCGCCATATGCTCCGCCTTTCTCGCGGATCGCCGTGTGCAGATAACCATTGCGGAGAAATCCGCCGAGCACCGTTAACGGCGCAGCGTCGTCATGTTCGATCGGCACGGCGGGATAGGCGCGGGCGCAAAAATTGATCGGTGAATTGGCGATCCACAATTGTTTGACCTGCCGGCTGATCTCGTTGAGGCTGAAAGGTTTGGCATTGCTTGTTGCCGGCCGTGATCCGGCCCACACTGCTGACAAATCTTTCATAAAAGATTCCAGGTGTTCCGGCTCGCCGATTAATAAATACTGCCGTTCCGCCGCGAGAATCGCATCATGAATTGCCTGAAACTTGCCGGTCAGCGTTTTCAGATTATCCTGTTCCTCGATCATCGCATCCAGCTGCTTGATGTGTTTGATGCCTTGCAGGCCGCTGAGTTGATGTTTTAACTGGGCGGCCGGGCTTAATCCGCTGCTGGCGGCGATCATCGCCAGGGTGTGGCCCTGGCCGGTAACGCTTTGCTCGCGGTGGGCGCGTTGCTGCCCGATCAATTCCCTGATTCTGTCCAGCTCATCAAAGCGCGGCGATTCCAGGGTTTCACGCATCAACTGACAAAAGCGATCATGATTTCTGGCCAGCGCCTTGCCGGACACGAAGAAATAACTCGATACTGCCTGCACATCATCGCACTTGCCGCGCGTGGTGGTGAAGGGGCTGATGCCGCCGGTGACACTGGCGGCCAGCGCCTGGGTTTCCACGTAATTGCGGCCACCACAACCCAGTTCTGTCAACGTGGCGGTATAGTAGGGAAGGTGTTGCAGCAAATCATCGCTTAACTTTGGCATGCCGCAAACGATTTGCTGATACACCAGGCCATTGGTGCCCTGAGCATAGTTTGTAGTCTTGTAGCCGTTCAACTCCCGTATTTCGCCCTCGGCGATGTGCATTTCATCCGGAATATCTTCCAGCCCCACCTTGGGTAACACGCTTTCATCATCTTTCTTTTGCTGGCGCTCGGCCAGCTTCTGCGCGAGATCAATGATGTTACGTTTTTCTGGCACCGATAGGCCGGCTTTGATTTTTGCAAGCTTTGCCGCGAGGTGCTTTTGCCGGCGCGCACTCAGTTTACTGTCTGGCGCCAGCGTGAGGCGCACGCGGTGCGGATTGTCGATCAAATAGGACTTCACCAGATTTTTGATAAATTCCGGATTCTTGATATCTTCCCTTAACTGGTTTAACACCGGATCGAGATTCAGAGCGGCAACGGGATCACCGTAATGCACGGCGCTGGATAAACCATCGAGTATGAGTTGCAAACCATAGGGATAGTGACCGCCCCCCACCTCGCGTTGTTCCAGTTCGAGCTGGTGCAATACCGATTCCATTTGTTCCTGTGGCACACCTTGCTCGGCCACGCGTTGCAGCACACCCATTACCAGATCTTCCAGAGCTTGCGCGTTCTGTGGCTTCGAACCTTCAATACCGCACATAAAGGTGATTTCGCGGTTGGAATCCTCCAGACCGCATAACGGAGACGGTGCATTGCCAAGGTCAGTGGTTTCCAGGGCCTGTAATAATGGCGAACTGCTGTTGTCGAGCAACACACCGGACAACAGATGCGCTTTCATGGATTCTTCAAGATCCGTGCTCTGGCCGCACAGCCAGCCCATGACGATATGGGTTTTATTTTCGGCGTTTTCCTCGTCGTCAAACGCGTAATGCTCTTCAACAGTCACTGGCGCATGGTAACGTTTTTCATCATGCACCGATAAATGCTCGCTGAGTCGATCGAAGTGACTCAATGCGCGTGATTCGATTCGTTCCTGCAATTCGTAGACCGGTATGTCGCCATAGGTCATGAAGATGGCGTTACTGGGATGGTAATGGGTTTTGTAAAACTCCATGAATTGCTCATAGGTAAGATCCGGAATGTGTTCCGGATCGCCGCCACTGTTATAATGATAAGTGGTGGTGGGAAACAAATACCGGGTGAGTGTTTGCCACAAGGTATTGACCGGCGAACCCATGCTGCCGATCATTTCGTTGTAGACGACTCCCTTGTATACCAGCTTTGAATCGGGATCTTGCGGGTTTTCAAATTCCAGGCGGTGTCCTTCCTGCATAAAATCCAGTTGGTTTAAGCGTGAAAAGAATACCGCATCCAGATACACATCCAGCAGATTAAAAAAGTCCCTGCGGTTCTGGCTGGCGAATGGGTAGGCCGTCCAGTCACTGCTGGTGAAGGCGTTCATGAACGTATTCAGTGAACGGCGGATCATCATAAAAAATGGATCACGAACCGGGTAGCGTTTGCTGCCGCAGAGGGCGGTGTGTTCCAGAATGTGTGCGACGCCGGTGGAATCCTGCGGCATGGTGCGCAGGCCAACAAGGAACACATTTTCCGTGTTGTCGGCGCTTAAGTGATAATGCAATGCCCCAGTTTTCCTGTGGAGATACTCTTCCACCACGATTTTTAATGATTCAATGGGTTTGCTGCGTTTCAACTCAAAGGCCGGGTGCACTTTAATGGAATCCGGCGGATTTCGTGAAACGCTTATATCCGGTTGTTTCTGCATTGTGTTGTCCGTATTGTGTTATCCATGTCTAATCAATATATTGCGAATTAGGGGTATTATAAGGCAATCTTGCTGTAAACGTGTAGCGTGATCACGTCTTATGTGTCTTTCGTATTATAGGACACTTAACCATGAAAAGATGTTCGCTGCCCCGGCTATAAGAGATTGCTGTAATTGATGGCATTTGCGATTGCATAAAGGATAAGCGCGGTGGATCAGAATCTTTACCGGGCGCTCACATCGAGTTGTGTCGAATACATCGCGCATAGCGTTGCAGGTGAAAAAGAAGTCAGCCTGGAGTTCGCCGGCCGGTTTGAGTGCCGGCCAGTCGTCTGGTTCGCGACAATCCGTTGTCTGCCGGATAATAATAGCGGCGTACGCCAGCAACAATATATCGATGTGCAGGGCAACGAATCCGCACACCTGCGGGTGGAAGTTGGTTTACCCCTCAAGGTAATTAACGAATCCGATATTTTGAAAACAATCATGATGATTCGCCAGTACAGGAATTTACGCCGCGGCCGGCATGAATTTTCCGGAGGTTATAAGAAAGCGGACTAATTAAAAAAAAATCACACCGCGACTTCATCAAATGTGACAAAAGAGTTCTTTAATGATTCGATCAGCAGCCTGGCATACGCATGGAGCATGTACCATTCATCTTCAATGGATTTGGCGTCAGCGGCTTCAGCCTTGATATAAAATATGTCGTCAGGTTCATAAATCATTGACAGGTGCACCGCGGAACCCGGCATTTGCGCCAAAGCCCCCGAGAGTTCTGACTTGGTGGAGAATTCCGTGGTGATTTTCAAGTCTCTTAACATGTCTTTCAATTGATTGAAACTTAATACCTCCAGACGCGCTTTCAGGGGAATTTTGCGTCCCTGTTGCGCAATCCCGGTTTTTACAAACGCCTCGAGTTGGCGGCGGTACTGATGCTCCGAATTGGCATGGATCGTCACCGGTTGCTGGTCAACAAGCTGGGCATAGACCTGAAAATTGTCCATAAAATCCCTGCCGCCAAAGCGTTCCATGAAATCACTTGTGATGAGCCGGTTGGTTTTGAGGTTATTTTCAATCAGGGAACGCAGTTCCGCTTTGTTTAAAGCGTTGATGTCGATACATGCCGGCGCGGCGTCCAGTTGAATTTCATTGATGGCGGTGATCTTCTCCGCTTCCGTGGCAAGTTTGGATGGTTTCCCCAACAGGGTATAATACTGCGATCGCAGGTCATCGAAAAATTTTTCCAGTTCCACCAGATTAGGACGGTAGCGGGCCAGGAAATAGACCAGTTCCTTGTCATCCTGCCGGCTGATCGTTTCCTGCAATTCCCTCATCAGCACATTACTCATATCGGCGATATGCAGGCCATCCGCAAAGATTTTACCTTGTGGAACGCTGGATGTCGGCGCGATCACCGTTATACCCTGGGACAGCCTGGACAGATATTTACCTGCCGCCCATAACGATGCGATCGTGATGATAACGATGATTAAGGGAATCTGGTCTGCCATATTTGGTATGATTCGTAATCAGTTCTGCTAAATCTATGTCGTTAATTTTAAGTCATTCAATTAAAATCAAAACAATAAAATTCATCAATTCAGGCATTTCATCGATGTCGCTCCATTCAACGCAACATCCTTTTTAATGTCGGCCGTTAAACGGGCAAAATTAAAGTCTGATTTCGATGGGCAATGCCCGAATTTTCAAGGTTTGTACAAGACTTGAACAATAATGCGTTTATTACGGTTTTCATTATGTGACAGATTCAACTTTGCCGGAAAATAGCGACGCGTATATAATAGACCCGCTTTGCGCACCATAAATGAAAACAATTGAAATAACAATAAGTTATTTAGATAATTCAACAAGGCAAGCGCCCCAAGGCGTAGTCGGTCCTAATGTGGAAAATTAATTGAATCTTTGAAATCAGCAAATCCCCAATTAAGTATGCGCTGGAACAGCCGAAAATAACTGGCAATGGAATTATTTGATCTAACACAACAACAGATGATTCAGTTCAGCATCGTGCTGGCAGTGGTGATCATTGGCATTACCCTGTTGATCTGGATTGTCCGCTATTTAAAGAACACCTCGCAGGACCGGCGAATTGCAAAAATCATCAAAGAACAAAGCGAAGCATTTGCCAGGAATATTATTTTGTCCGATGGCATGTACGGTTATCTGTTTGCTGACTACCTGGTGTTAATGAAGGGCAAGATCATTGCCATGGATGTGCATCATCTGGAAGGTTATATCTTCGGTGCGGACCAGATTGAAGAATGGGCGCAGGTTGTGAGCAGCAAGTCGCACAAATTCAAGAATCCGTTATACCGCGTGCGTTTGATGGTACAGCAAATCAGGCAACTGTTGCCGCGCGCGGATGTTGAAGCGCGGGTTTTGTTTGGAAACGAAAGCAGTTTTCCCAAAGGCGTGCCAATAGGGGTGATGCGATTTGACACCTTGCGTGAAGAACTGGGACAGCTGAACAAGAATGATTACCTGGCGGAGTCCATGTCCAAAATCTGGGAAGAACTGATGCAAATCGCCAAGCAGCATAAGCAGCAGTAC
>JAKEGK010000099.1 GCA_022627515.1 Gammaproteobacteria bacterium
CGCCATGCCGATTCCCTGGCGCGTGCCATCCAGCAGTGTCAATGCCAGCTGGTCATCAATACCTGCGGTCCGTTTCAGGCACGCGATTACACCTGCCCGGTAACCGTGATCAAAAGCGGCGTGCACTACATCGATCTGGCCGATGCCCGCGAGTATGTGTGCGGCTTTCACAAACTGGATGAACTCGCCAAACGCTACGGCGTGTTGGCGCTGACCGGCGCCAGCAGTGTACCGGCATTATCCAGCGCAGTGATCGACGCAATGAAAAACGACTTTCAACAACTACACAGCATCGACGTCGGGATCAATCCGGGCAATCAGACACCGCGCGGAATCGCCACGGTACGTTCGATTTTGAGTTATTGCGGCAAACCGTTTCTCGCGTGGCGGGATGGAAAATGGAAATACATTACCGGCTGGCATAATCTGACACGGCGTAAATATCCTCAGCCGATGGGCAAGCGCTGGCTTAGTCACTGCGACATCCCCGACCTGAACCTGTTTCAACAACGCTATCCCGGTGTAAAAAACATCCATTTTCAGGCGGGACTGGAGCTAAGTGTTTTACACCTGGGCACCTGGTTACTGGCGTGGTTTTCTCACTGGGGCTGGGTCAACGACGTCGCCAAATATGCCGCCGGGTTAAAACGCATCAGTGAACGCTTTTATCGCTTTGGCAGCACCATTGGCGGCATGCATGTCGAGCTCGACGGGATCGATCAACAACAGCAACACCTGCGCAAAACCTGGTATCTGATCGCCGGGAACGGTGACGGCCCGCAAGTGCCCTGCACTGCCGCCGTGATACTGGCCGCTAAATTTCAACAACGCACATTAACGCAAACTGGCGCCTATGCCTGCATGGGTTTTATTACCCTGCAGGAGTTCGAACAGGAATTTCAGCAGTATACGATCAGCGTTCAGAGTGATTACACCGTTACACCAACACGCGCCGCCGATACACAATCACGCCCATTACCAATACACATGCCACAGCAATCACCACCGTGAACAACACCGTGGTCAGCGAATAATGCTCCACAGTTCCTTATAATACATGCAGTGGCCATATCAAAAACGTCAGTCAAAAAACGTCACTTCACCTGTTTCAAGGGAATATTCCGCGCCCACAATCACAAGATCGCCCTTTTGTATTAACTGTTCCAGCATTTGCGAACCGTGCCGCAGCTGGTTAGTAGAAGCAAGAATATTGGCACGGATCGATGATGCCAGTAACATTTCTGGATCGTTACGAAGATCAGTTGCAAATAAAGGTTCAACCGTCGGACGAATGCGATTCACGATAGACAAAACGTTTAAGGATTTTTCATTCGAGGGTCGCTCCAGCTCATCAATGGTGGCCATCACCGCACCACACATGGAGTGGCCAAGCACAACAACCAATGGCGTGCCAAATAATTCAGCCGCAAACTCAACACTCCCGACCTGGGATGGCGCCACGATATTCCCGGCGACCCGAATCACAAAAAGATCCCCCAGGCCTTGATCAAATACAATTTCTGCCGGTACGCGCGAATCCGAGCAACCCAGGATAATGGCAAACGGGGCCTGGCCACCAACAAAATCCGCCCGATTGAGCTGCTTGACAATCGTATCGATACTGCGCACTCCGGAAACAAAGCGCTGATTACCTTCTTTTAGTCTTTTGATTGCTTCTGTTGCCGTGATCATTGTGTATTAACTCTGTAAGCAGGGATGAGTTGCGTCAATTATTTCGGGATAGGTTCACATCGATTTGGATGATTCGTTATAGATTCTTTTTGTTTTCTTTATTGTGCCAAACTCTTAATACATAAATGACTTCTTCAGTTATAAGGTAACGTACAGTGTAATTATTTATGTAGAGATCACGAATTACTTCAGGATCAGAAGCATTTAAAACAGGCAAGCCGATTTTAGAGAATTGTCTTGGTTTCTCGCTACCGTCTTGCAGGTCGATTGCAATTCGTCGTGCTGCGTATGGGTTATTAACCTCAACAAATTCCACCACTCGCTGAAGATCATCGATAGATTCACGCGAATATTTTATCTTCATGGTTTGGGTGGTGTTTTACGCTCATTTGTACCCCAACTATTGAGCCAGGCATTCACATCATCTTCCTCGAGAGTCTTGCCTTGCTTGATAGATTCAAGCGCCTGTAGTGTATCTTGCCAGCGAGATTCTTCGACGGACTGTCTTGCCAGAAATTCTTTAATGGCTTGATTTATCAAATAATTTTTACTTCTATCTAGCTTTTTGGACAAGGCTTCAAGTGGCTTATCCACATCATCTGTAATACGGATACTTGTAATACTCATGATTTGCTCCAGATGTAGCGATATGTATTACATGTTAGTACAATTTTGATATCATCCCAAGAAGAATTTAAAACCCACTGTTTTTGATCAAGGTAATTTTCTTGCATTCCATATCGTACATCGGTGAGTGAATTCTAAATTGGTTTAGAAGGAGTGCGGCTTGGCTATTGACAGCAGAAAGTCATATCGACGTTAACGTTCAGCCGTACGCTTTTTGTGCCGGCTGGAACGTTTTGTTAGAGGTTGCTTATGGGTCAGCGTATATATATCCAGTAACCGGCGGATCATTTTCTGATACTGGGTATGATGTTTTTCCGCTTCTTGCTTGAAAAACTCGACGCTCTCTTTACTCAGAGCAATCGTGACCTTTACCGTATCCTCCTTAAACACAAGCTCCTCCGGAGCAGGCAGGAAATCCGGCACAACCTTCAATGGCCCGATGGGTTCATCAGTGTATTTGATTTTCGCGCTCATAAATCTGTTTACCTTTGCGCCAGTAGCCGGCCCCGAATATCCGGATTCGACCATGGCGGTATGTGAATCTGACAGTCAAAATTCCGCCCCCCGGCCTTCCCGAAACAGTAATACCGCTTTTCACCATGACTATGGGACAGGTCTTCCGCAATGACGCGACCCGGGTCGGTGAAAGCAGTCTGCGCTTCAGAGAAAGAAACGCCATGCTTGGTCTGGTTGACAAGGTCCTTCTCCGGGTCCCATTCAAAGCTTTCCGTGCTCATGTCTGAACCCTAGCAGATAGCTGGCATAATGTCCATATTAAAGTATGGCGATATGTATGGCCCTGCAGTTGCCGGCCTGGTAACCTCTAATCGGGATAGGGGAATGCCTCACAGCATCCCTCCTCCCACACCACCGGGCATACGGATAACGTACCATGGCGATCCGGTTGATTGATTTAATA
>JAKEGK010000100.1 GCA_022627515.1 Gammaproteobacteria bacterium
CCGCAAACAGGAAGACATGCATAACTTTCTTTCCAACGTAAGCGAAGAAGGCATTGAAAACATCGCGGCTTATTATTCCGTGCAACAGGCCCAACCGGCGGAAGCAAAAACCATTTCCATGAAGGAACTGGCGGAGAAATGCGATCACTGTCATGCGCCAGGCATGGAAAATCCGATGATGATTTTTCCGAGAATCAGAGGACAAAACAAAGGCTATCTGGTAAAAGCTTTACAGGCCTATCGCGACAATAAGCGCGGCAGCTCGCCAATGCACAAGATGAGCCTGCCATATAGCGAAGCGGTGATTGAGAGTATCGCAGCGTGGTATGCAAGCCAGCCGCCAGAGTAGTATGTTACCCGGAGGTTCACAATGCGAGGGAGTCAGCGATGTGATAAGCATTGGCAACGCAATCGTTAAGCGCAACGCCTTTGAAGGCATTACCGGTCAGGATAAGGTCAGGGTGTTTTTGCAGTAGTTGGTCAATTTTCTGCAAGCGTTTAGCATGGCCCAGGTTATATTGGGGAATGGATTGTTCATGGCGGCAGGTTTTGACAAAATCCGGCATGGCGTCAATACCCATAATAGCCGCCAGTTCGCCGCGGACCATATCCGCAAGTTTGTCCTTATCTTCAATGGCGTAATCTACAGCGCGCGCACCGCCCACCATGGTGCGCAGTAATACGTAACCGTCCGGTGCGCGGTTCGGAAAAATGCTGACATCCCAAAGCGTGCCCAGGATTTTCCTGCGTTCCCGCGAAGGCACCAGGAAACCAAAGCCATTTAAGTCATGCATGATCTTGTTGCGTTGATAGCCATAACAGCACACGGCCAGCGGCGGGTAATAGATTTCAGCAAGTATTTGTGCAATGTCCGGCGCAAGATTCTTCAGTATACCGGCCTGCGCATACGCGGGCGCGGCAAGTATGACGCGCTCCGCTTCTTCCTGTTTGCCGTTGGACAGATGCAGTATGTAGTGTTTGCCATTGCGTGTCAGTGACTCAACACCTGTTGATAGCCGTAACCTGCCGCCCAGGCGCGCGGCAATCGCATCGCTTAACTCCGACATGCCATTGTAAAAAGAAGTGAGCTTGCCCGAAGGGCCGGCCTGTGGCCGGTCTTTCCTGCCTGCTTTTGCCGCCTTGATTTGCAGCCTGATCAGGCCAATGATCAGGCTGCGGTATTCATTTTCGATTTCCTTGATGCGGGGAAAGCAGCTGTTCACGCTCATTTTTTCCGGATCACCGGCGAACACGCCGGAGGCCATGGGATCAATTAGTTTTTCATAGGCTTCGCGGCCCAGCCGCCGGACGGCAAATTCCTTCAGGGTTTCTTCGTCTTTGCCGGTTTTGGGCGCCAGAGTTTCCATCAGGATGCGCAGTTTGCCGGGCCAGCTGATCAGGTCTGATTTAAGAAACGCCGGTGGTGAGCCTGGCAACTTTCTCAATCCGTTGTTGGAATATACGAAGCGGTGCCGTGACGCATCGTAGCTGGTGACAGGAGCAAGACTCAGGGATCGCGCAAGCTGCAGCGTTTTGGGCTTGCTGTCCAGAAAGGCATTGACACCCCATTCACACAAAAATCCCTCCGGCGTTTTTTCACTCCAGATCTTGCCCCCGGGACGATCTGCGGATTCGAATACGAGCAGATCGGGATCCGGTTGCCGTTCCAGCAGAGCATGGGCAGTGGCAAGTCCCGATATGCCGGCGCCAACGATAACAGTTTTCATAAGACACAAACGTTTTAGAAGTTTATGCAAGCAGTGAAATGGTAACTAAAAACCGCTGCCGGACAAAGAACAAAAAAAGGCGGCCTGGGACTGCCCGAAATTGTTTGTGTTTATTGTTGGCGGATATCCGGTAGTCTATTCAAACATATCCGCGACCGTACTGTCGTACCAACCCTGCGCGTAAACAGCTTCCATGTTACGGAAAGTATCATCGACATCTTTGGGGCTCCCGCCACCCGCGTCTTTCACTGCCGCAATACCTTTGTCAGTGATGCGGTATACCGCCGCAACGGAAATCCCGTATTCCGGGCCGACAAAGCTATAGCATGTATTGACGTAGGAGGGTTCCGGCATGTTCAGTCCGCCCAATTCAGCGACCACGGCGGCAGCACACACCTTGCCCTGGCTGCCCGCTGCGTACGCGGATTTGGGCATTTCGCCGGCGAGAGCGGAGTCGCCGATGACGTGAACATCCTTATGGAGCGTTGATTCGAAAGTCCGTTGATTTACCGGACACCAGCCGGATTTGTCCGCCAGCCCCGCCTTTTGCGCGATAGCGCCGGCTTGATGGGGTGGAATGACGTTGATGACATCGGCTTCATATGTGAAACCAGTGTCGTTCTCCACAAGCTTCGCTTTGGTGTCAACCCGAACGACAGTGCCACCCGCGGATTTGGACACCCAGTCGATCATCTTCGGATAGAGTGTTTCCCATCCATTAATAAATAACGGCTGCTTGGAAAACTTGTCCTTGGCGTCAAGAATGATGATTTTGGACTTAGGCTTATGCTGTTTGAAGTAGTTTGCGATAAGGCACGCCCTTTCGTAGGGTCCCGGCGGGCAACGGTATGGATCGGCAGGCGCGGTAATAATCACAGTTCCGCCATCTTTCATGCCTTCCAGTTGCCGCCGCAGTAACAGGGTTTGTGGTCCGGCCTTCCAGGCATGGGGAAAGATTTCGCTGGCTTTCTCGTCATATGCCGCGATCTTGTTCCAGACAAACTCTATACCGGGCGATACTATTAATTTATCGTATCCAAGCGTCTTGCCGCTCTTGAGCTTGACCGTTTTCTTCGTGGCATCGATCTCCGTGGCAAGGTCATGTATCACATCGACACCGTGCCGTTGTTTCAGTTTGTCATATTTGTGTGTTATCTCTTCAATGCGTTTTATGCCCCCGATAACAGTGTTGCTGAAGGGGCAGGTGATAAATTCCTTGTTTTGCTCCACCAATGTGACATCAACGCCGGGGGCCAGCTTGCGAATGTATTTCGCACAGGTGGCTCCGCCATAACCGCCGCCTATCACTACCACTTTTGATCTGTTGCCGGTTTTCGCCTGCACGCCGATCGGCCAACCCAGGATTCCAATGGCGGAGGCAGTGGCAACGCCGGCTGCTTTGACAAAGTCTCTACGCGTGTACTTGCTCATGACCGCCTCCTTATTTTTTAATGCCGATTTTTTCATTACAGTAGGTGCCAAAGAATCCGGCGATTAACTGAATCTCATCATCGGTATATCCCTTGACATGGCGCCCCATGACGGTGGAGAAGCGTGTTCCGTCGCGGTATTCCTTGAGCGCTTTTTCGATAGTATCTGCCGTCTTGCAGTAGATGCTGGGAATGGAGCCGGGGCTGATGCCGTTCGTGCCGTGACAACCGGCGCAGGTATAACTTAGCATTGCGGCGCGGCTAAGCTCATCCGCCTGAGCGATTACAGGTAGCAGGACCGCGCAGGCTGTTCCAATCAGGCAGGACCTCAAGCGTTTATTCAAATTGCAAGATTTCATGATTCATCCTCCTTTGAGGCTGAATACCGCGTTGCCTTGGTTAATGGTTATTGATGGTATTCAGGCGTTTGTTGTTTGTTTCCGCAGGCTTTTCTCCAATTGGTTAATGCAGTTTATGCATGCAGTGGCAATATGAATAAGCGGCGCCTGTGACAACTGACAAACAACCTTCCTTTGCCCCGGGTATGCGCGTATTGATACAACTTGTTGCCCTGTTGCAAGATGTTTGTTTCAATCAATATAAATTAAAGCTAACTTGTTTATTGGGTGCTATGAGCTAGGTCAAACGATATGTCATTATTGTTTCATCGCGCATAAAATTAGTAAAACGGCGCCGAGGACTTTCCTTACAATAGATTGGGAAAATATGAAGTATCGAAGTGGAACGGTCATGGCTCACAGATATATGCCAGAGTTCTTTATAATTATCATCACGGTTGCCGTGACCGGATGCTCCGCTGACCGTGATGTTGTTGGCAGTTGCAAGACAGCAAAGCTGGACGATCAGTCGGTCATTTGTATTGATTATTATGATGCAAAAAATCTTGATCAGTGGCGTTCCGCCTGTGAGACAGTCATACAGGGTGAATGGGCATCAATGGAGTGTGATACAACAACGGCTTGGGGCGGATGCGAGGCGGGAAATAAAGTCATCTGGATGTATCCTTCGATGAAACACCGGAATGCGCTGGACGCGGAACAGCATTGCGCGGCAACAAACCGCCGTTATGTGCCTGTTCCAGCCGGATGAACAAACCACATTGAGGAACTGGTTTCTATGGATGATTCGGTAAATGTATTTGATGAACCACTGGAGTTGTGCGGTGATAATCCAACTACCGGATTTTATCGTGACGGCTGTTGTAATACCGGCCGGGATGATCTTGGTTCGCATACGGTATGTGTACTGACATCGCAGGAATTTCTCGAGTATTCACGGTTCAAGGGAAATGACCTGTCCACACCGGCGCCGCAATTTGGGTTTCCCGGGCTGAAACCCGGAGATAGCTGGTGCCTGTGCGCCGCTCGCTGGCTGGAGGCTCATCAACAAGGCATGGCGCCCAGAGTTTATTTAAAAAGAACCCATAAGCAAGCCCTGCGTATCGTGCCTATGGAATTGTTGCGCGAATTTGCCGTTGATCTCAACTAGCCCGCATTTCTCACCACCGTTCGTCGCAGTAGAAGGGTGGTGAGAGATACGGGCTAGTGGATAGTGGGCTTGCCGGAAGCTTGCAGGGTCTGTAGATTGGACGGCAGGGAAGTTAATTGGGTAACAAAGTAGAAGGTAGCGCCTTTTCCTTCTTCGGCTTCCGCCCAGATTTTACCGTTGTGGCGTTCAAACACCCGTTGGACGGTGGTCAGGCCGACTCCCGTTCCCTCGAATTCGTTGACCGTATGCAAACGCTGGAATGCGCCGAACAGCTTATCCGCGTACTTCATATCAAACCCAACGCCATTGTCAGTAATATAAAAAGCCTGTTTTTCCGGTGAGTAACCGAAGCGGATATGGGCGTTGGATCTTTTGCTGGTATATTTCCAGGCGTTATTGAATAAATTGTCCAGCGCGACTTTAAGCAGTTTCTCGTCTCCTATGGTATACAGGTCTTCTTCTATTGCAATATTGACCGACCGCGCAGGGTCAGCTTCTTTTAGAACGGCTACGGCATCTTTGGCAAGATGCGTCAGGTTCACTTGTTGGCGTTGAACTTCATGGGTAGTAACCTGTGACAAAGCCATCAAGTCATCAATTAACTGCGTCATTTTGCTGATACCGCCCGATATGCGCCGCAGATAATCCTTGCCTTCATTGTCTAGTTTGTCGTGATAATCCTCAAGGATCATCTGGCTGAAACCTTTTATTGCGCGTAACGGCGCGCGCAGGTCATGGGACACCGAGTAGCAAAAGGATTCCAGTTCCTTATTGGATGTTTCAAGTTCGGTGGTGCGGTGCTCGACAAGGTCTTCCAGATGTTCGTGGTAGGCTTTGAGGTTTTCCAGCAATTGCCGGTAATTGGCTGTTAATACGCCCAATTCATCGGTGGATTGCGGCGCCATTTCCTGAAACGATATCTGCTCAACAGTTGCGGATTGCCGCAAGGCGCGTTTCAACGGCATTAAAGACTGGCCGAAGCTTTTAACAAAAATCAGACTGCCGCCAATAGCCAGAATTTCCAGTGACAGCCAGACGACAAAGGTTTCAAAGGTAAAGTACGCGGTCCGCGTCCAGTAATATTGAACCAGCATGGTGTCAATAAGTAACGGCACGAGCGCGCCAATCAGAAACACCTTAACCTTGATGGTAATATGAGCCTGCTTTAACGCAATTCGTCCCATTATGCGGCCAAACAAGTCCAGTATCATAAAGAAAATCGGCAATCCCACGATAATGGAAACAATTAGCGCCACCAGGCTGATGCGGAACCAGTCGATAGGCGTGGCCTTGAAATCGGAAAATAACTCGGCGCTGTAGATGACCGTGACCGGCGCAAGTATCAGGTAAGCAAGAAACAGGCTCCAGTAGTGTAACGGAAACGCTTTGAGTTTGCCTAATAACTGCCCTGCGTTTTCGTCAGTTGGATTGTCCAGATACCTATAGATCGTACTGGCATAACGGTTGAAATACCAGAGCGCAAACAATACGGCCGAGCCGACAAACACCGGTTCAATGGGGCTGGCGAGGATGTCCAGCATTTGCTCCGCCGTAAACATCTGGATATAAACCAGGAACGATAGACCGATAACCGCGGGTGCAATCCATGTGAGCAGAATGAGTTTAAGAAAACGGGACCGGAATTGTTTAGCTGACATGGGGTTTCAGGGTTTTTTGACTCGATCTGTACCCGGAGGGGTATTACCAGCCGGGTAATTTGTTGATATTGAATTCTGTCGATCCTCTGCAAATGCTTGCATCCAGCCATTTTACAAATAGCAATAGCAAACCGGTTGCCAAAATTACCGTAGTGTATTGCTCAGCTAATTTAGTTGTTTTTACTGGCAAATAAATTAACAAAAATCCGCGCGATGCAAATAAGGCGATGATGCACTACCTGATATCTGATATAAAGTAAGCCGTTTCCTCGGATGCTCAGCAGTGATCGAGCCGCATTGTTAAAAACTCTATTCGTTATTTAATAATAATTTTTTTGAGCAAGAAGCTTTTTAAGGTGTAAATTGTAGTGATGCTGCTTTATTAAAACCTGCCGCAAAGCAAGAAGAAATTTAACATAATTTTAAGGATTGGCAAAAGATTTTAGGAGGGTACAGGTGCGGGGACGTAAATCGCCGGATTAACTCCCGGTGTTATCGCGCCAAGCGAAGCTTGGCGCATCTTGCAGGGTGAAAGTCCTTGCCGGGTAAGAGTTAGCCGCTCACCCGTATCGAGTGTTGCGCCTGTGGCGGA
>JAKEGK010000101.1 GCA_022627515.1 Gammaproteobacteria bacterium
AGCGGTCCGAGATATATCTCGGGATCCTGAAGCTTGTTAAGATCAGACGGCAATTCCATGTCGAGATAAATAGTGTTTTGAGGCCAGGCGCTCTTGATGGCTTTTGCCAGAGTTGTTTTACCAACCTGACGAGGCCCCAAGATGCCAACCACGGGATGTTGCGTCAATGACTTTTCAACGTCTTTTTGTATTTTTCGGGTTACCATGCTTGCAATATAAAACCATTCATTTCGATTTGCAAGAATAATTTAACCGTGAGGCCTTGCTGAATGAAAAAAATGGAAATCCATACAAAATGAAAGTTGAAATTTCTTATTACATGAAAACGGATTATTTTATGAAAATTTCCTCGGCGGCGGACCTTTGGCGGAAAAGAAGATTGCAGTTTCGGTTTACGATCAGACTCCACCAGATTAATACTGAATGGCGAAATCATCGAAATATGTGGAAGTGGCGGTGTTGCCTGTGGCATGCAGCGCGATCCCTGAATAGTCTATTGTGCCGCTGTTGGGTGTGAGAAGAGAGCTGTCTCCGATTATGGCGTTTGCCTCCTTGGTGCCGCTTCCGCCCAATCTTGATGCGCTCGCCTGAAACCCATCCCACTGCACCAGCGTAATGTAATCGTAGTAAGCGCTCCAATCACTTACATTATCCACAGGCCAGTGGATGACATTGCTGCTGCCTGTTACGATGCGGGGGTTTCCACCTCTGTTGTCACTGTCCGTGGGAATATCATTTTGTGTGCCATGACTGTTTACATCTCCATAATAGACTCTGATATAATTTGTCTTAGCTCCGATGGTTCCTGATGCTATCGCCCTTGTCACACCATCAACCAGCAAATTCTCACCGTTAACAAATGTTCCGCTTACATTTGTTAACGTCAGCGTTCCGGCAGCAGTGTTGCCTGCCCATGTTTCCGAAGTCAAAACCGGCGTTCCATTGATCCGTGCACTTGCCCCGCTAGTTCCACCGACAACAAACGCACCATGCAATAGAGGTGTTGGTCCACCTGTCGTAAACCCGAGAGGATACGCCTCGATCAAACGAACCTGAAGGTTAGACCAGTCAACAAGTCGATTGTCAGCTCCAATTACATAATCATTGCTTGTCAATAGTTTATAAGCCAGCCAATTGAAAGAGTTGCTTTGCCTTTTCCATAAAACGACCGATGGTCTCGAATATCGAAACCAGTTCCCCGAACCATCAGTCCAGCATTCTAATGGTTCTGTAAATATCCCGTCATATCCGGTTACTGTAGGCTTAAGTTCAGAAGGGATATTATCTAATCTTGAGCATCCATCACAATAACAACTGTTCCAGGTAGATCCATTCCATCCACTGAGTGACCAACAACCCCATGAGCATTGTTGTTTTGTTCTCATATAAGAAACGCCGTAGAATTCTCTGTCATTCCCAACACCTGCCGTTTTAAAAATCAATCCGGCAAAATAATATGGCTGATTGTTGGCAATCTTCACCTGTAAGTCATGGCTGAGGCAGCGGTCCGCATCCAGCCAGGGCGTGCTTAAGTCAACACCGGCAAATGCTGAATTGAATCTAAGAAAACTCCAGACACCATAACCGCCCAAAGCGGCCTCAGAAGATACCACCTTCAATGCCTTATCGCCGGATACGAGGGGAGTATCAAACGTACCCAGCTTAGTACCTTCATCCCATCTTGTTTTATCTTCGAATGCCTCAAAAAAATGTTTTCTTGCGGGGCTGGGCTGAGGCACCTTTATGGTTTTTCTTGCCTCAAAGGGTGTATTCTTGTTGACGATACCGGTGGAAGTAATTCCCGATCCGGAATATGTTATGTGGAAGATCTCAGTAGTTGACAAAGAAAATTCATTATTATTCCAACTCGACCTGTTATTCCAGTTTGCCGCAGCGTAATCCTTGCCCGCAAGCGCAAGATAATAGGCGCGCTCCATCCCGCTACCACCTGCCTGACCCAATGAGGAGGTTGACGTCATGTAAAACATGCCCGTTGCAATTGCAGCGGCCATGGCTATGCCGCTGATTACAAATAAAAGGACATTTCCTTTTTGATTGAATATGGCCATTTTCAACTCCCTGATTCCTGGTTCAGGAAAACAATATCGGGATCTGCTATGGAAATCGGCGTGTCATTATAGCCTTTTAACTTTAATGTAAATTTCACAAACGAAATCGACGCTGGGGTAAAATTTGGACTGTTCGGGAATGTTGCTGAACAGTTTGCGGTTGTCGTACAGTAACTTAGTGTAAAGTCACTGACTTTTTCTGCCAGCTTGTCGCCATCTGCACATGAACTTGTGCAAACAGTACAATCGGAAGCCATTTTCAACATTAGAGGATTATTGCCGCCTGCCCAGTAAATGGTCACGTCTTCAGATTCGTTTCTGCTGCTCTTATATGTGATGATGTTGGCCCCGCCACAGGTAATTGATTTGATGGATGAAAGTTCTTTTTTAAGCCTGGCTGCAGTAATTTGGCCTTGCTGAGTCACCGTGGCGTTCTTTCTTGAAAGCGAATAACCCTGGGCAATTTCCAGCAACCCTCTACCGGATATAACGCCTATAATGGTAATTATGACGATCGACATGATGATTTCCAGAAGGGTAAACCCCTTATTATTGTTCCTTTTATTCATCATCAATCGTCTCAATTCTCCTTAGCCGTGAATAGAGCCGTCAGGGTCATGTTGCCCTGCCGATAAGTGCTGTCGGCATTAATCTCAACGCTTTTTATTGTTACCTGAAGCACATTCTCCGGCTCACCACCGGCGATTGGTTGTATTGCATTGGAG
Source organism: Gammaproteobacteria bacterium (assembly GCA_022627515.1). GTDB lineage: Bacteria > Pseudomonadota > Gammaproteobacteria > SZUA-152 > SZUA-152 > JAKEGK01. Next base: position 2,795 of record JAKEGK010000101.1, read on the forward strand.
ACGAATTTGACGAACCTGTTTTCCACGACATAATACTTCCCGTAGTAACTGTTATCCT
>JAKEGK010000102.1 GCA_022627515.1 Gammaproteobacteria bacterium
GGCCAATTCGGAGCGCTGCGTTTTCCTGAATATTCACTTGATCGATCTGCCGGACCATCCGCACTATTTTTATTATCCTTCGTACATTTCCCGCGAAAACCGGCAGTTTTTTACACGCCGGGTCACATCCGAATGGTAGTGCTGTGCTACGCCAAAACCGCATTTCCCACTAAAAAGCCGGCCAAAAAACTACCGATTTTCTGTAAAACCTTTATAATAGGCGCACTAATTGTTATTTCCACAAAAACAATAAGTTAGTGGATAAAATGGACGGATTTCCAGAACGGCTGGAACACCAATCCGCCGCGGTAGAACGGCTGGAAGATATCGGAGCATACTTTAGTTCCTGAACCATTTGTTGCTATCCATCTAAAATTATCTTATTTCGTCAACCGCTCCAGGTTTAATAGGAAGTTCTATGACTGAATTGAAAAACGATCGATTTCTACAGGCGTTGATGCGCAAACCGGTCGATGTAACTCCGGTATGGATGATGCGGCAGGCGGGACGCTATCTACCCGAATACCGCGCGACACGGGAAAAAGCCGGAAGTTTTATGAACCTCTGTCAAACGCCGGAACTGGCCTGCGAAGTCACCCTGCAACCACTCGATCGTTTTGCGCTGGACGCGGCGATTTTATTTTCTGACATCCTGACAGTTCCTGATGCGATGGGTTTGGGATTACGTTTTACCACGGGTGAAGGCCCCACGTTCGACAAACCGGTGCGTACCGCTGCCGACATTAACGCGCTTGGTGTTATCGATCCCCACGCGGAGCTTAAATACGTGGTGGACGCGGTCCGTTTGATCCGCAAGGAGCTAAATGGCCGTGTGCCTTTAATTGGCTTTTCCGGCAGCCCTTGGACCCTGGCCACTTATATGGTGGAAGGCGGTTCGAGCAAGGAGTTTTCCAAAGTCAAAGGCATGATGTTCGACCAACCGGAATTGATGCATAAGCTTCTCGATGTCCTGGCGCAATCAGTCACCGAATATCTGAACGCGCAGATCAAGGCCGGCGCGCAGGCGGTCATGGTGTTTGATACCTGGGGTGGCGCGTTAACGCCACGTGATTACCGGGAATTTTCCCTGCAATACATGACGCAAATTGTCGATGGCCTGATTAAGGAAAACGAAGCACGGCCGGTGCCGTCGATATTGTTCACCAAAGGCGGCGGAGCCTGGCTGGAAGATATGACTTTAAGCAAATGCAATGCTCTGGGTGTGGACTGGACGATTGATATTGGCGATGCGCGCAAACGGGTGGGTGATAAAGTTGCGCTGCAAGGCAACATGGATCCCTGTATTCTCTACGCTTCTCCCAAACGAATCCGCGAGGAAGTGGCCGGCGTGCTGGCAAGTTTCGGGAAGGGCGATGGACATGTTTTTAACCTGGGTCATGGCATCCACCCGGCGATCAATCCGGAACATGTCGAGGTGTTTATTAACTCCGTGCACGAGTTAAGCAGACAGTACCACTGATCCGCAACCGGCTGGGCAGGAACATTTTGGGAATTTCTCGAAGCGGCGCGGAATGGTTCAGTCAGCTTATGATTGGCCACTATGTGGCTGGCCAATATACCAATTTATAAATGTAGCCGGATTTGCCCGCCAAACTTTGATCGCAAGGCAACGGCGGCTTTTTAGTTACGCAACACGCTGATTGTCATTGCAGTGACACAATCCCGCGGTAGGTTGCCGGATTGGCCTGAAAAATGAAAGTAGGTTATATCAAATGACATTTGTTATACTGAAAAAACAGTAAGTAACAAAGTTGACAGCAACCGGCATCACCAACCCCGACTATCCCCCGATTATTAACGACACCGATAGACCTGCAATGGACATTCAGGATTTAAAACAACCCGAGCTTTACATCAATCGCGAACTCAGTCTGCTCGAATTCACCTGGCGGGTTCTGGAACAGGCAAACGATCCTGCGGTTCCGTTATTGGAACGCTTGCGTTATCTGGCGATATCAAGCACCAATCTTGATGAGTTCTTTGAAGTGCGCGTGGCGGGCTTGATCCAGCGCGCGGAACTCGGCTCTACTCAGGCGGGACCCGACAACATGTCACCCGTGGAAATTCTCAACGCCATCAGCGACCGCGCCCATCAGATTGTTAGCCAGCAATATGTTACGTTGAATGATGGCATTTTTCCGGATCTGGAAAAACACGGTATCAACTTTGTACGCCGCAGCGACTGGAATGAATCGCAGGAAAACTGGCTGCGCGAATATTTCCGGGAGGAACTGTCGCCGATATTGACGCCTTTGGGTCTCGATCCGGCGCACCCCTTTCCGCGCATCCTGAATAAAAGCCTGAATTTTATCGTTGAGCTGAAAGGCAAGGACGCCTTTGGCCGGCAAAGCGATCTGGCGATTGTACAGGCGCCCCGCGCCCTGCCCAGGGTAATCCAGCTGCCAAAAGAAGAGACTGCCAGCGGCCCGCACGATTTTGTCTTCCTCTCTTCCATCATCCATGCTTATGTGAATGATCTGTTTTATGGCATGACAGTCCAGGGTTGTTACCAGTTCCGGGTTACGCGCAACAGCAATCTGTTTGTTGATGAGGAAGAAGTGGAGGATCTGCTCCGCGCCGTGGAAGGCGAACTGGCGTCACGCCGCTACGGCGATGCGGTGCGCCTGGAAATCGCTGACAATTGTCCGGATAATCTGGTTAATTTCCTGCTGCACCGCTTCGAAATTCCCGCCCGTGAATTGTTTAAGATTAACGGCCCCGTTAACCTGAATCGCGTGTCTCACGTATACGACCTGATAGACAGGCCCGACCTTAAATTTCCGTCATTCACGCCGAGCATTCCACCGGCGTTAATTGGGGCAACCAACATTTTTGCCGCGATCAAGAAAAGCGACATTCTGTTGCACCACCCGTTCCAGTCGTTTGCGCCCGTGCTGGATTTTGTCCGCCAGGCCGCAAGTGATCCCGGCGTACTGAGCATAAAACAGACGCTGTACCGCACCGGCGCCAATTCCGCCATTGTCGGCCATCTCGTTGATGCCGCCAGAAAGGGTAAGGAAGTAACAGTGGTCGTTGAATTGCGCGCCCGCTTCGATGAAGAGGCCAATATTGAACTTGCGAATAGATTGCAGGAAGCCGGGGTGCACGTCGTATATGGCGTGGTGGGATATAAAACACACGCTAAAATGATTCATGTGGTGCGCCGCGAAGGCAAGCAGCTTCAGCAATACGTGCATTTGGGAACCGGCAACTATCACGCGCGCACCGCGCGGCTTTATACCGACTATGGATTGCTGACCTGTGACAAGAAAATCGGCCAGGACATTAACAGCGTATTCCTGCAATTGACCAGCCTGGGTAAAGTGTCCCGGCTGGATAGAATACTGCAATCGCCATTCACGCTGCACAGATCTTTACTGGAAAAAATCGACCGGGAGATCGGCAACATCAGCGAGGGTAAACCGTCACGCATTATTGTAAAAATTAACGCCCTGACAGAACCGCAGATCATTCACAGCCTGTATCGCGCCTCAATTGCCGGAGTAAAAATTGA
>JAKEGK010000103.1 GCA_022627515.1 Gammaproteobacteria bacterium
CGCCGGTTGCGGCGACTCCCGCAACAAGCCATTTGGTTGATGAAATGGTCATGCAATCACGCCGCTTTTTTTGTTGTTTAAGGTCTTCTTTATATATCCCGGTTGTTGTTCTGAATTCACTCCGCCGATAACGCTTTGGCGGCAATCGCGCGCCTGCCCCATACCCACACATAGTTAAAGCCACTGACCAGAGTTGTTACGGCAACGGTATAGATTAATGTATCAATCAGCCACCCCGGCAGGGTATACGCACCCAGGGAAAACACCACCGCCAGGACCAGCATGATCTGAAAAAACGTGTTGGTTTTACTCATCCAGGTCGGTAACATGTCATACTCACCGATCAATTCATGATAGGCAATCGCACCTACGACAATGACCACGTCACGAACCATGACCGCGATAACCAGCCACATGGGAATTTCGTGCAGCCAGCCCAGAGCAAGATAAGAAAAGACCAGCAGCAACTTGTCCGCCAGAGGATCAAGTATACTGCCAAGGCGGGATTTCCATTGGTTTCGTTTCGCCAGATAACCGTCCAGCGCGTCGGAAAATCCGGCAACAAAAAACAGCACCAGGGCGTAACTGAATTCGCGCTCCAGCAACAAATAAACCACTGGAATTACCAGCGCGATTCGCAACAGACTAATAATGTTAGGAATATCGCGCGGCTTCACGGCAACAGGCGATAAATATGCGCAGTCGTCGGTGCTGTTTCCTGGATTTGAATCTGCTGACCGCCTTCCAGTCCCTGGATCGGACTGCCGCCAGTGTTACCCGAAGTTCCAGGCGTTGCAACCGCCGCTAATACGTTACCCAGCCCGATGGTCTGAACGAGTCCTTTGGAGTTGCCACGGATATCCAGACGATACGTAACACTGTTACTGTCAACATGCGTGGTGTAAACGTTTTGCACTTGTTCCAGCGACTGCAGGTATTGGCTAACACGCGCAAATTGGCTGAGTGATCTGATATCAACGATCGCTATATCAAACACGCTCGGCGAGCTATCGTCATACACTTGGGCATAACGGGAACCTAGAATCTCCAGGGTTCCCATCACCCCGCTGTCCAGCAATTGATTGACCGACGAGCCTTGTGCGTTCCAGCTTAATCCCTGCCCCCCTTCGTATAACACCCAGCGGCCTTGCCAGCTGTCATTTGCGCTGATGCTTATCCTGCCAACCAGAATGGCTTCCGCCTGATAGCGCGTGGATGCCTGAAAAATGGGTTCCTGATTGTTATTCCACACCTCAGCAAACGTCAATTTTTGCTGATCCTCGATATCCAACAGTGGCAACACCGTCACCACGCCCCGCCGTTTTGCTTCATTGTCGAGCGCAAATCGTATTTCTTCCTGGGAATTACTGCCGATCAGAAACCGTTCGCCATCCTGTTCCACCGCCAGCCAGACGAGGGTTGTCGGGCGGGTGCGGCCCCACACCGGCAGATTATTCTTTTGCAGCAATTTATTGACAGCCTGTTCATCAAAAAGCAACCAGATTAACTGCGAGCCCTGAACCGCTTCTGCGCTGATATAACCTTTCTCCGGAATTTTCTTATAACGGTACTGTTGTACATAGTTCGCCGGTTTTTCCAAGGCAGCCGCTATGTTGGGCAGGGTCCCCACGTCCGGGCGTCCACTGACTTTGGCCAATACCTCGATCAGCGCGTTTTTCATCGCTTCTTCGCGCTTGGCTTTGGTTTGATTAACAACCAGTTTTTCGGATTCGTATAAACCCTGAACAACAGCGGCATCTGCACCGCCAATCCAGAACAGGAATAAAACGGGGAGTAAAAATTTATCAAAGTTGAATGTTTTCATAATACAATTCACGCTATGCGACAGGATATTGAATGTCAAGATTTCATGGATTCATTCCACAATAATTTCAATCAACAACAGTGTAAGATTACGCGTTTTTTAAGGATGTGCAAAATATGAATTCCACCGACCAAGCCTCAAAAACACCAATCAGCTACAAGGATTCCGGCGTCGATATCGACGCGGGTAATGAACTGGTGGAGAAAATCAAACCCTATGCGGCCAAAACCAGCCGTCCCGAGGTTTTGGCCGGCTTGGGCGGATTTGGTTCCTTGTTTGAACTGCCTGCCGGACGATATCGCCAGCCGGTTCTTGTGTCCAGCACCGATGGCGTGGGCACCAAATTAAAACTGGCCCAGACCATGGGAGTCCACAACACCATCGGCATCGATCTGGTCGCCATGTGTGTTAATGACCTCATAGTGCAGGGTGCGGAACCGCTGTTTTTCCTGGACTATTACGCGACTGGAAAACTGCACGTTGATGTAGCCGCTGATGTCATAAAAGGAATCGCCGCCGGCTGCGAACAGGCCGGTGCGGCTCTGGTGGGCGGGGAGACCGCTGAAATGCCCGGCATCTATCAAAAGGACGATTATGATCTCGCGGGATTTGCTGTCGGCGTTGTGGAAAAAGACGCAATTATCGATGGACGGAAAGTAAAGCCAGGCGACGCTGTCATAGGCCTGGAATCATCAGGAGCGCACTCCAACGGCTATTCCCTGATTCGAAAAATTATCGACGTCACCAATGCAGATTTACTGGAACGCTTTTCCGGAAAAACCCTGGGTGAAGTATTGCTGGAGCCGACGAGAATTTACGTCAAACCACTGCTATCGCTGATGCAAAAAGTGGAAGTGCTTGCTCTGGCCCATATCACGGGTGGCGGATTGACAGAAAATGTGCCGCGCGTGCTTCCCGATAATTGCGCCGCGCGCATCGAGAAAAAAAGCTGGAAACAACCAAAAATTTTCCGCTGGATACAGGAAAACGGCAACGTGGAAGAAGAGGAAATGTTGCGTACTTTTAATTGCGGCGTGGGCATGGTAGTCGTTGTTAAAGCCGCGGACGCTGATAAAACCATCCAGCATTTGCATAAGCAGGGTGAAACCGCCTTTTTAATCGGCGAAATAATCGCGCGTTCTGACAACCAGGCACAGGTCATTGTCGTATAGTGCAAAGTCTAATCGGGTTCCGCTCTGCAAAATATGCGCTGGCGCCGCACGGTATCTACGCTGACTCATGCCGTTATTCTATACTTGAGTAACATCCTGCCGCTGGCATATTAGTAAATTTAACGATGAACCCGCCGCAAAGTTCCTCCAACAAGCTGCCCATCGTGGCGTTGATCTCCGGCAACGGCAGTAATTTACAGGCAATTATTGACGCCATACAAGACGGACTACCCGCGGAAATCCGGGCGGTAATCAGCAATCGCGCCGACGCTTATGGATTGACACGGGCGAAAAACGCCGGTATTCCGGCGGAAATTTTATTAGCGGATGACTATGCGTCCCGCGAAGATTATGACCGGGCGCTACAGGACAAAATCGACAACTATCAGCCGCAACTGGTCATCCTGGCCGGATTCATGCGCATCCTGTCGGACAGGTTTGTCAATCACTATCTTGGCAGGCTTATCAACATCCATCCTTCCCTGTTACCGAAATACCGCGGTCTTAATACACATCAGCGGGCCATTGCTGCGAAAGAAACATTGCATGGCGCAACCGTGCATTTCGTGACGCCGGAACTGGATAGCGGACCGGCGATCGTGCAGGCCAAAGTTCCGGTACTGGAAAACGATACGGCGGAAACGCTCGCCAATCGTGTATTGCAACAGGAACATTACATTTATCCCCTGGTGATTCGCTGGATCGCCGAAGCGCGCCTGGAATTCCGCCAAAACCAGGTTTACCTGGATAACCAGCTTCTGGCAAAACCGGTACAATTACCCACGGAACCCGGCACAAATCCACGGGCCTAAACAAACTAGTACTATTCGTGCGATTTGCACTGTGAATGTTGCGGGATTTCATCAGTAAACACTCGCCATTAGGGATTGATTAGTTAATACTTGAAATATGTGGCGCTTGGAAGAACTTGCGGTGTATTACAAAAAATCACAACAGTTATTTCAGAATATCAGATATAGCAAAATGCCTGATCTGCGCAGCACTCATATGATTTTGCAGCGGCTGGCAATAGTGACCACTGTCTTGTTATTCAATTCCGCGGCGCTGAGCGGCCAGACTCCAACTCCCTTTACGGCGCATTATCAGGTAACCAAAGGTGTGATGTCAGTTGGACGCACCACCCGCACACTGCGGGATAATGGCAAAGGCGAATTTGTTTTCGAGTCAGTTACCAGGCCGGGAGGTATCGCAGCACTGTTTACCCGGGGCAAAGTCGTGGAACGCAGTCATTGGCGCTGGCAGGATAACAACCTGGTTCCTTATGAATATATCTACCAAAACAGCAGCGATCAGAAACGCGATGTGAAACTGATTTTCAACTGGCAGAGCCTGGTGGTCACCAATATCATTAACGGCGATCCATGGACCATGCAACTCGAGGAAAACACCCTGGACAAGCTGCTTTACCAACTCGCCATCATGTACGACCTGAGCGCCGGCAAAGAGAAACTGATTTACAAGGTGGCCGATGGCGGCACTATGAAAAACTACGAAGTCGTTATCAGTGGAAGGGAAAGGCTCGCGATCGAGATGGGAGTCTTTGATACTATCAAGGTGGTTATTACGAAAAACAACCGGCAAACCACTCTGTGGTGCGCGGCAAAATTGCAGTATCTTCCGGTTCGCATAGAACAACAAAAGGAAGACGATGACGGGCGGATCACTGCCGACCTGATAGAACTCGATGGCATTCCACTGCCCGGCAGCCGGTCTAGCAGCGCGCCGCCGGATACTGCCTCCAAGCCAGAATAATCCTACGTTTTGGGCAAGGTGACGCCGCGCTGCCCCTGATATTTACCGCCGCGATCCTTGTATGATGTTTCACACACTTCGTCCGACTCCAGGAACAACACCTGGGCAACACCTTCATTAGCGTAAATTTTTGCCGGCAACGGTGTGGTATTGGAAAATTCCAGCGTCACATGGCCTTCCCACTCGGGTTCCAGCGGGGTGACATTAACAATTATTCCGCAGCGGGCATATGTTGACTTGCCCAGGCAAATCGTCAGCACATTGCGCGGGATGCGGAAATATTCCACGGTACGCGCGAGGGCAAACGAGTTGGGCGGGATAATGCAAACGTCGGCTTTCACATCGACAAAACTGTTAGCATCGAAGTTTTTTGGATCGACGATAGCTGAATTGATGTTGGTGAATATCTTGAATTCATCCGCGCAACGGATATCGTAACCATAACTGGAGGTGCCGTACGATATCAGCCTTCCGCGTTCGTTTTCCCGAACCTGGCCAGGTTCAAATGGCTCGATCATCGCATGGGTTTGGGCCATGCGGCGTATCCAGCGGTCGGATTTAATGCTCATTGAATAATTCCCTCGTCGCGCCGATGGTGTGCGTTGTCCCAGCCACCGATCTTTTTTTAGATGATAGTTATTTGTGCGAAAGTTTTTTATACGAAAGTTATGTTTACGAAACCCGTGAATGCCAAACCGGTTTTTAGTTATTTTGTATCACAATATTCGGAAACTTCGCACTATATTCTTTCGCCCGCCGCGACAGCTTGGCGGCGGTACGGCGCGCGATTTCACGGTAAATCTGGGAAATCCGGTTTTCCGGTTCAACCGCTACCGTAGGCCGGCCGCTGTCGACTTCTTCGCGGATTTTTTTATCCAGTGGCAAGGCTCCCAGGAAATCCACATTGTATTGTTCCGACATGCGCTGGCCGCCGCCTTCACCAAATATATGTTCTTCATGTCCGCATTGGCTGCAAATATGGATACTCATGTTTTCGACAATCCCCAGCACATGCACGTCCACCTTTTCAAACATCTTGAGCGCCTTGCGCGCATCCAGCAGCGCAATGTCCTGCGGCGTGGTCACAATCACCGCGCCACTGACGGGCACCTTTTGCGCGAGAGTAAGCTGGATATCACCGGTGCCAGGCGGCAAATCAATGATCAAATAATCAACATCTACCCAATTGGTATCATTGAGAAGTTGCTCAAGAGCCTGGGTCACCATCGGTCCGCGCCAGATCATGGGCGTCTCTTCGTCAATCAGATAACCGATGGACATGGACTGCACGCCATGCCCTATTAATGGTTCGAGACTTTTGCCGTCCTTGGACTCCGGCTTTTGATGAACGCCCAGCATTCGCGGCTGGCTGGGACCGTAAATATCGGCATCCAATATACCGACTTTGGCGCCCTCGGCCGCCAGGGCCATGGCCAGGTTTACCGCGGTAGTGGATTTACCCACCCCGCCCTTGCCGGACGCGATAGCAATAATATTTTTCACCTGATTGATGGGTTTGACACCTTTTTGGGTAGTGTGCGCTTCAATCTTGGTGTTGATGTTAATGGTAACATCGGATACCCCGCCTACCGCCGTAATCATTTCCTTGAGTCTGGCCGCGAGGGTAGCGTGATAACCTTTCGCTGGAAAACCCAATACCACATCCACGCTGACCTTGCCGTTGTCGACAGCGATATTCTTGATCGACTTCGCCGTAACGAGATCGGATTCCAGATAGGGATCGATGTATTGTTTAATCGCCGCCTCAACCTGATCACGTGAAATACTGGACATAGTGATACTCCTTGATAGTAATCGAAATAAAAACCATTAACTGTTCGATATTGGGTGATCCGTGGAATCAGCTCCTGATTCCTCAGCAAGCGCACCGGATATGCCTATGTTGCGCGCTAAAAGCACCTAACTAATATTTATTGTGGATAGCTCCCCAACGCGCACCCCGTAAGCGCAAAGTGGGGGCAAGTTTACAGGATTTAAACCCTTATCGTAATATTCTTGTATAATCATACAGCTGCCCGGGTCATTTGCGTTAGTATCCGCATCTCAACCACTTGACCATTATAACCACAAGGGGCGGGCATTTATTAACAAGCGTTGCCAACGGTAAAACACTCACAATGATTCCTTATTCAGTTGTATGAAAAATTCAAAAAGAAAACTCCTGGTGACCAGCGCCTTGCCTTATGCCAATGGCGCGATCCATCTTGGCCATATGGTGGAATACATACAAACCGACATCTGGGTTCGCCATCAAAAAATGCAGGGCATCCAGTGCACCTATGTGTGCGCTGATGACGCCCATGGCACTCCCATTATGCTGCGCGCCCAGGCGGAAAACATTAGCCCGGAAGAGCTAGTTGCAAGGATGCGCAAGGAGCACCAGGCGGATTTCGCGGATTTTTTTGTGGAATTCGACAACTACTACTCCACCCACTCGGATGAAAACCGTGAACTTGCGGAAACAATTTATTTTCGCCTGAAACAAAACGGCCATATCAGCTCCAGGGTTATTACCCAGCTCTACGACCCGGTAAAGGAAATGTTTTTGCCGGACCGCTTTGTCAAGGGCACATGCCCCAAATGCAAAGCGGAAGACCAGTACGGCGATAACTGCGAAGTGTGTGGCAGCACTTATAGTCCGACCGATTTGATTAACCCCAGGTCCGCAGTATCCGGCGCCACGCCAATTGAAAAAGAATCCGAGCATTTCTTTTTCAAGCTTCCGGATTTTGAAGGCATGCTGAAGACCTGGCTGCATGCGGGGCATTTGCAGGATGAAATCGCCAATAAACTGGATGAATGGTTTGACGTTGGCTTGCAGGAATGGGATATCTCCCGCGACAGCCCTTATTTCGGTTTTGAAATACCGGACGCTCCCGGAAAATATTTTTATGTCTGGCTCGACGCGCCCATGGGTTATTTCGCCAGCTTTAAAAACCTCTGCAGCCGGCGCGGTGATCTTAATTTCAATGAATACCTGAAACCGGATACCACAACCGAGCTTTACCACTTTATAGGTAAAGACATTGTCCGCTTTCATGCGTTATTCTGGCCCGCGGTATTGGCGGGTTCCGGTTACCGTACACCAACGGCGGTATATGCGCATGGGTTTCTAACCATCAACGGGCAGAAAATGTCGAAGTCGCGTGGCACGTTCATTAACGCCCGCAACTATCTCGATCATTTAAATCCGGAATATTTGCGCTACTATTTTGCCGCCAAGTTAACCAGCCGCATTGATGATCTGGATCTCAACCTGGATGATTTCGCGTTGCGGGTCAATGCCGATCTCGTTGGCAAGGTGGTTAATATAGCCAGTCGCTGCGCAGGATTTATCAATACTCGCTTCGATAACACCATGGGAAAGATCCTCGCGCATGAAGCGCTGTACCAGTCATTCACCGATGCCGGTCAAAATATCATAGCTTTATATGAGGCACGGGAATTCAGCCAGGCGATGCGTGAAATCATGACGCTCGCCGACAAGGCCAACCAGTTTATTGATGAACAGAAACCGTGGGTATTGGCCAAGGAATCCGGCCGCGAACAGGCAGTACAGAATGTTTGCAGTACCGGTCTCAACTTATTCAAAGTGCTGACGGCCTATTTAAAACCCGTGCTGCCGGTTATGGCCGGCAATGTTGAGCAGTTTTTCAATATTGATCCGCTGACCTGGAGCAATTATCACACACCGTTAACGAATCACAGGATTAACAAGTTCAAGCCATTGATGACGCGCGTTGAACAGGAGAAAATCGACGCCATGCTGAACGATGCCGGCAAGCAAACCGGGCAAGCCAAACCTAAGACAACCAAAAGCGCAACAGAGACAACCATGGAACCGATCGCCAGCACCATACAATATGAAGATTTCGCCAAGCTGGATCTGCGGATCGCGAAAATCCTGGACGCCAGGCCGGTGGAGGGCGCGGAAAAATTGCTGCAACTGACACTGGATATCGGCGGTGAGACCCGCAACGTGTTTGCCGGCATCAAGTCCGCCTACAATCCGCAAGACCTGATTGGCAGGCATACGGTTATGGTTGCCAACCTGGCGCCGCGTAAAATGCGTTTTGGCGTATCCGAAGGCATGGTGCTGGCGGCGGGCCCGGGCGGAAAAGACCTCTGGATTTTGCAACCCGATCCAGGCGCGCAACCCGGCATGCGCGTTAAGTAGTTCGAGTGGCTGCGACACAAAAGCGGCGGCATGTTTACCGTGTAACTTTCCGGCCGCAATTCTGTAATCCAGCAGGGCGATCGCCGCCTGCTTAAAGGTCTGCGTAAACAATGGTATGAAAGAATATTTCCTGATACTGCTGTCAACCGTACTGGTCAACAACTTTGTGCTGGTGCAGTTCCTGGGTTTATGCCCGTTCATGGGCGTATCCCGCAAGCTGGAAACGGCAGCCGGCATGGCGCTCGCCACCACTTTTGTGCTGACGCTGTCCTCCGCCTGCAGTTACCTGGTCAACGCTTACATCCTGGAGCCGCTTGACATTGTTTACCTGCGCACGATCACTTTTATCCTGGTGATTGCCGTTGTGGTGCAACTGACGGAAATGTTCGTGCATAAAACCAGCCCGATCCTGTATCGCGTGCTGGGAATTTTCCTGCCGCTGATCACCACGAACTGCGCTGTGCTCGGCGTGGCGCTATTGAACATACGTCATGATCATTCATTCATGCAATCGCTGATCTACGGCTTTGGCGCCTCGGTGGGTTTTTCGCTGGTGCTCATTCTGTTTGCCGCCATGCGCGAGCGCATCATGGCCGGTGATGTGCCGGAAACCTTCAAGGGGCCGGCCATCGCACTCGTTACGGCCGGCCTGATGTCACTGGCATTCATGGGATTTTCAGGACTGGATTAATGTTAACCGCGATCATCGCACTGGCCATTCTTGCCGTGATTTTCGGCCTGGCGCTGGGATACGCCGCCATCCGCTTCAAGGTGGAAGGTGATCCATTGGTGGAAAAAATTGATGCTCTGCTGCCGCAAACTCAATGCGGACAATGCACCTATGCCGGATGCCGCCCGTATGCGGAAGCGATCGCCAAAGGGGAAGCGGATATTAACCAGTGCCCGCCTGGAGGTGAAACCACCATTATCGCGCTAGCGGATTTGCTGGGCCGCGATCCAAAACCGCTTAACCCTGAACACGGTGAGGAAAAATCCAAACGGGTTGCCGTGATAGACGAAGAGATCTGCATCGGCTGCACGCTCTGCATTCAGGCCTGCCCCGTCGATGCCATATTGGGCGCGCCAAAGTTAATGCATACCGTCATTGCCGATGAATGCACCGGTTGTGATTTATGCGTGCCGCCCTGTCCCGTGGATTGCATTGATATGGTTGAAGTAAAACCGGCGCTGGATGAGTGGGTCTGGGATTTTCCCGGCGCATCGCTGAAATACCCCGCAACAGCGGCTAACCGCATACCGAAAACCGGAACCAGCCAGCCGCGAGACGCGACAGCGCATGATGCGGCCACAAAGAAAACGGGAACCGGCTCATGATGCGGCGCCTGTATAATTTTGCCGGCGGCGTGCGGTTAAAGGAACACAAACGCGAGTCCACATCGTCTCCGGTGGGGCGAACGCAACTGCCGCAGAAAATCATCCTGCCACTTCATCAGCATATTGGCGTGCCGGCGAAACCAATCGTCAATGCGGGGGAACGCGTACTTAAAGGTCAGGTGGTCGCGGAAGCCGGCAACAATATCAGCGCGCCGATTCATGCTTCCACATCGGGCACGGTGCTGGCCATCGAGGATCACCCCATCGCTCACCCGTCCGGCCTGCCGGCGCGCTGCATTATTATTAAAACCGATGGCAAGGATGAGGCGGCCGGCGGTTATGGCGCACCTTGCGACACCAGCGCCTTAACTCAGGAACAACTGAACGCCGCCATAAAACAGGCCGGCATTGTCGGACTGGGCGGCGCCGGCTTCCCCACCTACCTCAAACTGGCCAACGAGGCAAAAAAGATAACCACGCTGATATTGAATGGCGTGGAATGCGAACCCTATATCACCTGCGACCAGATGCTGATGCGCGGTCATTCTGCCGATATCGTCAGAGGATTGGTAATTATGCAACGCGCACTGGGCATCAAGCGCGCCATCATCGCTATAGAAAATAATAAACCCAAGGAACTGGAATTGATGCAGGAAGCTATCTACGAAGCGGGAACCCCGGATATGGAATTGGTGCAGGTTCCCACTGTGTATCCCGCGGGTGGAGAAAAACAATTAATCCAGACCCTGACAGGCAAGGAAGTGCCCAGCCAGGGATTGCCCATGGATATCGGCATCGTGTGCCACAACGTTGGAACCACATATGCCATCTACCGCGCTATCGCATTCAACGAACCACTGATTTCCCGTTACATCACCATTGCCGGCAGCGTCGCAAAAGCGCAGGTATTGGACGTTTTGATCGGCACGCCGGTCAGTCATTTGATTGAACAATGCGGCGGAAACCGCAAGACCTTGAGCCGTGTGATCATGGGCGGCCCCATGATGGGGTTTGCGTTGCATGATGATGAAGCGCCGGTGGTAAAAACCACCAATTGCATTCTGGTGAACTCGGTGATCAGCGATGTGCCGCTGCCGTCGCGCAGCAACTTTTCCCTGCCCTGCATTCGCTGTGGGGCCTGCGCCGACGCCTGCCCGGTTGGACTGTTGCCGCAGCAATTATACTGGTATGCGCGCGCCAGGGATTTCGATAAAGTGCAGGACTACAACTTGTTTGATTGCATCGAATGCGGCTGCTGCGACTATGTGTGCCCAAGCCAGATTCCGCTGGTGCAATATTACCGTTATGCCAAAACCGCCATCTGGCAACAGGAAAATGAAAAAACATTATCCGACATTTCACGGCAACGGCATGAATTTCACAAATTCCGCCAGGAGCGCGAGAAGCAGGAACGCGAATTGCGCCACAAACAAAAACGCCAGGCTGTTGACGGCGCAAGCACACAGGACAACAAAAAGGCGGCCATTCAAGCCGCCATGGAGCGGGTGCGAAGAAAACGCGAACACAGCGATGTGACACCCAAAAACATTGATAACCTGACAGAGCAGCAACAAAAACTGATCGAGGAAGCAGACGCGCGGCGTAAAAAGAAACTGGAAGAATTAAAACCGGAAAAAATTACCATTAACACCAGTGGACGGGAATCCGAATAACAATGAAATTAAATACGCCCGCCTCGCCGCATGTGCACGGTGACACCACTGTCAGAAAAATGATGTTGCGTGTGCTACTGGCGTTGATTCCCGCTATCATCGCCTATAGCTGGTTTTTTGGCTGGGGCCTGCTGATTAATGCCACGATTGCCGTTGTTACTGCGCTGGGTTGTGAATATCTGATGTTAAAACTGCGCGAGCGCCCGGTTAATTTCTTTTTAACCGACGGCAGCGTGGTGGTCACCGCGGTTCTGCTTGCGTTTTGTATTCCACCCCTGGCGCCCTGGTGGCTAACCGTGCTGGGCGCCGCTTTCGCGGTTATTGTCGCCAAACACCTGTATGGCGGATTGGGGTACAACCCGTTTAATCCGGCCATGGCAGGTTATGTTGTATTATTGATTTCATTTCCCAGGGACATGAGCATCTGGCTGCCGCCTTTTATCCTGTCCGAGCTTGATTTCAGTTTGCCCGCCACATTAAACGCGGTTTTTCTTGGTGTATTTCCCACCGGTTATACACTTGATGCGTTATCAGCCGCAACGCCACTGGACCTCATCAAAACCCAGTTAAGCATCGACGTTACCATCGCGGAAACAAAAAGCGCGCACGCTATCTTCGGCGACTTCGGCGGAATTGGCTGGGAGTGGATTGGCAACTGGATCTTTCTGGGCGGTGTATGGCTGATTTATAAAAAAGTAATCAGCTGGCATATACCGGCGGCGGTACTGGGCAGTCTGTTCACGGTCGCCCTCATCTTTTACCTGAAAGACGCGGACCATTATGCTTCACCCATGTTTCATGTCTTCAGCGGCGCCGCCATGCTGGGCGCGTTTTTTATTGCCACCGATCCCGTCAGCGCGGCAACCACACCTATGGGACGCATAGTGTATGGTATCGGCATCGGGATTCTGACTTATGTGATACGCGTCTGGGGCGGCTATCCGGATGGCATTGGTTTCGCGGTGCTGTTGATGAATCTCGCGGCGCCGACCATTGACTATTACACTCAGCCGCGCGTTTATGGACATAAACGGAGTTAACCTTGAAGCTGGCACAACATATGGTCACAACCGCGGTATTGCTGGCTGCTTTTGCCGTCACCGGCACCGGCCTTGTGGCGTTTGCGTACGAAAAAACCAAGAGCCGTATTGCCCAGGCGGAACGCGAGACGCTGCTGCGCGACCTGCACTCCGTTGTAAAGCCTGAAGACCATGATAATGATCTGTTCAATGATCAGATTATGGTGACGTCGCAACAATATCTTGGAAACAAACAGCCACTGCCCGTATTCAGGGCGCGCAGCAAGGGGCAACCTTTCGCGGTGATTCTTACGGCGATTGCACCCGATGGTTACAATGGCGACATCACACTATTGATCGGTATCAGGCATGACGGGTCAATTACCGGCGTGCGCGTCATCAGCCATCAGGAAACACCCGGATTGGGGGATTACATTGAAACCCGGCGCAGCGACTGGATATTCATCTTTAACGATCGCAGTATTGACAATCCGGAGCGGAAATACTGGAAAGTCAAACGCGACGGCGGTTATTTTGATCAGGTAACCGGCGCCACCATCACGCCGCGCGCGATTGTCAAGGCCGTCGCAAAAGCATTGGAGTATTATGCGTTAAATAAAGACACGCTGTACACGGCGCCCGGCGTAACACTGGCCGGCCAACAGCGAAATGATGCAGAGTAACATTATGACAGAAACAAGCCGCAACGACAGTTTGAAAAAAATCAGCCTCGATGGACTCTGGCGCAACAATACCGGCCTCGTGCAATTGCTGGGATTGTGTCCTTTGCTCGCGGTGTCGAACACGGTGATTAATGCATTGGGGCTGGGCATCGCAACAACCCTGGTATTGGCGGGATCAAATACCACGGTATCGGCGATCCGCCACATTGTACGCCCGGAATTGCGCATTCCGGTTTTCGTGATGATAATTGCTTGCCTGGTTACCATCGTGGAATACCTCACCAAAGCGTTTTTCCATGATCTGTTTTTAATACTCGGCATTTTCCTGCCGCTGATTACCACCAACTGCGTGATCATCGCCCGCGCCGAGGCGTTTGCATCCAGGAATCCCGTCTCACACGCCTTCGTGGATGGAGTGATGATGGGCCTGGGCTTTACCGCGGTGCTGGTGGTATTGGGGGCGTTACGCGAGATTATTGGCAAAGGAACCCTGTTTGGCGACGCTCATTTGATGTTTGGCGAAAACGCGCACTGGATGACAATCACTTTCATGAAAGATTATGACGGCTTCCTGCTTGCCATACTCCCGCCTGGCGCATTCATCGGCCTGGGAATCCTGATTGCGTGTAAAAACTATATTGACCGTCATGCGCGGCAACGGGCCTTGCTGGCAAAACAAAAACCCGGCGCTGAAAGCAAGGCAGCTCAACCTGTCACCTGATTTCTTAATCATTTTACGGTGATAATCCACCACCTCCGCTTGTGTGTTGTTTGAGAGTAAAACATATCCTGTCCTTCACAACAGCGCGGCAATTTGTTCTGCTTATAAACTTTTTTCGTTGAACTGATTCAGTTTTACCAATGCCCTTCATCACACCAACAATGTGACACAGGCCGCATAGACCAATAGTTTCATTTTAATTCCTAAAACGATTACATCTGTTTCAATCTTTTTATTAGCATTAATTGTTGAATATCCTCAACCAGTCACAGTCACGCAGTGAATCACTTCACATTTTTTTATCTATCACATTCAATCAGTTACTGACTTTTGCCGCTTAATCTTGCCGTATTGGCCACTCCTGGGACCAGAGGTCAGGTTTCATGGACGAGCGGCGCTTTTTGCGCAACACGGATTAATTTTTCTCACTACACTGAACAACACTGAACAACACTGAACAGCACTGAACGCTCTATCGCGATAGTCAACGAACAAAGGCAGCAGACTATGAATCAGGATTTTCCGAAAACAGCAAAAGGTTTCACCTTGATTGAAATGTTAATCACCATCTCAATGAGCATGGTGATTCTCACTTTTGCCGTTCCCAGTTTCTCTTCGTTTATTAAAAACGGCCGGGTGACAACCTTCACCAACACACTGGTTACCGATGTCAATTTCGCCAGGCAGGAAGCCGTAACACGCGGCGAGAAAATTATCCTGTGCCGCAGCGCCAATCCCGCTGCCGCGACGCCGTCCTGCGGAGGCAGCGCCAACAACTGGTCAACAGGCTGGCTGGTGTTTGTCAACACCGACGCCAACACCACCTACGATCACGGCACGGATACCCTGTTGCGCGCCTCGGATGAAGTTGGGGGCAGCGTCACTATTAAAACCAACACCGTGTCCAACGTAAACCTCGTCTACAACGCGGATGGCACCATCGATATGGGTGGCGGCACCGCGGTGTTCGCCGTATGTGACGATCGCGGTGAAGGTTTTGGCAATCAGCTGCAGGTCAGTCCGACAGGCCGCCCGCGGCTCGTCACACCGGTTCCCGGGTCTTGCAGCTCACCCGCCGTATAACCGTATTTAACAGGAACGCAGCCATGAAAGGATTTATTACCAAGCGCGGACAAACCGGATTCACCATGCTGGAAGTGCTGGTCGCCATTGTTGTGCTGTCATTCGGACTGCTTGGCCTCGCGGGATTACAGGCGGACGGATTGCGCAATAACACCAGCGCATATCTGCGCTCACAGGCAACGTTAATGGCCTATGACATGCTGGACCGCATGCGCGCCAACATGCAAGGGGTTGCAAACGGCGACTACAACAATTTACTGAACACCACTCCGGCTGATCCGGCATGCATTTCCAGCGGCTGTAGCATCGAACAAATGACGCAACACGACGCTTACGAATGGAGCCAGAAACTGGCGGAACTCCTGCCTTCCGGTCAAGGCAGCGTAACGGGTAACGGCCAGGGATCGGTTTTCACCATCACGGTGATGTGGGACGACACACGCAGCGGCGCCACAGGCACCGATTGCAGCGGCGATTCCGCCGTGGACCTGACCTGTTTTACCTTGAGCAGCATGATCTAGACATGGTGGCGGAGAACAATAACATGAAACAACAATCCGGCATTACTGTGGTGGAAATTTTGGTTGGCCTGGCGCTGAGCTTAATCATACTCGCCGGCGTCATGCATATTTTTATCAACAACAAACAGACTTACCGTGTTCAGGAAGCGTTTGCCCGCTTGCAGGAAAACGGGCGGTTTGCCACGAACTTCATTACCAAGGATTTGCGCATGGCGGGCTATGTCGGCTGCGGCGGCAAGATCAGCGATCCTGAGAACATGGCGGACTATTATCCCCCGCCAAACGGTGACAACGTCGCGGATATCGTGGGCAACTTTAACGCTTCCGGACTAGAAGGTTTTCAGACCGGCGATTTGCCGCTTGCCTTGACGGATGCGCTGGTTCTATCCAGTTCTGACGTGGTTCCCGGAACTGATATCGTCCGCATCAAGCGCGCGGCGTCCACCGGTGTGCGCCTGAAAGGCAACATGACCACCGTTAACGCCAACGTGCAACTGGACGCCGCCACGGCGGCCGGTGTTTTTCAGGAAGACGACTATTTATTTATTTCCGACTGCGAAGCCGCTGATGTGTTCGTCGCCAACAACGTGTCAACCAGCGGCGCCACGACAACCATCGCGCATTCGGACTCTGTCAATATGGGCAACTTTCTCAGTAAACCCTATCAGGAAGACGCCGAAGTCTACAAATTTATCGCCACCACCTATTACATCGGCTACAACGAAGCGGGCGAACCCGCCCTTTTCCGCCAGATACTGGGCAATGCGGCCAGCATGACGGCGGAGGAAATTGTGGAGGGCGTGGAAGACATGCAGCTGCTGTATGGCGAGGACAGCGACGACGACGGCACACCCAACCGTTATGTGGATTCCGCAACGGTTGCCGACTGGAACAACATTGTGAGCGTGCGTATCGAACTGCAGGTCCGCTCACCCGAAGATAATGTCGCGGCGAAAACCACCGCTTATGGCGACCGCAAGCTGCGGCGCACGTTCACAACGTCGATCGCAATACGCAACAGCGTCACCTAGTTTTTATCCGGCGATAACTAAAACGACAATCACTCTAGCAGCACTCGACAAAGGACAGTGAGGAGCATTATGAACCACCTAACTCATCAGCACTTTCATAATCAATCCGGTTCCGTCCTGATAATCAGCCTGATCGTCATGCTGATCCTGACCATATTAGGCGTATCGGGAATGAAATCGTCAGTCCTTGAAGAAAAAATGGCCGGCAACATGCGCGACGGTCAGCTCGCTTTTCAGGCGGCGGAAGCCACGCTGCGGGAAGCCGAACAGTATATCGAAGGCAACGTCGTGTCCATTGCCAACTTCGACACCGATGGCAGCGACGGACTTTACGACAAATCACAACAGAACTTATGGGACTCCATCGGCTGGACCAGCGGTGACAGCCTGGAGTTCAGCGATTTCAACACCGGCTATGCTGTCAATACTCCTCCACGCTACATCATTGAACATCTGGCGTCCCAGCAAAACAATGTCGACACGTTAAACATGGATAACTATGGACAAGGCACCGGAGCCGGCCGCATTGAGATGTTTTTAATAACCGCCCGCGCCACAGGAAGTTCGGGCAACACCGTTGTCATGCTTCAATCAACTTACGGCAAACGTTTATAAATTCCGTTTATTTGGTGTGATTTACCAGGGGTGATTATTATGGATAAGATACTAAAACCGAAACTTGCGAAAACCATTGTATTGTCCGCGCTGCTGTGTGCGCCGGTAACCATCAGTATGGCGGGACCCTTAAACCTGTCAAACAACGCGCTGGAAGTGGTCAACAATGTTGAGCCCAATATCATGATATTGCATGACGATTCGGGCAGCATGGATTGGGGCGTTCTGACTATTGAAGGTGACGAAGGGACTTATCATCTGGGCGGAAATCTTTATTACTATGCCCATCCTGATCCGGGAGCGCTCGGCAGTTCCCCCGCCGTCAACGATGATACCTGGGTTGTGCCCACACAGGAATTCTTGCAGTCGCAAGGTTTGCCGGCGCCCCAGGGCGGCGTATGGCGCGTGTGGAATCATAACTACAACAAGATGTACTACAACCCCGATATCACCTATGCACCCTGGATTGGCGTTGACAGCGGTGGCAACAGTTTTGCCAATGTATCCGCCACGGCGGCGCCCTACGATCCCAATAATACTTCGTCCGGCGCGCTGGACTTAACAACTGAGATCAGCTACAGCACGGATTGCGGACTGGTGGAATGTATTGCCATTCCCGCGTTGATCGGCATGTTCACAGTTACTGACTTTTATCCGGCCCGTTATTACGAATGGACGGACAGCAACAATACTACCCCGGCTAATGCCAACAACGGCATCGCCGACGCCGATGACGACCACACGCTGGTTGAAATCAAATCCACAACAACCAGCTACACCCGGCGTTCCTATAATGAAAGTACCGGCGTCGGCCGCAGCGACTGTACCGACGATGGCAATGGAACCGCAACTTGCAGCTACAACCAGGAAATTCAGAATTTCGCCAACTGGTTCAGCTATTACCGCAAACGCGACCTCGCCGCCAAAGCGGCGTTCAGTAAAGTAATCGAGCCCATCAGCTCAGCGCGTATCGGTTATGCCACGATTAACAATAACGCGTCCAACGCGATTCCCGTGGCGTCAATGAACGTCTCAACCAATAGTGGCAATAAAGGCGCGTTATTACAAAAACTGTTCAGCACCCAACCGGACGCTGACACCCCGTTACGCGTTGCACTGGACAAAACCGGAAAATATTTTGAATGCCGTTCCAGTGACATTTTTGGCTCCAGCGGCAACAGCACACCGGGCAGCGCCGGCTGCCCTGTTCTTGCGGCGCCAGCCGGAACCTGCCAGGCCAACTATACCATTCTAATCACGGACGGTTACTGGAATGACGCCAGCAGCCCTGGTGTTAATAACGCGGACGCCGGATCAGGCGATTTTGACGGCGGCGCGTTTGCCGATACTTACTCTAATACTTTAGCTGACGTAGCCATGCATTATTACGAACGTGATTTGCATAACACGCTGGACAATCATGTGACAACGTCAAGCCGCGATATCGCAGGATATACTGGCAGCACCAGCCCCTTTGCGGAAATGCACCAGCATATGTCGCTATACACTGTGGGTTTTGGCGTCAACGGCACCCTGAGCGCCGGTCCATCGGATCTTTCAGCAGCATTTCCCTGGACCGATCCTACAACAGGTGATCCGGAAAAAATTGACGACTTGATGCATGCCGCGGTCAATGGCCGCGGCCTCTTTACCAGCGCCAACGATCCACAAGCATTCCAGACGGCGATGGACAACATTTTTAACGACATCCGGTCCAATAGCGGCACCGCAACCGCGGTTGCATTCAATACTCAGGAAGTCGAAGCCGGCACCCTGGTTTTCCGCGCTTCGTTTAATACCAAAACCAACACCGGCAACCTGGTTGCGCAGCGGGTTAACAGTGATGGCACGGTTGACAGCGATATCCACTGGGACGCCGCTGCGGAACTCGATGCTAAAACCGGCGCCAGCAATGACACCCGGGTTATCGTCACCTATAAAGATACCGGATCCGCTACCAGCGCCGGTATACCGTTCCACTGGGCAAACCTGACCACGCAGCAGGCGTTGCTGGATAGCCCGCAACCCGCGAATGTGTTGCCAGCAACTAACACCTTTGGTGATGAACGCCTGGATTACCTGCGGGGCCACTCGGCGGATGAAGGCGCCAATGGCGCCGATGGAGAATTCCGTGAACGGCCGCAAACGGCGGGCAAGCTCGGTGATATCGTGCATTCCACACCGGTGTTTGTCGGCAAACCTCAATTTATCGGCCGCGACTACGGTGACTATCCAACGGATCTTTACTCGAATTTCGTAACCGCCAATCAAAACCGGATGCAACTGGTTTACGCCGGCGCCAACGACGGCATGCTGCACGCATTCCGCACCGACAATGGAGAGGAACACTTCGCTTATTTGCCGAACATAGTCGTGCAAAACCTGCCGGGCCTTACTGACCCCAATTACGCACACCAGTATTACGTTGACCTTACACCCAGTGTCAATGATATCTACATGACCCCCGCCTCCGGCACCAACGCGGGAACCGCGAGTTGGAATACCGTGCTGGTCGGCGGACTGGGCAAAGGCGGCAAAGGCTATTATGCATTGAATGTGACTAATCCCAACGACCTGGATTCGGAAGCGGAAGCAGCACAAAATATTTTATGGGAGTTCACCGAGGCGGACGATGGCAGTATCGGCAACAGTGACCTGGGTTATTCCTATAGCGAACCCCTGATCGCCATGAGCAACGCCGATTCCGGCGGCATCAAGCGTTGGGTCGCTATTTTTGGCAACGGCTATAACAGCACCACGACAAGCGGTAACGCACACCTCTATGTATTATTCATTGAAGCCGGCCAGGATGGTGTATGGACCGCCAATTCCGACTTTATCAAGATTGATACCGGCTATGGCAAAGCCACCAGCAGTGATGGAACAACTCCGAATGGCATCGGCGGTGTGCGCGGTATCGACAGCGATGGTAACGGTACGGTGGACTATGTCTATGCGGGTGACCTGCAGGGCAATTTGTACCGCTTTGATCTGACAAGCACAACGCCAGGCAACTGGGATGCTGCGCCGGCGATTTTATTCAAGGCGCGTTACAGCGCCGGGAATGCATTCCCCAGAACCATCGTACAGCCGATCACCAAGCGGCCCATTGTGGTCAGCCATCCTTCCGACGGTGGTTATATCGTGATTGCAGCCACCGGCAGCTGGATGACCAGTAACGACGCCACTGATTACAGTATCCAGTCCATCTACGGCGTTTGGGACGACATGTCCGTCTCGCCGGAAGTAACCATGGTTTCGGTCACCAATCAGCTGGTTGAGCAGGTATTTACCAACCAGGTCAGCGTGGAACACGGCTATACCGTCAGAACATTGACCGACAACGCGGTGAACTGGCAAAACAACGGCAACAACAACAGCAAAGTGAAAGGCTGGTATATCGATCTGGATGCGGGATATCCCGGTGAACGCGCCGTGCGGAATCTGCAGTTGCGCGGCAACCTGATCTTTGTGAATACCGTGATACCGCGCAGCACCAGCGATTGCAGTGTTGGCACCGGTGGTTTTGAACTCGCGTTCGATCCGTTTACCGGCGGACCGGGCACAAAAACAATCTTTGATTTGAACAACGACGGTACATTCGATTCCCGTGACAACGTGGGCGATCTGGACGGTGTCACGAATATTGTAACCGGCATAAGGTTTGATAACGCCACACCCACTGATTCCGCATTTATCGGCAGCCGCCGCATGACCCAGGCAGGCGATGAAATCCGCAGCATCGATACCAATACCGGCAGTGCCGCAAACACCGGCCGTACATCATGGCGTGAAATTGACTAAGCATCGGGGAGGACTTGACGATGATCCGCAAACATTTGTTAACCATTACTTTAGGATGTGCAGTAGCTATGACAATCACTACCAACATTGCTTATGCTGATACGGCAGGCAACGGCTATAAACGGCCAAGCAGGATAACAGCACAATTACCCGCGTACTATCCATCGCACTTTCCATCATTGGGTGTGCTGACCGAGATGCGCGCCAGTCACGACTGGGTCATCAATGGAAAAGCCATCAAGGTATCGTCCAATGTGATCGTTCACAGCCTGGTGACCAATTTCAGTTCCCTGTATTCGGTAAAGCAAGGAATGGAACTGGCTTACCGGGTTAATAAGGACGGCGAGGTAGCGGAGGTCTGGGCGTTGCCAAACGGAGCGATTGACCGGAATTAATTTTCACTATTTGAGTTGGAAGCAAAATGATGTCACACAGCAAAATGATTCTTTTTAACAATAACCGGTTGAACATGGGTTTCACTCTCGTGGAACTGCTCATCGTGGTGGTCATCGTTTCTCTGTTGGCCATGGTTGCGGTGCCTTCCTATAATGTATCTGTGGCCAAGGCCCGGCGCGCCGATGCGCAGTCATCCCTGTCAAACCTGGCGGGCGCCATGGAACGGTTCTTCACCGAAAACGGCACTTATATAGGCGCTGCAGGCAGTTCCGGCACACCCACCGCAACCGGCGCGCCGTGGATATACCATACCCAATCACCTGTCGATGGCGACATAAAATTTTACAACCTGACGATAGAAGCGGCGACCGCGGGTTCTTATACCCTGCGCGCGACGCCTATTGGCGGCCAGGATGGCGATGGTTACCTGGAACTGCTGTCCACCAGCGTGGAGCGCTGGGACCGGAATAACGATGGCAACATCAGTGGTGCGGATGAAGACCATTGGTAAAAGATCCCGCTAAAATCAATGATATTCCGCCTGACTGATAACGCCAGCCCGCGCCCCATTGCAACCGCTGGCGCAAACGCCTATAGTCATAGTCACTACTTATGTAAAGGTGATGGTGATGGTGATAATCAGCAAAATAAGTCAGGCAGGCAATCGTTTGAAAACCGGAACCAGCGGATTCACGCTCATTGAGTTACTCATCGCGATTGCTATCCTGGGTATCCTAGCCGCTATTATTATCCCTTCCTACAACGCGCAGGTGCGCCGCAATAACCGCAGTGACGCGATCGCCGCTCTTTTGAACGCAGCACAGGATCTCGAACGCTGCCGCAGCGATGCCATGGCCTATAATGGCGCCGGATGCACGGATTACACCGGCGGGGTCCTTTCTGACCGGCAGTTTTATACCATTACCGCCAATCCGCAAAACCCAACCGATTTTCTGCTCACCGCGGTGCCGGTAGCGGGCGGTCAACAAGCCAACGACACCCAATGTGGGCAGTTTACCCTCACCCAGGCCGGAGCCAGAGGCGCGCAGGACAACAGCGCCACCCCCACTGACACCACAGCGGAATGCTGGCGTTAATTCCCTGATCTGCGCTCGCCGATTCGCCTAATCCGCTAATATACTATACGGCCACATTATTTCACGATTGCTTATCAATAATTCCTGCTTCTGAATAACAACTACTTACGTAGTTTTTGGCCGGTCTGTAAAAAACTGATCCAAGCAACAATGACTCGCTTAAAATGTCCGGCACTTATTTAATTTGTTAAAGAATCATTTAACTTATTGATAATTAAATATATAGTTATTTTTTCCGCACCAGTACCCTTTTCACGCTTATCATTCAGATTGTATATTTTTCATACCATTTATCGGAAAAATGTGCCGTTCGTCACAAAACTGCTTACGTAGTATTTTTGTTCTATTGCATACTGACTATCCATTCAGGCAGTAACTTAAGTAGGTAGCAGTATGAAGCAGTCCGGTCTCACTTTAATAGAATTACTTGTTGTACTAGCCATTGCCGCAATTATCACCACCACCGCAGTACCCAGTTTTCAATCGTTCATCCAGAACAACCGCATGTCCACGACGGTGCATCAGTTCGTCTCGTCGTTGAATCTTGCCCGCAGCGAAGCGGTAAAACGCGGCGAGCGCGTGACCATGTGCAAGAGTGGCAACGCGTCCACCTGCTCCAACAGTGGCGACTGGGCGCAGGGCTGGATCGTGTTCGTGGATGCCAATGACAACGGGCAACGGGAAACCGCCAGCGAAGAACTGATCCGCGCGCATAACAGCCTTGACGGTTCAGCCACAATTTCCGGGCAGGATGACGTGGAAAACTACGTATCTTACGCCGGTACCGGCTTCGCGCAACTGGTTACCGGGTCCACTCTGGATACCACCAAATCCACTTTAGTGTTCTGCGATTCACGCCAATTCGGCGATCACGCCCGCGCCATCATAATATCAACCACCGGCAGTGTAAGAAGCGCTCCGGCGACTGATATCAGTGTCGCGGCGGATATCCGCAGCGCCGCCAGCTGCAACGTATAAAGAAACCCCCAATTCATCAGCGTAGTAAAGGAAGTCGATTCATGAAACGGTATTCAATCCCAAATCAGCAAGCCGGATTCACCATTATTGAAATGCTTATCGCCGTATTGGTTATTTCCATCGGACTGTTAGGAATGGCCGGCCTGCAAACCACGGGCATCCAGCAGAGCCATAATTCGTACCTGAAAACCCAGGCTTCGATGCTTGCCTACGACATGGCCGACCGCATGCGTTCCAACCTGCAAGGTGTAGCTGCGGGCGCCTACGATAATGTTGACAGCATAGATGACCCGGTGAACGCCGCGCCCGGTTGCGCCAGCGCCAACACGGCATGCTCCGCGGCCGACGCTGCCACCTACGATGTCTATCAATGGACCCACAAAAATGCAGAGGGCTCCATCGCCAGCCTGCTGCCATCCGGCTACGGCATGATTTCCCAGGATGGCGGGGTGTTTACCATTACCGTGCTATGGGATGAAGCGCGGACCGGCGCCACCGGCAAAGACTGCGGCACTGATCCCAAAGTGGATTTGAAGTGCTTCCGGCTGGAGTTTATCCCCTGATCTGCCGATTAATAAATACATCCGCAAATCATATACGGTAATAGATTATGACGTTACATAGCGAATCATTGCGCAGCCAAAAAGGTCTGACACTGGTGGAAATCATGGTGGCCATCACTATCAGCCTGGTGCTGCTGGCCGGCGTCATCAAAATATTCCAGAGCGCCAAGCAGTCCTACAATATTCAACAGGCGCTTTCCCGCGTGCAGGAAAATGCACGTCTGATGACAGACGTTATGATCTGGGATATCACCGCGTCCGGCTACCTGGGATGCCTGGGCGCCTCCAATGAAGTCACCAATACTCTCAGCGACCAGGGAAAAAGCTATGATTTTGCGGCGGCGATTCAGGGCGCGGAAGGCGGGAGTGGTAATTCCGATTCCATTATCATCCGGCGCGCCTCGGAAGCGACCGCCATTCCGGTTATCGCGCCAATGGCTCATCAGGAAGCTTCGCTGGCGCTCGATTCCACGCATATGAACTACGCGTCACTGCAACAGTGGGACGTGGTAACCGTCAGTGACTGCGCGGGAGCCGCGGTTTTCATGATTACCAATAATCCCGACAACACCGGCGTTATCGAACACGATGTTGATACGGTTGCAACCAGCGGCGCGAATACCGGCCAGTCCAACGCCGATGATGATTTGAACCGTATCTTCGGCTCGCCTTCCACTTCCACCGCGAAAATCTACCGTGTTGGCACCACCAGCTATCAGGTTCTGCCCAGCAGTTCGGGCCGGCCAACCACTTCATTATTCGTATCACCGGGCGGCGAACTGGTGGAAGGCGTGGAAGACCTGCAGATCCAATACGGCCTTGGCAGCACGCCTCCGAATAATTCCACTCCCGCCATCGCGGAACAATATGTGGATGCCGATCAGGTAACCGACTGGAACGATGTTGTCAGCATACGCTTGACCTTCGTGGTTAACAGTGTCGACATGATTGTCAATCCCGGTGACGGTGATGGCTTACTCCGTAAAACCTTCACCAGCACCATTCGATTAAGAAACAGGGCGCCGGCATGAAGATGAAAATGAATATCAGCCACAGCCGCGGGTCGGTACTGGTCATTGCTTTACTGGTACTGCTGGTGCTGACCATTTTGGGAGTTACCGCGCTGGACACCACCATAATGGAAGAACGCATGTCCGCCAACACCCGGCAACGCAACATTGCGCATCAAGCCGCCGAAACCGCGTTGAAAGACGCCGAACAGTGGCTGACAAATGCGGCGGGCAACGTGGTGTTCCAATCCGACATCAGCAAGTTTGACGCGAGCGCGGCACTGTACGACAGCACGATAGGCGCCAAATCACTTGACTGGGAAATCAACGATGGCGGCAACTGGACTGCCGGTAACAGCCAGGCGGTTACCACACTAAGCAGCTTTCCGAATGATGCTTCGATTATCCCCGGTGCGCCGCGTTACATCATTGAATACGTGGGCCGCATCGGCGATCCACCGCTGAACTTCACCGACCCGGACTTGCGTGAATTCGCCTTCCGGGTGGTCGCCATTGGCTGGGGGCCTGACACATCCACCAAGGTGGTTTTATCAAGCACATTCAGCAAACGCTTAAGCTAGAACATCATATGAATAACCATAAATAGCCTGCAACGTAGTAGCTGTAAGGAGAGAAACATGAAGTTGGGTCACAATAACGTCCACTCGCGCTGGATCGCATTATCAGCACTGACAACATGCCTGATAGGCGGCAGTGCAATGGCGGCGCCAGGCGCCATCGCC
Source organism: Gammaproteobacteria bacterium (assembly GCA_022627515.1). Taxonomy (GTDB): domain Bacteria; phylum Pseudomonadota; class Gammaproteobacteria; order SZUA-152; family SZUA-152; genus JAKEGK01. The sequence goes on from JAKEGK010000103.1 coordinate 26,241, forward strand.
AACAAGCCGTTGATACTGGAAACCACACCGGTTCAACCCAACATTTTTTTCCTGGTGGATGACTCCGGCAGTATGAATTGGGAATCCCTCTTGAATGAAGGCACACAATATCCCGCGGAGGCGCCGGTCAGTGGCCTGGATTTTTCACCCGATGACGCACTGGAAAAACGTTTGCTTTGCCGTGGCTTCAACGTCATGGCGTATGATCCCAATGTGACCTATAAACCGTGGGCGGGCACCGATAGCGCCGGCAATGCCTACACAGACCTGACGCTAACCACGGCGCGCAATAATCCCTACAGCACTACCACTTCCGATATCAGCAGCCATGTCTATGTGAAATGGACGGATTCCGATAAAGACGACGCCTATGACGGACCTGGCAGCACGAATATCAGTTCTTCGTCCTCCACCGGCGATGAATGTGATATCGCTAATACTGTCAGCGTCAGCACCCTGACTGCCGCGCAGCAGAAAAATTACGCCAACTGGTACAGTTATTACCGCAAACGTGAGTATGTCGCCAAGCGCGCGTTGTCACAAATCATCAAGGACTCCTCGGCGCGCGTCGGTTTAGGCACATTGCACAACCACAATAGCGTACGTACAGCCGTTAAAGACATCGACGACATCACGACGCCTGTCGACACTACGGCACAGACGAACAAAAATAATCTATTGAAAAATGTGTTTAACATCACCAGCTCCAACGGCACTCCTTTGCGCAGCGCGCTGGTAAACGCCGGTGAATATTTTGCCGGCAACCTGGCAAGCACCTGGGGCGCCAGTCCCATTCTGTCCGCAGCCGATGGGGGCGAGTGTCAGAAGAACTTCACCATTTTGATGTCCGACGGTTTCTGGAACGGCACCTCACCCAGCGTCGGAAACACCGATAAAGGCAGCGGCCCGTGGGACGGCGGTTCACATGAAGATAAGGTCAGCAATACCCTGGCTGACGTCGCCATGAAATATTATGAAACCGACTTAAGCACGCTGGCAAACAAGGTTGGAAAAATTCCCGGCGTGGACGAAAACACCGCGCAGCACCTGGTCACTTATACCGTGGCGTTTGGCGTCAATGGCACGTTAACCGCGAATCCGCCCAACCGCACCGACGCATTCAGCTGGCCAACTCCCTCGGCTGATGAGCCAACCACGATTGATGATATGCGCCATGCGGCGTGGAACGGACGCGGCCAGTTTCTGAGCGCGGGTGACCCGCAAAAACTGATCACCTCTCTTCAGGCTGCAATCAAAGATATTGATTCACGTTCCGGTTCGTCAGCGGCGGCTGCATTGAACACCACGAGTTTGCAGACCGGCAGCCTGATTTTCATGGCCAGTTATGATTCCACCAGCTGGCTGGGCAATCTCAGCGCCATCGAGATTGATAAAGACGGCAAACTGGGCTCGTTGAAATGGGAAGCCGGACAGAAGCTCAACGCCATCGCCACCGCTGACCTGATGACAACGCGGAAGATTTATACCTATGACGGCACCACATCCCAGTTGTTAAACTCGTTGAACATAAACGCCGGCCAGAAGGCTGACCTGCTGGTGGACAAACCCGGCGCTGAATCGGATGACGCTTATGTCAGCCGCATGATCAAGTATATTTACGGTGATCATACGGACGAAGTGGGCGGCGCCGGCCTGCAATATTTCCGCAACCGGATTGAGCAGCGCCTCGGTGACATTGTTCACTCAGCGCCGCAGTATATCGGCGTTCCCAACACACCCTATCCCGATGCCATTGAAGGCGCCCATTTGTACTCCACTTTCAAAACCAGCCAGGCCAGCCGCGATGGCACGGTATTCGTCGGCTCCAACGATGGCATGCTGCACGCGTTCAACGCCAAAACCGGCGCGGAACGCTTTGCCTACATCCCGAACATGCTGTTTTCCACCGCTGCAGGCAAAGGCCTGCATGCGCTGACTGATCCGGTTTATGAGCACAAATATTATGTAGATCTGACGCCTACCGTGGCCGATGTCTATACCGACGACTGGAAAACCATGCTGATCGGCGGCCTGCGCGGCGGCGGCAAGGGAATCTTTGCCCTGGATGTCACCACGGAAGGCTCCATGAGCGTGCAATTTGAATTCACCCACGCGGATTTGGGTTACACCTTCAGCGAAATCCAGGTAGCCAAAATGAATAACGGCAAGTGGGCGGCGGTGTTTGGCAACGGTTATAACAATACCGGCGACGGCAAAGCCAAGCTGTTTATCGTCTACCTCGACAAGTCCGGTTCGAAAATCCTTGATACCGGTACTGGCTCAATAAACAATAGTGATTGCGCCGATGCGGATAGCGATTGCAACGGCTTGTCGACTCCCGCCTTGGCGGATCTGAATGGCGACGGCAGAATTGACCGCGTCTACGCCGGTGATGTGCAAGGCAACATGTGGTCATTCAATGTCAGCAGCGCCACTGAGTCGGAGTGGAAACTTGCCTACGACGGCGGCAAACCGCTGTTTACCGCCTGCCGCTCAACAACTTCGCCCTGCACGGCTGCCGACCGTCAACCCATTACCTCCAAGCCGGCGCTGGCCCGTCACCCTGATCAGCGCAGCGCGGCGACTTTCACTAACGTTATGATCATGTTCGGCACCGGCCAGTTCATTACCAGCAACGATGTCACGGATACATCAACACAAAGTGTTTATGGCGTCTGGGATCGCGGCGACAGCGAATTAAGCCCCAGCGATCTGGTTGAACAAACCGTGTCTTCTTCCGTGAGCACGGACGCCATACCGATCCGGGTTATCACCGATTTGAGCGTAACCTATACCACGGATGTCAGCACCACCGATCACGGCTGGTACTTCGATCTGCCAACATCGAAGGAACGCGTGGTGGTTAACCCGGTTACCTATGGCGACCTGCTCTTTGTGAACACCATGATTCCTGAATCACCCCAGATATGCGATAACTCCGGCGGTATCGGCTGGTTGATGGCAGTGGATATCTTCAATGGCGGCGAACCGGATTTCGCTCCGCTGGACGTCAACAATGACGCGGTATTTAATGACAGCGATGGCAATACCAGCAACAAATTCGCCGTAGGCACCCAGATTAACGGCATCCCGACCGAATCCAAGTTCGTCAGCGATAAACGCATTACGGTGGATTCCAACAAGAATGTGAATGTGGAATCGGTGCAGGGCTTGCCACCGGGAAATCCATCCCGCATGTCCTGGACTACTCTGTAACGTGCTTCTTATAAAACATAAATCAGCAGCTGCTGTTTGAACGAACACACGAGGTTAATACTTATGTTGAACAGAAAAAGAATCGTCCTGGGTTTAGCGTTTGGCCTGCTGCTTCCATTGGCGCTGGCGCGCGCGGATGGCTTGCAGGATTTTGTACTCACCCAGCTGGATGGCAAGGGGACTGTCAACAGCATCGATGTTACCAGCCAGAAAATCGTGATTGACGACCGTTCGTATGTCATTTCACACGGCACTACGGTATTCGATGTGAATACGCGCAGAAACGTTTCAATTGATGGCATCAAGGCCGGCAATGTGGTGGGCTTTAAATCCAAGCCATTGACGAAACCTACCGCGCCTTATGATCAGTCGCTGATCAAAATATGGATTTTGCCATCGAAGAGTTAAGTGAGAAATTGCTTCGAAGAAAGCAATAATTTTTTAGTAATAGTAGCAGTAGTAATAATAGTAAACCAGGTTGTAGTCAGGGTCCGTTATGTTAGCAAAAAGTTCTGTACGTTCGTTTAGTCAATCTTCCGTTGCCGGTGTTACCTTAATTGAATTGCTGATCACGATTGCGATACTCGGCATTCTCACATCAATCGTAATACCCAGCTACAGTGGATACCTCAACAAGTCGCGGCGCACCGACGCCAAAATTGCCCTGAACGATGCGGTGAAAAACATGGAACGATGCTTCGCAACGCATAATCAATACGATCATGCCAGTTGTGTAAGCTATCCCGCTGCGGGCGTGAACAGCGTTTTGTCTGACGAAGGGCATTACAAAATTGTGGCCAAGACGTTGACCGAAACCACATTCACGCTTACCGCAACCCCGGTCGCCACCAGTCCGCAAAGCAATGATACCTATTGCCAGCTATTCAGTATCGACAGTACCGGTAACAGAAATGCCACCAATGCGGATTGCTGGTAAGCCAGTGATCACACTGGTTTAATGCCAGCATTGGCTTTATATAAACAAAAAAGAATACATCAAGCATTCAATTTATCTTTTAATAATTAGAAAGACGCGCACGAAATCTGATTGTAAAGCGACCAAAAGTGCGCGCTTTCTGATCCTGACACTACCCCGTCGCTTTCCCCTAAGTAACTTACGCCGCTCGTCCGGACTTTTGACCGTTTGTCTGGTTATAATCGGCAAACCGATTATACATATAGGATACTTACGGCCATGTTCCGGGGGGAAAATCAACAGGGCTTCACGCTCATCGAACTCATGGTGGCGCTTGCGATCGCCATTATAGTCATTGCCTTGTCCACGCCCATTTCCAATCTATTTAAACAAAATCGTGTTACCAGCCTGGAACACGATTTTGTAACCGCGCTTAATCTCGCGAGAAGCGACGCCGTCAGCACCGCAACACCGGTGAGTGTGTGCCGCGCGGCCCAGAACAATCCCAATGCCTGCGTGACGGCGGAAGATGGCAACCGGCCGTGGGAACATGGCTGGATAGTCTTTAACGACCCCAACACCAATGGCGTAATCGATGCCGGTGAAGCGGTAATACAACAGCGCGGCGCGCTTCAAACAGGGTATACGCTGCGGGTAACTTCGGTGGATGTCATTACTTATAATGCCTCAGGATTAATTGACGCATCTTCAGCGGGCACCTGGAGCCTGTGTGATCCCGCGCAGAACACCCTGTTCCAGCGCGCGATCGATATAAGCGTCACCGGCCGCGTGAATATGTTGCCCCCGGATGAAATTGAAAATCTGAATTTAACTTGCCTCGTTCCGTAATCCAAGAGACCCAGCGTTATGCAAATAAACAAACAGCCAGCCGGATTCACCCTGATCGAAATACTGATAGCCGTGGTGATATTGTCGATCGGTTTGCTGGGCATGGCGGGCATCCAGTTACAGGGATTGCGCGGCACGACCAGTTCCACGTTGCGCAGTGATGCGACCATCCTGGCCAATGATATTGCAGAAAGGGTTCACGCCAATATCGATGGTGTATCTGTCGGCGCTGCTCAAAACACGCATTACTCCGATATCAATACTTCAACGATCGATTGCAACAGTCCCCCCACTCTGTGCAGCGCCTCACCTGGTACTCCGGCGGTCGCCGCATGCGCTTTAGCGGGTGGCGCAAGCGCGGGGGGTTCGGGCAGTATGGCCGAATCTGATATTTTTGAATTTGCCTGCGGGCTGGATGGCGCTGGCGGGGTAAACAATGTATTGCCCGGCGGCGGCGCGACGATCACGTGCAATAGCGCCGGCTGCCCGTTTGGTTCGGAACTGACGGTTAATGTCAACTGGTCCGAAGTCGATCCCAACGGTGATCCGAACAATCAAACTGTAACCCTGGTATTTGTCCCATGAAACGCCAGATCTCTTTACCAAACCTTGAATTTCAACA
>JAKEGK010000104.1 GCA_022627515.1 Gammaproteobacteria bacterium
AAATACCCTTGGGTTCATGTACCTGCATGAAACCTATGAACAATCCGCACAGGGCAGTTCTACGGATGTCGTAAGCGGCGCCACCACCGCGATTGGCGGCGGCACCGCCGCTTTCGAGGAAGACCGTGACGAAATCGGCGCCTACATCACACATAAATTAAAAGATACCACGCTGGGCGCCGGTTATTATTACGGCGACGAGCCGGACTATATCAGCCACACACTGGTTCTCGCGGCAGACCAGGATTTGCTGGATAAAAACCTGACTTTATCCGCGCGGGTCATGTTCAGCCAGGATGAAGTGGATAAACTAGATGCCGAACCGGATGAGTCTTTTCCCAAGGACAAGGATGTGAACCGGCTGGTGCTGGCCGCCACGCAATTGTTGTCGCCCCACTCGCTCATGGTGGGAGGATTCGCTCTCGAGGATCAGGAAGGATACTTAAGTTCGCCAACACGCCGGATCCGCATTTTAACACCTATAGGGGACGGTTTTAACGAGTTGGATATTGTAGAACGCCACCCCGATGAAAGATTGCGCCAGGTGTATTTCCTGCGCGGCAAACACTATTTCATGACCCGCAGCGCTTTCGATTTAAATCTTTCGTACTATACGGATGACTGGGGCGTTGACGCAAAATCCGCCGAGGCCAGGCTCAGTCATTATCTTACCTCAAAATTAATCGGCAGACTGCGTTACCGTTATTACTCTCAATCCGAAGCGGAGTTTTATAAGGAAACCTATACGGTGGAAGAAGATATCATGACCGCCGATTACAAGCTGCGCGAATTCGATAGCTCGCTCTATGGGATTAAATTCACGTATTTTCCCCGCTTTAAACAGTTTGATGACATGTCGGTCTCGATTTCTTATGATATCTATGAAGAAACGAACAATGGCGTTGACGCGGATATAATCCAGCTATGGCTGGTCATGCCGTTTTAATGAACCTGGCACAATTCCACGTTTCACCGTGTTATTAACTGATTTATAGTTTGCTATTAAAGTTGCGGGACAGAATAACGTTTCGCTCCGAATGCACCGGTCTTACTAGTCATGCCCATTACGAGCGTAGAATTCAGTATCACAATCGCCTTCCTGGTGGGTATCGCCAGTACCTTGCACTGCGTCGGCATGTGCAGTGGAATCGCCGGAGGCTTGTCCGTCAGCCTTCCCCATCAGGTAAGGCTCGAAAAACAACAGCATTTATCGTTTTTACTCGCATACAACATCGGCCGCATAACCAGTTACGCCATCGCGGGAGCATTGGCAGGGCTTTTCAGCAGCACCCTGTTCGACTTGTTAAATCCTGCATTGGTTCACCTATTCGTACACCTAGCTTCCACACTGATTCTTGCGCTCATAGCACTGTATCTCATGGGAATATTTCCAAAATTTTCCAGCTTGCAGTACTTAGGTAAACCATTATGGAAATATTTAGAGCCATTAGGCAGAAAACTGTTACCGGTAAAAACGCTGCCAAAAGCTTTTTATTTCGGAATAGTCTGGGGTTGGCTTCCCTGCGGATTAGTATATTCTATTCTGGTCTGGTCGATGACAAGCGGCAGTATTTGGTACAGCGCATTGGTAATGTTCTCATTCGGGCTTGGCACTATACCTACATTGCTTGTCGCAGGTTATCTATCGACATATCTATTGAGTATCAATAAACTCCCTGTTGTTCGTGGAGTGATAGGCTGCACCTTGTTAGTAGTTGCGATATTTTATTTGTTCAAGCATGGTCACGTGAATATGCTGGCTATGTCATAACATAAACTGTCATAACAAAAAATGTCATGACGAAAAAAATATAGTAACAAGAAAACGACCGAGCAGGATTTGCAAATGTCTATAGAACAAGCCGTTGATTATTGGCAGCACCAGTTATTAGGCCGCTCTCCGGAATTTGAAGCCGTCGCTAACGCAGCGAAACTGATTTCAAAACTCGATGTTCCAGTACTGTTGCTTGGGGAAAACGGCACCGGCAAAGAGTTATTTGCCAGGGCCATTCATTCCACCAGCCCGCGTTGTTCGCAGAATTTTGTTGCGATCAATTGCGCCGCGATACCTGAATTACTATTTGAATCCGAACTGTTCGGATTCAAAAAAGGCAGTTTTACCAGTGCCGATCAGAATTATGCCGGTAAAATCCGCGCCGCCAACAATGGCACCCTGTTTTTCGATGAAATCGCCGAGTTGTCTCTCGCGAGCCAGGCCAAACTGCTGCGTTTCCTGGAAACCTCAGAATGCCAGTCGTTAGGTCAACAGACCCTGGAAGTAGTAAATGTCAGGGTTATCGCGGCGACCAACCAGGATTTGCGCCAGTCTATCGCGGAAGGCAGATTCCGCAAAGACCTGTACTACCGCCTCAACGTGGTCCCTGTTGAAATTCCACCGCTGCGTAAACGCGTCAGCGACATTCCGCTGTTGATAAATTATTTCACCCGGCAAAGCGCGGCCAAACACAGTGTGGTAGCGCCGGTATTTGATAAAAAAGCCATTAAGCAATTAACACAATACGCCTGGCCTGGAAATGTGCGTGAACTTCGAAACTTTTGTGAACGGATGGTGATTTTTCATGCCGGGTCCAATATCACGGCCGACAATCTGCCAAGAGAATATTCAAACGCGTCGGCGGTAATAGCGTTTACTGGATTTCACTCACTCCTCAACGAATCAATGTCGCTTAATCAATTCGAAAAATCCATTATCAGTTCAGCATTGGCGGAGAGCAATGGCAATCAAACCCGAGCCGCGCGCATTCTCGGTATCACGCGCGATACCCTGCTCTACCGGATAAAAAAATATAATATTACATTGACTCAATAAATGTTTTATCTAACCGCGGTGGCAATCCGGCTTGATCTGCCTGATGGAGTGTTGTTCTGGAACCTGCTGTTTTACGGACCTGCCAGCAGTCGCGCGGTTTTTAAAGGCGCGTTTTATTTTGCTTCAGGCCTATCTTCAAGGTGGTCGATGATATCCAGATTTCTGTTGTAAACAGATGTTCTGATTTCCAGCAAACCCAGAATGGTATGAAATAAATTGTCATGCGAATAAGCGCCACCGGTTTTTTGCGCCAGCGCATTTCTATCGATGTCTTCATAACTTTTGCCAAACCAGAAAATCGCGCCGACATTGCGTTGGACAGCGGGCGCCATGAAGTTTGGCATTCCATGAAGGTATACGCCATTCTCTCCCAATGATTCTCCATGATCGCTGATGTAAATCATTGCTGTCTCAAATCCGCCGGAATTTTTTTTCAGCAACTGGATTGTTTCAGACAGAAAATAATCGGTGTACAAAATGGCGTTGTCATAAGTATTGGTGATCTCCTCCTCGCTGCATTCCTCAAGCAGATTGGTATGGCAGACCGGCGTAAATTGCTCGAATGAAGCGGGATATCGTTGGTAATACGCGGGACCGTGATTTCCCATCTGGTGCAGCACTACAACAATGTCGTCGTTTGCGTTACTGTCTATGTAGTCCTGCAATCCATTTAGCATGCCGATATCGCGGCACTCGGGATCACATACCGGATTTCTCTCAGGTGTTCTGAAATCTTCAAAAGAAACCCGTAAGGCGACATTTTTTGAATCCGAATTGTTGTCCCGCCACAGGACGTGAATGCCGGCGTGTTTCAATACGTCCAGCAGGTTTTCGGTCTTTTTACCTTTTTCGACAGTAAAATTGTCCTCCCGCAAATGCGAAAACATGCACGGTACCGATATGGCGGTAGACGTGCCGCAAGATTGAAAATGATAAAAACTGTAAACCTCTTCCTTTTCAAGCAACGGATTGGTTTTTCTCTGATAGCCATTTAACGAAAATTTGTCGGCCCGCGCGGTCTCGCCGACAACCAGAATGATCAACTCACGATGAATATCTGATGCGGATACTTTTGCATCGTCACCCAGCCCCGCCACTGCCTGATCGCCTTTGTCAAAAGCAAGCGCTGCATAATTGAAAAATGAATAAATATACATGGCCGGGTTGGCGTAGACCCGAATATCCTTGTGTTCTCTCAGAAAGGAACTGTAGAATTTTCCAAAAATAAACACCTGCGAAACACTGAGAAGTATGGCGATCAACAGGAACTTTGAGGTGCCGAGCAATTCTTCCTTTAAAGGCTGGTATGCTATCCTGACCTTGTAGACATACACTGACGGCAGTATCCCTGAAAATAAAATATATAAAACCAGTTTGCCGCTGAATAAATCACCTGCCTCGTTAATGTTTGTCTGGAATATGTTTCTTATCATAGTCGCGTCCAGCACCGTGTTATAGGTATTCATAAAATAGCTGGTCAGCGCGGACATCAATAGTATGGTGATTAGCACCGGCTTGGTTGCCCGCCGGACACAGAGAAGATGCAGGATAATATCTATAATTGCAGCCAGAAGCAGAACAACCAAGACAAAATACAGCACATGTTTTGCCGAGAACGGATAGGCTTCAAAAAAATGCCGGAACAACGCGATATTACCGAAAAACACTAAAAATACCGTAACCACATGAATTAGCGTGGATCGGTTTAATCCGAGAAATTTTGTCAACATATCGATAAGGTTTGCCATCCATCGGGCAATACAAGTCAGGTTAAACTACGTCACAATAGAGGATAAGACTACACGTAAGTTCCAAACAAACATGGAGAATCTTGATTTATGGGGAAGATTGCCGGAATTGCAAGTCAAACGCATTACTAAATCCGGCTGAACCAGACCGCTAACCGCCGCAGTCAAATCCGCGTCTGGCGCTGAAGCTGTTATTTTAAATGTAAAGAATCGCTTTGCTTAATCTCGCTTTTTAACCAATGAGTCAGCCGGTTGCCAGCCGAAGTTCCGTCACGGCTGAAGAAACCACACGAATAGAAGAACGCATTAATAGCCACAATAAACCAAGCGCAACGATAGTATCAGGCCAACCGGACCCGGTGAACCAGACTGCTCCCGCCGCAACAAACACGGAAAGATTGGCTGCGATATCGTTCCGGGAGCATTCCCACACCGAACTCATATTCACGTCTTCATGGCGGTGCCGCCAGAGAAGAAAAAAGCAAATAGAGTTGCCTGCCAGGCCAAGCAGGCTGAATGCGCCCATGATTTCAAAAACCGGGACGCTGGGGACAAACACTTTATATATAAGCTGAGCAGCCACAGCGGCGGCAGCGAGAAAAATAAGCGCGCCTTTAAACAGGGCCACTTTCGCCTTGACGGCAGTCCCGCGCGACACCGCGTAAAGACTTAAGCAATAGGTGATAGCGTCTCCAAGGTTATCGAGACTGTCTGCCAGCAGAGCAGTAGATCGGCCATAGAACGCAGCGATCACAATCACAATGAACATGACAGCATTGATACCGAGCACGACTTGCAATGTTCCCCGCTGCCGTTGGCGAAGCCGGTCCAAAGAGCAATCCTGGTTACAGCATCCGCTCATTGTGAAATCCTCTGTTGTTAATTTTATATGTACAAATTGACGTTTCGCCGTATTGATAGGCAATGTTAATTAGGCTTTTGTTGTACATCTCGCCTTCAATAATAGTGGGCTGTCCCGGTTTGTTGAAAATTTTGACCAGATTGGTCATTCCATCTTAGAGTTATAAATTACTTTAAATTTGACGTTAATCATATTATAGCCAAGAATCAAAAACTTATGAGCTTTACCTACAGGGATCTCCAGGTAAATTACCCGGCCTGTCCCGCTTATTCAATCACGGCATTGCTCAATTATTACGCAAGCTATGACATGCCAGCTCTGTCAGAGTTCTGCGCCTTTTCTCTCTATTAATATATAGATGCTGTTTTACCCCGGCTCTTTTAATGTCACTGCGCCAAGTAAAAATGATGCAGATCCATCGCGGCTCCGGCACCAAAATAGCGGCACAGTGATAACACCCAACAATTGTGGCGGGGCTGTCCGGCAACGATTATCATGCGCCTAGTCGTAATACTGAATTTTTTTCGAAAATACATGGAGGCCAAATGGCGAATCAAATCTCCTGGTCAGGCGTTGGATTGCGGTTCCTTTTTGCATTGATAGTGGTGTTCGGCACCTACAATCCCACCGGTTATTCTTATTTTCATTGGGGCATTCAAACATTGTCGCCATTTGAACCGCTCAAAGTGGTTACCGGCATTCTGTTTGTTATCGGATGGGTAATCTTCATCCGTGCAACGATGCGTTCACTGGGTGGTGTAGGCCTTGCACTGGTGGCGGTACTTTGCGCCGCTTTGCTGTGGCTGTTTATCGACTGGGGATTAATACCCAAGGACAGCGCCAACGCCATTGTCTACGCGACACTGCTGATCATAACCTTCATCATGACCGTTGGTATGTCCTGGTCGCATGTGCGGCGCCGTTTGTCCGGCCAGGTTGATATGGACGATGTGGATGAAAATGATTAAAGCAGCAGGCGGCGGAAAACGGGCATGGCGGCAACAGTCATCTGGATGTTTAAAATCAATTACCCAATCAAACGCAGGCGTATCTGCTTTTCGATCTCGATAAGGGCGAACAAGGCCATGCCGATACCGATGATAATAAGTCCATCCAGGAAGGCGATGGCTTCCGTGGCAAACACAATTTGCAGCGCTGGTATGTAAGTAATGGCGAACTGCCCGATGGTGACCACTATTACAGCCATCCAAACCGTTTTCGTACCGCGCACCGCCTTCCATGTGAGCGAAGTTCCGTACATATTGCGGATGAAAAACAAGTGAAATATTTCCATCACCACCAGCGTATTCATTGCAATAGTGCGTGACATATCCACCGAATATCCCCGGTCAGTGGCGTAGCTGTAGATGCCAAATACGCCGCACAGAAACAGGATGGCAACAAGCACGATGTGCCAAACCAGGCCTCCGGTCAGTAACGGTTCGTTGCGGGCGCGCGATTGACGGCGCATGGTGTTTTCTTCGGTGGGTTCAAACGCCAAAGCAATGCCCAGTGTCACCGCGGTGATCATGTTGACCCACAGTATCTGAACGGGTGTAACCGGCAACACCATGCCTGACAGCAGCGCTACAATGATTGTGGATGCTTCACCCGCGTTGGTGGGTAATGTCCAGCTGATCACCTTCTTGATGTTGTCGTACACGGTGCGCCCCTCGCGCACCGCGGCAACAATTGAAGCAAAGTTGTCGTCCGCCAGCACAAATTCCGAGGCTTCCTTTGCCGCCTCGCTGCCCTTTTTACCCATTGCAATGCCTGCATCGGCCCGTTTGAGTGCCGGCGCATCGTTGACGCCATCGCCGGTCATGACCACCGTCTTTCCGTGCGCTTGCAGCACCGTCACCAACCGCAGTTTATGTTCCGGGCTGGTGCGGGCAAACACATCAGTTTCCAGTACCGCCGCGCTTAGCGCCGCGTCATCCATTTCGTTGATAGCGGCACCGGTAAGCACCTTATCTGGATTTTGCAAACCGATCTGCCGGCCGATGGCCGCGGCGGTGGAGGCGTGATCGCCGGTTATAATCTTTACGCGAATGCCCGCGGCATAACATTCCGCGACCGCCGCGATTGCTTCGGGGCGCGGAGGATCAATCAATCCGGCGAGGCCCAGCAGTATTAAGGTGCCTTCCACATCACTTTGTTCAAGCACGGTGTGTTCTGTTTTCACCTGCCTCGCCGCCAGCGCAAGGACACGCTGGCCTTGTGCCGCGATGGTTTCCGCGTGTTTGTGCCAATAGATACGGTCGAGAGGCGCCGTTCCCCCATCGGCGGTACGCTGTTCCCCGCACAGCGCCAGAATTTTCTCCGGAGCGCCTTTGACATAAATAAAGGCATGCTCC
>JAKEGK010000105.1 GCA_022627515.1 Gammaproteobacteria bacterium
CGCTGAGGCAAGCTCCACCAAACAATCGGATCAGAAGTCACGTGCGTTGTCGGAGTAAGCGTATAAATGGTTTGGGTCGATTACGTCATTCCGGGCATTATAGTTTTATCCGCACTATTCAGTTTGATGCGGGGATTTGTTCGCGAAGCATTATCCCTGATTGGCTGGGTGGCGGCGTTCTGGCTGGCGTTGCGTTACGCGAATCCTCTGGCTGAGTTATTCCTTTCCAGTATTACTATTCCGTCGTTACGTATCATTACCGCCTTTACAATTCTGTTTGTCCTGACACTGATGCTGGCGGCCTTGATCAATCATCTGGCGGGTCACCTGGTCCGGCGTACCGGGCTCACCGGCACTGATCGTGCGGTCGGTGTTGTGTTCGGTATCGCCCGGGGCGCGGTTGTGGTCTCCATGCTGGTATTGCTTGCGGGGCTGACGTCACTGCCGCAGGATCCTTGGTGGGACCAATCCATGATGATCGGTCACTTTGAACACTTCGCCCTGTGGTTGCAGACCAACATAGCGCCGGAAATCAACGGGGCATTCTTTTATAATTAATTCATAAAAAATCATTATTCATTTAATTTTATCCCTCGAATAAAATAAGTAGAGTCGAGTAAGGAATTTTAAAGCCAGAGGAACCGGATATGTGCGGTATTATCGGTATTGTTGCGCGAACTGGTGTGAACCAGATGCTTTACGATGGTTTGACGGTATTGCAACATCGCGGGCAGGATGCGGCGGGAATTGTCACTTGTGATGAAGGCCGCTTGTATTTGCGTAAAAACAACGGCCTGGTGCGCGACGTGTTCCGCACCAGCCACATGTTGCGGCTGAAAGGCAATATGGGTATCGGGCACGTGCGCTATCCAACCGCGGGCTGTTCTTCATCCGCTGAAGCCCAGCCGTTTTATGTCAATTCCCCCTTTGGCATCAGCCTGGCGCATAACGGTAATCTGACGAATGCAATCCAGCTCAAAAATGATTTGTTCCGTGCTGACCGCCGCCATATCAATACCGATTCCGACTCCGAAATTCTGCTGAATGTATTTGCGCATGAGCTTGCGCGTTCGGACAAATTGTCTGTGGGGCCGGAAGATATCTTTAATGCAATACGCGGCGTGCATCAGCGTTGTAAAGGCGCCTATGCCGTGGTGGCCATGATTACCGGTTTTGGCATTGTCGGTTTTCGCGATCCGAATGGCATCCGTCCTATCGTGTTTGGTAAACGCGTAACCGGCGAAGGCGATGAATATGTCATGGCGTCGGAAAGTGTTGCGCTGCATTCCCTGGGATTCGAAATGATACGGGACATTGCGGCCGGTGAAGCCGTTTGCGTGGACGTTGATGGTAACTTGTATGCGGAGCAATGCGCGCAAAACCCTGCCCTGACGCCTTGCATTTTCGAGCATGTTTATTTTGCGCGCCCTGATTCCATCATCGACAAGATTTCCGTCCACAAAGCCCGCTTGCGCATGGGCGAGTACCTGGCGGATAAAATCCTGCGTGTATTTCCCAATCATGATATCGATGTGGTTATTCCTATTCCGGATACCAGCCGCACATCCGCATTGCCCCTCGCCAACAAGCTTGGAGTGATCTATCGTGAAGGCTTTGTTAAAAACCGGTATATCGGCCGCACCTTCATTATGCCCGGCCAAAAACAGCGCAAAAAATCCGTCCGGCAGAAACTGAATGCCATTGACCTGGAATTTAAAAACAAGAACGTGCTGTTAGTGGATGATTCCATTGTGCGCGGCACAACATCAAAACAGATTATTCAAATGGCGCGCGACGCCGGCGCCAGGAAAGTCTATTTCGCTTCCGCGGCGCCGCCGGTGCGCTTTCCCAACGTCTACGGTATTGACATGCCATCAGCAAGCGAACTGGTAGGACATGGACGTAACGAGGAGGATATTGCAAAAGTCATCGGGGCTGACTGGCTGGTCTACCAGGATCTTGCCGACCTGGTGAAAGCGGCGCGTAAAGGCAACCCGGCTATCAAGGAATTCGATACTTCAGTATTTGACGGCCGTTATGTCACCGGAGATGTCACGCAAAATTATCTGGATGATATCGAGCGGCTGCGCAATGACGCCCAACAGGAAAAACGCCGCGCCGCCGATAACGCCGTTATTGAATTGCATAATACGGCCTGAGGTGAATGGCGCTTGGTTAAGCTCCGTGAAGTGCAATTTCCATTAATACAGATGCTATATTAAAAAACCGACGCAAGCCACGATGAAAAAATACGCTGTGAATACATCCATTCTTGTTTTAAAAGAATGCTCGATGGCGGCATCCCTGCCGCCAACGATTTTTTCATCGTAGCTTGCATCAGTTTCAGTCTAGCATGGTTTAGCGCCATTCCGGCCCGAGGTAAATTATCAGCATCGGCCTGGTTGACAATGATTTCCTGAATCACTAGTCTTTGATAATTGACTGCGCCGATTTGACATTCAGCTTGCGGGCGCCTGATAAATACGGCTAAAGCGAACGGTAAAACCTGCTTTAGCCGTTGGTTTGCAGCGCGTCAATCTGCCAGCCGGCGGCGGGATAAGCGGGTTTTTTTGTGCCCGTGACATCGTGAAAAATTCATGACATTCATAAAAGGAAACACATAATGGCCAATGGAAATAATGACAACGGGTATGCACTGGAAACATTAGCGGTGCGGGCAGGCCAGCACCGCAGTAATGAAGGTGAACAAAGCGAGCCGATTTTTACAACATCCAGCTATGTTTTTCAAAGCGCCGCCCAGGCGGCCGCGCGCTTTTCCGGTGAAGAACCCGGAAATATTTATTCCCGCTTCACCAATCCCACCGTGCGGGTGTTCGAAGAACGCCTTGCGGCGCTGGAAGGCGGAGCCAGTTGCGTCGCTACGGCTTCGGGGATGAGCGCGATTCTGGCTACCTGTCTTGCGCTGCTGAAATCCGGTGACCACATTGTCGCATCCCGCGCTATCTTTGGCACCACGGTCATGATGTTTACCGGTTATCTGGCCAAGTTTGGCGTGGCAACCACTTTTGTAGACCTGGCGGATGTGGAGGCCTGGCAGGCGGCGATCAAACCAAATACCCGCTTGTTGTTTCTGGAAACGCCGTCCAATCCATTGACGGTGATGGCGGACATCAGCAAGCTTGCGCAGTTGGCCCATGATAACAATTGTTTGCTGGCGGTCGACAATTGTTTTTGCACGCCTGTATTGCAGCGTCCACTGGACCTGGGTGCGGATATTGTGATTCATTCCGCCACCAAGTACCTGGATGGGCAGGGACGTTGTGTCGGAGGCGCCGTGGTTGGGGATGCAGAGCGTGTTGGCAAGGATGTGTTTGGCGTGATTCGAACCTGTGGACCCAGTATGAGTCCGTTTAATGCCTGGGTATTTCTCAAGGGACTGGAAACATTGAATATTCGTATGCAGGCCCACAGCCGCAACGCACTGGCGCTGGCGCAATGGCTGGAACAACAGGCAGTTGTTGAGCGGGTGTACTTTCCCGGGCTGGAGTCACATCCGCAGCATGCGCTGGCAAAACAGCAGCAATCCGGTTTCGGCGGAGTGTTATCATTTGAAGTCAGGGGCGGAAAAGAACAGGCCTGGCAAGTGGTGGACGCCACGCAATTGTTATCAATTACCGCCAATCTGGGCGATACAAAATCCACGATTACCCATCCGGCAACAACCACGCATGGCAGATTAACCCCGCAGGCCAGGGCGGAAGCGGGTATCAGGGATAACCTGTTGCGGATCGCCGTTGGCCTTGAATCTATCGACGATATCAAGGCGGATCTGGCGCGCGGCTTCAGCAAACTCCAGCAATAATTATTTCGGAGGCTGTTTGTATCGCTCAGGTTTGTGTTCCGGCGGCCAAAAAAAGGCAGGATATAAATCCTGCCGATACTGCTTTACGAGGGGAAGACTTCAGTGATGTTTAGTGATGTTTGTTCAGGCGAACCTGCATGCGCTCGGCTTCTGAGGTTTTGCCAACACTTTTATAGAGTAATGCCAATTCGGTTAACATGGCTGTCATCGCCGGATGATTGCTGCCGATCGTATTGTCCAGAATTTCCAGCGCCCGTTCGTACAGTGGCAATGCTTTGGCAAAATACGCTTGCGATGAATTGTGCAGATCGCTGATCTGTGAATTAAGTTCCGCGGCATTATCTCGATTTTGTGAAGTGGAAAAGCTCACTTTCTGAGTGGCCAGTTCTTCTTCTTCGTTACGGTCCATGCGGCCCTGAATGTGATAGATATTTGCCAGGCTGTATAGCAACATTGCTACCTGCGGATGTGAAGGCCCGAAGAGTTGCTCTGCAACGGTTACCGCTTCTGCATATACCGGCTTGGCTTTTTCATAGTTGTTTTGCTTGACATATAAAGCGCCAAGATTAATCAGGGAGCGGGCGACTTCCGCGTGTACCGTTCCGTAAATCAGCTTCCGGATGGCCAGGGAATGTATATGCAACTCTTCGGCAACTTCCAGTTTTCCA
The DNA here is from genome assembly GCA_022627515.1 of Gammaproteobacteria bacterium. Taxonomy (GTDB): domain Bacteria; phylum Pseudomonadota; class Gammaproteobacteria; order SZUA-152; family SZUA-152; genus JAKEGK01. Next base: position 4,492 of record JAKEGK010000105.1, read on the forward strand.
ATCGCCAGAAAGACGTTCGCCAGATTGTTCAGCGCATTGGCCACGTAGGGGTGAGACGGACCAATTGTTTCGTTCCAGATTCTGATGGCCTGCTCGTAATTCTTAATCGCTTTTTCATGTTCCAGTAAATCATCGTAGAGTACAGCCAGGTTATACAATGACTGCGCAACAGAGGAGTCTGCTTCACCATGCGCCTGACGGCGGATGTTCAATGCGCGTGTATGGTACTGCTCGGATAATTTGGGTTCGTTTTCTTCAAAAAAGACGTTGGCCAGGTTAGTCAGCACTACCGCGACATCTTCATGAGTAGGGCCCAG
>JAKEGK010000106.1 GCA_022627515.1 Gammaproteobacteria bacterium
ACCAGTTGTTCGGTTTTATCCAATAACTCATTCAATAACTGCTCGAAGTGAGCAAGACGGAATCGTTGTGCGGACTGGATAGACTTCAATGCCGCAAACAAAGGCAGTATCGCAAGCGCCGGAATCGAGACAGTGCCAAGAACAGCAAGCACCCAGACAATCAGCGTCTTTTCTATTCCCAGATAGCCGATGCTGATCGTTACGTAAATGGCGAATGCCAGTGTCAGCGAAAAAATCCACAGAAAAATAATCTGCTGACCCAGCGGCGACAGCCCATTGCAACCATCCGGATGAAATGGCCGCAGCACTAACGGGCGCCTGATAAAACTCGCCAGCATAATGGAGCCCATGCCCATGAGTATAACAGTGCGCATACCCCAATACACCATGAGGGCTTCGACAAAAGCAAACGCCACGCCGGCATAACCATACTCATGATAGCCCCACCAATCGCTGTAACTCGTGGCCCTGGACATCGAATAGAAGATGGCGCCGGCAAGCAGACCCAGAATCAGCGACATTATTTTAAATCCCTTGTGGGCCGCCAGATCGCGATATCGCGCGTAAACCGCCTTGAGTTCCGCTTCGTCAGCCAGCGGGATAGCCCGTTGCCGCAGTTTGATGATGGTGGTATTGACATTGCGCACGACATGGGTGGCAATCCCTGCGCCAACGGATATGACTAAGGCAAAGAAAAAATGCGTCTTGTCCGTGAGATATGCCAGATCGGTCAGGTAATGAAGTTTCTGATCATGCGCAAGCCCATTAAAATATTTTGCCTCCGGCGAGACGTCCGGAAAATTGGCGGATAACATGGACGACCATTCTTCAAGGATTGGGCGCGGCAGCACAGTACCGCTTATTAACGCAAACACCAGCGGTACACACCAATACACTGCAAACACGGTTACGCCGGCCCAGAAACCGGATATCCTCCATTCAAAAACCACTTTTCTTACAAAAAAGCTTTTAGTCCACCAGGGATACTCGTCAGTCGAGACATTTGATCCTGCCATGGCGGCGGCTACTTGTTCTGGTGTTTTAGCGGCAGGCATTTTTAATCGTCCCGGCCATTATCGCCGGCGAGTTCCCTGATAAAGTGAAACCGGGCGTTTTGATATTCAGTGCGTTCAATAATCCCGCGCATGTTTTTCAAGGTTTCATAAGGCGATTCCCATACAACAAAGCCCAGGAACCACTTAAAAAAGGGATTTGAAACATTTCCGCCCGGATCGCCATATCCCTGAAAAGTCACCTCAACCATCCCCTCACCCTGCGGTTCAAAACGCCAGAAGGATTCGACTTTTGGCATACGGATGTATTGATGCTCGTTGGCTTTAAAATCATACCAGGATTCGCCATCATATTGTTTGAGCCCCTTCCCTCGAATGGTGACTGTAAGTGTGTCCGGATCCTGATGCAGTACGGTATGGACTATGGCGTCGCGGTCATTGAGAGGCCTCTCTGTGCGGCTGACATTATAAGCATAAACCTCGGTGTCGCTCACCCGATACAGTACTTTCGCCATGATGGTCCTGTGCACCCATTGTGGCATTGCATCCACATCACGCATTAAGGCGACACACCCGCTCAAGCGGCTTTTGACATGGGTAATAGCTTTGAATTCAGTATCGCCGCTGTCCAGTTTCCGTGTGTAAACGACTATGTCGTTCGCCGTATCGCGTTTAGTCTCTTTCCATTCGTCAACCGCATGACAAAAACTCATTGGCAAAAATAACATTGCAGCTAGCCAAAAATAACGGGTTTTAATAATAGGGAACCTATGATTATTTCCTTCTGCCTTGAGAAAGGGGGCCAGAGTGAGGGTGTAAGCACCTGAAACTTTTACCCTCCCCCTAACCCCCTCCCTGAAAGGGAGGGGGAATGTGTAATTTATCAGAGCTTCCATAGTTATTTTTCTCACTGCCACGGCAGAACCTGATCCTGGCGTCTCGGGCTAGCATCGAAGAAATCCCGCAACAGGCTTACAAGCTCCCGGGCAAGTGTGTCATCGTAAGTCCCTGCAAAAAAAGCCGCCAGGTGTTGTTGCTGAAGTCCGGAAAATTCTCCGGCTTTTATCAGCCGTTTAACCCAGGCGCATAATTCACGCGCCGCCTGAGCCGGCAGCGCTTCCCGCGGCTGCTTGTTATCACGCCGCAAATAGTAGTCGACCAGCATGGCGCGCAGGTACTGCAATCCGTGCACGGGATGCGTATTCATATCGCTCAGCAGATAATCCAATTGGTCTGCAAAAACCGGTTCCTGGACATATGCTTCGAACAAACCCCGGTCCATAGCGCGTTGCAATAACGTAAACAACGCACGCTGGCCGGAATGCAAACTGTCGTCGTGAAAATATTTGAACGCATGTTCGAGATCATGCAGCATGAACTCGAAGGCGTCGTTCTTTTTCAAAACCGCTTCCAGCATCCGCGGATACTGCGCTATTAAGGTCACCGGACGCGCGCCTTGAACCTGCATTGCCAGAACCTGCGCGGGCGTGGGTACATAATCACACAAGTTGAGGCGCCAGCGTTGGCGCAGCCAGTTTGCCAGTGTATGGTTAACCGCCGCTGTTACTCCAAGAAAACGGTACTGTTCCATGTACTCTGCAAGCAAATTCACGAGCTGATAGGGCGGCAGCGTGTCCACCGAGTTTAGCACCGCTTCGATGCGCGGCGCAGGATAACCGCGTGAAATACGCGCCGCGAACCGCGCGCCGTGTTTGTGGATTTGCCAGTAAAGAAAATACAGCGCGGCATATTCCGCATCACCCAAAGTTCCGGCGCGCCATGCGGTTTCTAATTGAGGGATTCTTTCGAGCATGGATATGCGGTAATTTGAATGGTTAGCCTGCCCAGGGTCCGCAACGGTAGTGTTTTGAAAGTCTAAAACATGAGCCATAGGAATGTCACCGGTTTTGCGTTTTTGAAGCGGCTTATATTTGCCAGGGGTGACAATAGAATCCGGCGCCGCCTTTAAGGATAGGACAGGTTAACTGAATCCGTAATACCGTCACAGGCCGGCTATGTACTCGGTCAGCGCATCCAATTCCGCTTTTTCCAGATTGCGTCCGATCAGTGTCATGACGCCGCTGGCGTCGGTCGCGCGCCGGCTGGTCTTGAAATCGTTGAGCTGTTTGAGCAGGTAGGTTTTGTGCTGCCCTCCGATCACCGGGAATAACGCATAGTTTTTCCACTTGCCTTTGCCGTCGGGTCCGTGACAGCGGGCGCAGGCTTCGATGTTCCGTTCGGGTATGCCTTTGTCGTAAATCTGTTTGCCCAACTGCGCGCTCTTCGACTTGTTTGGCTTGCCGCGCATCGGAGTCTGGCTGGAGAAATACGCCGCGATATCCCTTGCGTCTTCCAGGCTGGTGACCATCCCCGCCATCGGTGACATGCGGTCATCGCGCCGGCTTTGTATCTGGAAATCGAAAATTTGTTTGACGATGTATTCCGAGTATTGCCCGGCGAGTTTCGGCACGCTGTCATCGGCGCTGACGCCGTTTGCGCCGTGACAACCCTGGCATACCTCCGATTTTTTCGCGCCCGCGCTTACACTGGGAGGTGCCGCGTCCGCGGCGGCCAATCCAGCGAACAACAGCGCCCCGAGCGTCAGATGTGACGAATGCATGATGTGCCCCCTTGTTGTTTTCGCGGTACTATAGCGCCTCTTATCAAAGATTCCCAGCAGGATCTGATTCACGCCAGGGACATGCCGGCGTCAGATTTCATCCCGGTACTGCGTCAGAAAATAGAATATGTGGGGAGGCAAATTTGAGAGCGGAGAGGAATGGCGCTTGGTTAATCCACTTGAGTTACAAACACCGTTAAAATCAGGGATCACATCAACTCGCGCATGCAGCCGCAATAAAAAACACGCTGTTAATACATCCTTGTACGCCCGGTAGCGCGATTTAAATCACTCTTCTGTTTTACCCGGTGATCCAAATTGCACCCATTCTTCATCCATCTCCACCTCGATCTGGCTGAATTGCTTGCTGACTGCATCCGGTTTGGCGTCTTCATATTTCAATGAACGAATCAGCGCTTCAATTTTCTTGTTCTTTCGCCAATGCCAGGCTGATTTTTTTTCGAAACGAAAAGTGCTATTGATGGCGATCATTGTTACGGGGACAGCAGCGAATATCGCCGCCCATTCGTTTTTTCCTCCAACGGCAGCCAAAATGGTCGCTATTACACTTGATAATGCTGTTAGTATCGCCACCAGAAATGCGGCGTAATGATTTTGCCGCGCATTGTTTTTGGTTCTGTCCGCCACATCAATTAATTCTTTCATTAACTCGTCCATTGCTCTATCTCTCCTTTGCTGTAACGATCATTGCACTACCGGGCTTAGTCACACCTGCCATCACAAATTCCGCGTGAATCCCGTGCAGCATAATTTGGCGAACGCCCTTGTCAGTTGTGCTTTTCTTATTTGGCCTGAGATTCTTTTGATTAACCGTATCAACCCGCTTGTGGCATCACTTGAATTAGAAGTAATAGTTTCATTGCGGTAATTTTCACGGTCTTGTGTAAATTGATATCCTGCCCTGCTCCGTAAATTCGCCCCACAATGTCAGCATAGGTGACAGCGCCTGTCAACGCAGGTGGAAACGCGGGCTTTTACCGGCGTTCAATGATCGTTAGTTATTTTTCAAAGTAATCACAGCGCAGGATAACAGCTCATACCCGGCTTGCAATTTACCTGGCTCAATTCAATTTTCTTTCCTGATTCCAGGATTTTAGCCGCTACAGCATTGCCGGGCGAATATTAACTAAACCATGAATTGCAACACTGTGTCAGAAGTCAACAGAAGGACATCCCGTAACATTGTCTGGGCGGCATGAATGAAACATCATTTGATAGCAGTTTTTAGTACGCAAAATGTATTAAGTTCATTATGAAACGCGCATCGATTCAAGATACGGTTACGGCTGCTCTCGGCAGCAAAGCAATAGAAAGCATGGTTCCATGAATTGCCGGACTTTGTCCTACTGAAATTAGTGGCATTCCGGCCGAAAGCGGGCAGGCGGCTGGAAAAGATTGAAAGGATCCTGCCCTGACTACTCAATTCAAGGAGATAAGATGATGAAACTTGTAAACTTACTGAAGTTGATCGTGATGACGACAGGTGTGGCGCTGATTGGCATGGCGCAAGCTCTGGCCGAAGTGCCGGATACGTGCCAGGGGCAACCCGTGACTATTAAAGGGAGTGATTTTGATGACGCTAACATACAAGGCACT
>JAKEGK010000107.1 GCA_022627515.1 Gammaproteobacteria bacterium
AAAGTGACAGTGGCCAGATACAGGCCCAGCTGAACGAACAGTTCCACCGTTATTTTGTCACTCTCACGATAATCAAACTGCAAAAGCTTATCGCGTTTGGTCATGATTTTACCGTGGCGGGCTATTCGTCAGAAGGTTCCGAGCGCTTGGGCCCCACCAGCGTGCCTTGCCCGGACTTGCTCGACCAGGCGCGCCAGCGATACGGCGCCGAGCGCCTCAAGATCATATGGGAACTGTGCATGGCGCGCAGCAATCCGATCGTTGCGGTAATGGTGCCCATCGGAGGCATACGCCTGAAAGGCTATTTACTCGTTGCGGTGGATCCGACTCTGAATCTTAGCAGCGCGGAAAAGCATCTCAACATGCCGGTGGCCATCAGGCTGCCCGGCGGCGAGACTGTCTATGAATCGGATAACTGGCCGGCCAAAAACAGCAGCGAACGCAAAATCCTGATCGCAAGTTATTCCCTGAACGACGCGCGTGGCAATCCGGTTTACCAGATGGATTTCGCCTCCGATGTTGAAGCGCTATATGAAAAACTTGGACGCACCCGTTCATATATCCTGATCGCCGCCGCGTTAGCCACCCTGATGGCGGGGCTGTTATTCCTGGCGCTATTGCAAAAAACCACGTTGAATCCACTCAGTAAATTAACCCGGCAATTGCACAGAATCCGTAAAGACAAAGCCAACCTGGCGGAGCGCGTTGCCATAAACGGCAACGCGGAAATTACCGAACTGGCCGATGGCTTCAATGATATGGCTGGCGAACTGAACGTGTTGTATAACACGCTGGAAAGCATGGCATTTACAGACTCGCTGACCGGCCTGCCCAACCGCGCTTTTTTTTATGAGCGGCTGGATGAATTTGTTAACCGGGTCAGGGCTCATCAATCGCCGTTCTTTTTAATGATGCTTGACCTGGATCGTTTTAAATACATTAACGATACGCTGGGTCATCATATCGGCGATCAACTGCTGCAGGAAGTCGGACAACGCCTGCAGCATGCGGTGCGGTCATCAGACACCATCGCGCGCCTGGGCGGCGACGAATTCGCGGCAATCGTTCCCTCGGACGACGGTAAACACGCCGGCACAGTGGTGGCGGAAAAAATCCTCAAGTCGCTCAGCCATCCCATCATAGTCGGGCAGCACAGTCTTTCCGTTAGCGGTAGTATCGGCCTTGTTCACTGCCCTGACGACGGAGACGATATCAATCAGCTAATGCAACGCGCCGACGTTGCCATGTATCACGCGAAGAAAAACCGTCATGGCTACACCTATTATGAATCTAACCTCGATCGTCATAACATTATTCAGCTCAACCTGGAAACCGACCTCTACGAAGCCATGAACAATGGTGACCTGGAATTATTCTATCAACCGAAAATCGATCTCAAGACGGTCGCGACTACGGCCGTGGAAGCACTATTGCGCTGGACACACCCCAGACGCGGCGAGATTGCTCCGGAGGAATTTCTCCCGCTGGCCGAACACTCGGGACTGATTCATCCCCTGACGCGCTGGGTCATTGAAACCGCCGCCTGGCAATGCGCCAAGTGGCACAGCAATGATCTGAAAATCGGGATAGCGGTTAACCTGTCCGTGCGCAACCTGGAAGACTCCGGCATTCTCGATACCATACGCACAACGCTGCGCACCTCCGGCCTTGATCCTGCCTATTTATCCGTTGAACTGACAGAAAGCGCCGTGATGACAGATCCGGCGCACGCTTTGGAAATGCTCGGTAAAATTCACGCCATGGGTGTACACATCGCGGTTGATGATTTCGGCACCGGTTATTCATCGCTGGCGTATTTGAAAAAACTTCCCGTCAATGAAATCAAAATCGACAAGTCATTTGTTATCGATATGGGTCAGGACAGCAGTGATGAAGTTATTGTGCACTCTACCATCGACCTGGGGCATAACATGGGACTGCAGGTAACCGCCGAAGGCGTCGAAAGTGAAGCGATCATGGAAAAACTGATCATTCTCGGCTGCAACATGGCGCAAGGCCATTATATGTGTGAACCCTGCAATGCGGATGACCTTACCAAGTGGTTTTTTAAATCCCGCTGGGGATTACGGGCAAATATCAACCGTGTTGGCTGATGATGCGGGTTTACCTGACAATTGCTTCTTAAACTGATCGTCAATGAACGGTTGTTTAGTGACAAACCGTCATCAATCCGCCGCTGATGCTCCGGATGTCATTTTCAGCCAGACACATTCACCGCCACTGGCATCGTTAATCGCCCGCAAACGCTGCTCGTGAGCGGCAAGTTCCTCGCTGCTGGCGGTGATAACGGCGAGCGGCGGGCGGTCCGCGGAGAGACGCCAGATCGTCTGCGCCTGCGCTGAACTTTCGGATTCCTGTCCACCCAATAACAGCGCCGCCTGGCCGCCGGTCATGCGCAAATACACATCGGCAAGTATCTCGGCATCGAGCAATGCGCCATGCAACTCACGATGAGCGTTGTCCACTTCATAGCGTTTGCATAAGGCATCCAGGCTGTTCTTTTGCCCGGGATGCTTTTGCCGCGCCATGGCCAGTGTATCCAGTATCGTGCAAAGCGACTCCACTGCTGGATAGCGCTTGCCTAATAATTTAAATTCGTGGTTAATAAACCCCACATCGAAAGGGGCGTTGTGAATAATCAACTCGGCGCCTTGGATGAAATCAATAAACGCTTGCGCGATATCCTCGAAGCGGGGTTTGTCCGCCAGGAATTCATTGCTGATGCCATGCACTTCAATGGCGCCTTCTTCCACGTCGCGGCCGGGATTGATGTATTGATGATAGTGATTTCCCGTAAGCTGCCGGTTCAAAAGCTCCACGCAACCGATTTCGATAATGCGGTGACCCTGCGCGGGTTCAAGGCCCGTGGTTTCGGTATCCAGTACGATTTGCCTCATTGATCTTCCCGTTGTCGTTTGTTGGCGGTGGTTTGTTGGCGGTTGTTTATTGCGAATTGTTTATAGCCGTCTTTTGCTGAGCAACAGTTCATCGATCGCCTGGTTGGCGAGCTGATCGGCCAGCTCGTTTCCGGGATGACCGGTGTGTCCTTTCACCCAGTGCCAGTGGATCTCATGCCGCTCACGCGCCTTGTCCAGACGTTGCCAGAGTTCTATATTTTTGACCGGCTCTTTGTTGGCGGTTTTCCAGCCGCGTTTTTTCCAATTGTTAATCCATTCCGAGATGCCATCGCGCACATATTTGGAATCGGTGGTTAAACTCACCTTGCATGGCCGTTTTAAAGACTCCAGCGCGGTGATTGCCGCCATCAACTCCATGCGGTTGTTGGTGGTGTTTTCTTCCGCACCGTACAAGGTTTTTTCCTTGCCGTTATAACGCAGGACCACACCCCATCCTCCGGGACCCGGATTGCCACGGCAGGCGCCATCGGTAAAAATTTCCACGACTTTGTCATTCATGCGGATTTGTATATTTGTATCCTGAACTATATGGCGCATTGATTTGTAATATTGATTGCAGCGTCAATTGCGTTCTTTAGTTGTGATGATCCCCGTTTTCACGGTTAGTAATGGATGATGAATTACCCGCCAGCTCGGGCGCTACCAGACGGCTGCGGCGCGGACGCCAACGCGGTCTGATCGGAGTAAGAGTCGCTACCCTCTTTCTCGCTACTACCAGGTATGCACCGCAGAAAAACGGCCAGAATCGGCGGCCAATACGCTCCATAAAATTCAACTTTTGCATCAAACTTTTACTGGAAAACGGGGGCCGGTAAAAGTAACCATGCTGGTCAACAATATCAAAGCCCAGTAACTGCAACCAGTCTTTCAGGCGGGTAAGCGGTATAAACCACCCGCACCACGGCGGTTTGCCCCGCCAGCCGAGGATCAGACGCCACCACATCCACCATCCCCAGGGATTAAAGCCAAGTATGACCACGTGCCCTTCCGGAATCAGGGTGCGATCCGCTTCCCGCAACACCTGGTGCGGCTCGGCTGTGAATTCCAGGCTATGGGATAGTATCAGCACATCCAGGCTATCGGATGCCAATGGCAACTGTTCAGGTATGCCACGTAAATAACCAATCTTGCGGCACACTAATGATTCGCGCAAATGACTGACACAGGGCGGTTCATCAACGTCCATCACCATCTGATTGGGAATCTTGCTCTTGGCGAGGCAATCATCCGGATAGGATACCCCTACTTGCAACAGGTTATAGCCAAACAGTGTCGGCAGCACCTCATCCAACAACTTAATTTCCTGCTCAGCGAGCCAGGCGCCCGGCAGACGGCGGTACCAGAGCCGCAGCTGGTCACGGATCTGGTCAGGATTGCCGCAACGCATCCATTTACGCTCTTTTGTCCTGGTACTTTCTTCTGACCTGAATAGTGCCATTTCTGTGTGTTTGTCCCGGCTTTTCGATGAATTCCCGTGCTAGCGTGCCGTTATAGTATTTTATGCTTAGAGCCTATTTTAATATCAGCAATCCAATAGGTTTCAAGACTACGTTTTAATACTTTGATTTTCAACATTTTTTTGCCTAGTTTTCCCGGCACGCAAGATACGGTGCGCAGGATTTCTTAATATCCATATTGCCATAAATTTATTTATGCTGGGATGGCCATTTGTATTGTTATAGAATCTTCAGGATATTGTCGCATAAAAGGATATGCCCAGTGTGGTTTAAATCTCTGAATTACAAACAATTAAAGGAGATATATCCATATCCTCAATGCATGATTACGCCCGTAGTCATTCTATTGCTGATTATTATTTCAGCTCTGCCAAGCGGCGAAGAATTCCACGAATTCGTCACTAATGCCAAACTCAACATCTTCCCATCGTCTCGCAGCGCGGCGCTTGAAAACCTGCTGGGCGCGGAAGATATTTTAACGGCGGGCATCGAATCACCTCCCTCCAAATCCACGGTCGATGCGATTCTGGAACGCACACGCCAACTACTGGGGCTGAAAAAAGCGCCTTCCAACGACTTGT
>JAKEGK010000108.1 GCA_022627515.1 Gammaproteobacteria bacterium
CGGTATCCGACAAGGAAAAAGCATTGCTGACGATAGAAAGCGCAACGAAGCCGCCACCCCAGCTCAAGCCGGAAAGAAAATTGCCGGACAGGAAATTGATAGCGGCGAATATGCCGTGTCCTTCCGCTTTGGTATCGCCGAAATAGCGCAGGCATATGACGACAATAAAGCGGTACAGGTTAACGGAAAGAATAAGCGTAACAAAGGCAGCGAAATGATTCCCGGAAATCGTTCCCCGGTAATGATGGGAAAAAATCGCCAGTGCCGCCAGTTGCAATAGAATTTCCACCGGCATCAGCCGGTATAGCGATTGGTTCCCCTCGGGCGTGTTGCTAATCACAAAAAATCCCTTTGATTATGAGTGGCCGGACTAAACGGATAGCTCTCTGTCAGCAGTAATAATTTCGGTCGAATTTTACAAGTCTTGACCGGAAATATCGTGATAATAGGCCGCAAATGAACAGGCGCGCGGCGCCGGAACGGATTCGGGAATCCTGCTGTGGCCGCTGCCACTCAATAGTTATGATAATCAATGGCTTACAAGTAGAACTATTCGCGTCTTGCGGAACAAATCGGTAAAGAAAATACGAAACCGTTCGATAATTATATATAGTCAGCGCAGGAAGTATCCGGCAAGGGCCATATCGCGCTGGTATATTTATTGGGGTGCGCGCGTGGTTCCAGGCAATCAATTAAAAACTGCCAAGATTCTGTTGGCCGATAATGATCTGGTTAATGTTCTGGCTCTAAAAAATATTCTGCACGCGCACGGATTCCGGAATATCTACAATAACAAACCTGTCACCAATGAAAGACTGGTGGATCCGGACAATCTGCCGGCGCTGGTTGTTCTCAATGTCGATAATACAAACGGTTCTCAATTGCAGGTGTTGAAGAACCTGCTACGGGAAATCGCCCTGCCTGAAATCCCCATTTTGCTGCTGACACGTGACACCAATTCGGAACTGGTGCGTAATGCGCTGCAGTTGGGAGTGAAAGATGTTATAAGCTGGCCGTTTAACGAAAACGAAGTTGTGTCGCGGATCAGTGTGTTATTGGAAAATCACTATCTCGCCAAAATGGTCAGGGAAAGACATATGGGCCAGAAAGGCGCCTCACCCGGCCATCAATTACAGGTCATCGAATTAACCCGGCAACTCGAACAAATTAAAAGAACTCAACTGCAGGACAGGCAACTGGCCGGGTATGATTCACTTACCGGTCTGGCAAATACGGCAAGCTTGTGCGATCACCTGTCCAATGTCATGCGCAATATCCGTGAAGACGACCGGATCGTGGCAATGCTGCTCTTTTCCCTGGAGAGTTTCAGCGAAATCACCAAATCGGTAGGCTATGCCAGCGGCGATCAAATACTGCAGGCCGCGGCTGACAGAATCAGCGAAAGCGTGGAACGCCTGTCTAATTTAAAAAATTCTCCGGAAACCTATTTCACCGCGAAATATTCCGGTGGCAAGTTCGTTGTTGTGATCAACGACCTGGAATCCGAAACCAAAGCCATCTCCATCGCTCACCGGATTCTGGCGACGATGTCGGCGCCGTTTGAATTACCCAATATCGTGCTGGACATCGGCACCCAGGTCGGTGTGTCCCTGGCGCCGAGATTTACCACCGAGGCGACTGAGATAGTCCGTCAGTCAGAAGTGGCGTTGCATACCGCGAAGATGGGAAGTCAACCGTTGATAGTCTATGAAAAATCTATAGACAACTATGATCCACGGCGGCTGGCGTTAATGGCCGAGCTGCGCAAGGCGATCAACAATGATGCGCTTTACCTGGTATATCAGCCGAAAATTGACATTAAAACAGGCGTGGTCTCGGGTGTCGAAGCCTTGCTGCGCTGGAACCATCCGGAACTGGGATTGATACCTCCAAACGAATTCATTCCGTTGGCGGAACAGAGCAGCGTTATCAAACCATTAACGGTATGGGTGTTGAATAACGCAATGCGCCAGGCGACAGCGTTTGCGAGTTCCGGTCTGGATATCGCGATTGCGGTCAATATATCGGCGTGCAGTTTGCGGGACGATTCACTGGTTGGTTACACCAAAATGTTGTTGCAGAAAAATAATGTTGAACCCAACCGGTTGATCCTGGAGATTACCGAAAGCGCCATGATGCAGGATCCCAATAAGGGGCTAAACCTGCTAAATCAATTGAACAATATCGGCGTGCAGATTTCCATTGACGACTATGGCACAGGTTACTCATCGCTGGCTTACCTGAAACGGCTGCCGGTTAAGGAAATGAAAATCGACCGTACTTTTATTAAAGATATGGCGGTTGATGAAGACGACAAACTGATCGTGGGCACAACTATTGATATGGGGCACAATTTCGGATTGCGGGTGATTGCTGAGGGGGTGGAGGATGGCCAGACCGTAAAATTGTTAAAGGAAATGGGATGTGACCAGGTCCAGGGATATTATTATGCCAAACCCATGCCGGTGGGTGAGTTGTACGAGTGGATGACGGTTGACAACAAAGTGGCCTGGACGTTGAATTAGGTTGGTTATACTGAGGCATTCGTTAGTGGTCAACCACCAAATCTGCGCAAAGGCGCTAAGAAAACAATTTATTAATAGCGTCTAACAACACCGATTCATGGCTTGAATGTGGTGCATTCAACGCTATTTCTGCTTTCAAAACCATTGCAATTCACTAAATACTTTTTGCGCCTTGGCGCCTCTGCGTTGAAGATTTTTCAATTTTCATTGCCAGGATCAGGGCGAGCTGCTGAATTGCAGTTGCATTCAGTCTATGAAGTACCGGTTGCCTTCAGTCCGGCTTTTTTCAAAATAGGCGCGAGAAACTGCCCGGTATAGGATTCCCTGCATGAGGCAACCCGTTCCGGCGTGCCTGCGGTAACAATTGTGCCGCCTTTGTCGCCGCCTTCCGGACCCAGATCAACGATCCAGTCGACGGTTTTGATCACATCCAGGTTGTGCTCGATGATCACAATGGTGTTGCCATGGTCCCGCAGCCGATGCAGCACGTCGAGCAATTGCTGGATGTCATGAAAGTGCAGGCCGGTGGTGGGCTCATCAAGTATATAAAGCGTATTGCCGGTGTCGCGCTTGGATAGTTCGCGCGCCAATTTTACCCGCTGCGCCTCGCCGCCGGACAAGGTTGTTGCGCTCTGGCCGAGACGGATATAGCTCAAGCCCACATCGATCAGGGTTTGCAGCTTGCGCGCTAATACCGGCACGGCATCGAAGAATTCCCGCGCATCTTCCACCGTCATGTCCAGAACTTCGTATATATTGCGTCCCTTGTATTTGATTTCCAGTGACTCGCGGTTGTAACGTTTGCCTTTGCAGATATCACAAGGCACATAGATATCCGGCAGGAAATGCATTTCCACTTTAATGACGCCATCGCCATGGCATGCTTCGCAACGTCCGCCCTTGACATTAAAACTGAAGCGGCCCGGATTATAGCCACGGGAACGCGCTTCCTGTGTTCCGGCAAACAGCTCGCGGATCGGCGTGAACAAGCCGGTGTAAGTGGCGGGATTGGAGCGCGGCGTGCGGCCGATAGGGCTTTGGTCGATATCAACGACCTTGTCAAACACCTCAAGGCCGCTGATTTTTTTGTGGGGCGCCGGTTCATTGGGATTGCCGTTAATGTGTTTGGCCGCGTAACGGAACAACGTATCATTAATCAGGGTGGACTTGCCGGAACCGGATACTCCGGTGACCGCGGTCATCAGGCCCACGGGGATTTCCACGTTAATATTCTTCAAGTTGTTGCCCGATGCGCCTTCAATTTTAATCACCTTGTTCCTGTCGAACGGCGCGCGTTTCCCTGGAATCGTGATGGATTTTTTACCGGATAAATACTGGCCCGTCAGGGATGCCGGTTCATTCATGATTTGTTGCGGCGTGCCCTGCGCAATAATCCGCCCGCCGTGAACACCCGCGCCGGGTCCGATATCCACCAAGTGATCCGCGGCACAAATGGCGTCTTCGTCATGTTCCACGACAATCACGGTGTTCCCCATATCGCGCAGATAGATCAATGTATTTAACAGGCGTTGATTGTCTCTTTGATGAAGGCCGATGGATGGTTCGTCGAGTATATACATGACGCCCACCAGGCCGGCGCCGATCTGACTGGCCAGCCGGATACGTTGCGCTTCGCCGCCGGAAAGCGTTTCCGCGCTGCGGTCCAGTGTCAGGTAATCCAGCCCGACATTGATCAGGAACTGCAAACGCTGACCGATTTCCTTCAGGATTTTTTCCGCGATTTCGCCGCGCCTTCCCGGCAGATTCAGGTTTTCGAAAAACGCCTGGGTTTTTTCTATGGACAGTGCCGTCACCTGCGGCAGAGAGCTGTCGTTGATAAAAACACTGCGCGACGCCCTGGACAGCCGGGTGCCGTTACAGTCGGGGCAGGGCTGCTGGCTGAGATACTTGGCCAGTTCCTCGCGCACCACATTGGAGTCCGTCTCCCGGTAGCGGCGCTCCATGTTGGGAATTATGCCTTCAAAGCTTTGCTTGCGTTTGGTGACGCCGCCGCGGTCGCTTTGATAGTGGAACTCGATTTTTTCTTCCTTGCTGCCGTATAAAACGATGTCCTGGATTTTTTTTGGCAGTTTGTTGAATGGTTTTTCAATATCAAACTTGTAATGTTTCGCCAGTGACTGGATGAGTTGAAAATAATACGCATTGCGCCGGTCCCAGCCGCGCACCGCGCCGGCCGGCAAACTCAGGTCCGGATGCACCACAATCCGTTCCGGATCAAAAAACTGTTTGCTGCCCAGGCCGTCGCAGGAGGCGCACGCTCCGGCCGGATTGTTGAAGGAAAACATGCGCGGTTCCAGTTCGGGAATCGAATAGCCGCACTCGGCGCAGGCAAACTGCGAGGAGAAGACAATATCCGCCGCGTTTTTTTCATCCATATAAGCGATGGATGCAATGCCGCCGCTGAGCGTTAACGCGGTCTCAAAAGAATCGGCAATGCGTTGTTGCAAATCCGGCCGCACTTTAAACCGGTCGACGACAACTTCAATGGTGTGTTTTTTATAGAGGTCGAGTTCCGGCACGGAATCGAGTTCATGCATTTCACCGTCAATGCGCGCGCGGATATAACCTTGCGAACGCAGGTCGGCAAGCAGGTTGATATGTTCGCCTTTACGATTGCGCACCACCGGCGCCAGCAGCATCAGTTTCGCGCCTTCCGGCAGGGCCAGCACCTGATCCACCATCTGACTAACGGTTTGCGCTTCCAGGTTGATGCCGTGATCCGGGCATTTGGGCACGCCGGCGCGCGCGTATAACAGCCTTAAGTAATCGTAGATTTCCGTAATGGTGCCCACGGTCGAACGGGGGTTGTGAGAGGTTGATTTTTGTTCAATCGAGATAGCAGGCGACAAACCTTCGATATGGTCCACATCGGGTTTTTCCATCATGGACAAAAATTGCCGGGCATAGGTGGAGAGTGATTCCACATAGCGCCGTTGACCTTCGGCGTAAATGGTGTCAAATGCCAGGGAGGATTTGCCTGATCCGGAAAGCCCCGTGAAAACAATGAGTTTATCACGAGGCAAGGTTAACTCGACATTTTTCAGGTTATGCGTTCTGGCGCCGCGTATGTAAATCTTATCCATTTTCGTTTCCGCTATCTTATTTCTGCCAACTTGTTTTCACCGACGTGTTTTCGTCAACTTATTTTCGTCAAATAAGCGAACCTGCTAATATACGTCGTTTTCACACTTCGACGCAAAGGGGCAGTACCACGTGACGCGCAATGACCCGCCACATAAACACAAAAAGAAAGACGGGATGACACCTACGGAACGTAAATCAGTATATTCGTTGGCAAGCATTTACGCCCTGCGAATGATGGGGCTGTTCATGATCCTGCCTGTGTTTGCGCTGTACGCGGAAAAACTGCAGGGTAGCACGCCCGCTTTGGTCGGTCTGGCGATTGGAATTTATGGCCTCACCCAGGCCGCCTTGCAGATTCCTTTCGGCATGGTGTCTGACCGCATAGGCAGGAAAAAGGTCATTACGTTCGGGTTACTGATTTTTGCAGCCGGCAGTGTAGTAGCAGCCACTGCTGATACGATATCGGGTGTGATTATCGGGCGCGCGTTGCAGGGCGCGGGCGCCATTGCCGCGGTTGTTATGGCGCTGACCGCCGATCTCACGAGGGAAGAGCATCGTTTGTCGGCGATGGCGGTCATCGGTATCAGCATGGGAATGTCCTTCATGGTGTCCTTGATACTTGGACCGCTGCTCAATCACTGGATTGGCGTGGATGGAATATTCTGGCTGACGGCGGTACTGGCGGTTTTGGCCATCGGCGTGTTGAATTTCATCGTGCCCAGCCCGGTGCAGAGTTCCTTTCACAGGGATACCATGACCGCGCCGCAACAATTGCAACAGGTCATTACCGATCCGCAGTTGTTACGCCTCGACTTTGGCGTGCTGGCTTTGCATATGATGCTAACGGCAACCTTTGTCGTATTGCCGCTATCATTGCGGGATGTAGCCGGCCTGAGTGCGGAAAATCATTGGCTGATCTATGCGCCGGTCATGTTGCTGTCCATGCTCATGATGATACCGTTCGTGATTATTGCGGAAAAGAAACGGCGCATGAAAGAAGTGTTTGGCGCCGCGATTATGACCCTGGCGATCGCGGAAATCGTGCTGATGCTGATGCACCACTCTATTGCCGGAATTGTATTTTCATTGTTCCTGTTTTTTGTCGCGTTTAATGTGCTGGAGGCGACCTTGCCGTCGCTGATTGTAAAAATGGTCGCGCCGGACCGCAAAGGCACCGCAATGGGCGTCTTCTCTACTTCCCAATTCAGCGGCGCGTTTTTTGGTGGCGTACTGGGAGGCTGGCTGCATGGCGCGTTTGGCATGAACGCGGTGTTCGGTTTGTGCGCTGCATTGGCCGTGGTCTGGTTTCTTTTAGCATCCACCATGCACAGTCCGCGCTATCTCAGCAGTCATATGATCAAGGTGGGAAAAGTTGATGAGCAGCAGGCAAGGCGCCTGGTCAATGAGCTGACCGGCATCACCGGCGTGGCGGAAGCCGTGGTGGTCATAGAAGATGGAATCGCGTATTTAAAGGTTGATCTGAATGCGCTGGACCGGGAGCGGTTGCGTCAGTATTCGGTTGCATAAGCATTCAATGCAGATGATAATTTGGGCAAGCAAGGGTTTGATTCGGAAAAATCCAGACGGGGAGATTTGATTATGGCGCGTGGTATCAACAAAGTGATATTAATCGGTAATTTGGGTGCTGATCCTGAAGTGAAATATATGCCTAGTGGTGATCCCGTTACCACGGTGCGGCTGGCCACCAGTGAAAGCTGGAAAGACAAAACCACGGGTGAAAATGTTGAAAAAACCGAATGGCACCGCGTGGTATTTTTCAAGCGCCTGGCGGAAATCGCGGGTGAATATCTGAAAAAAGGCTCCAAGGTTTATATCGAGGGCCGCCTGCAAACCCGCAAGTGGCAAGGGCAGGACGGGCAGGACCGCTATACCACGGAAATCATCGCCAATGAAATGCAGATGCTCGACAGCCGGGGAGGCACCGCATCCATGAATAGCGGCGCACCATCCGCGAAGGAACCGGCGTTTACCAATGAACCGGCCGGCGGCATACCGGATTTTGATGATGATATTCCTTTCTGATCCAGTGCGCCTGAACGGCCACTTGTTCGAGCTATAGTTAAGTAACGCGCTTTTCCGGCGCGTTATTTTTTATCGTATCCTTGATTTGCTGTCAGCGGCCGCAGTTTACCTTGTTTTGTGAGCTTAAGATGATGCTATCGATGCCTGTACGTCAACGAATACGGCAGTTGATTAATTGCAAACATACAGAAGCATGCATTTGACTCAGTATCGATTAGCTCAGGTATTTTATTATGGAAGATGAACAACCAACACAGCAACAACAACCGGAAGCGCCAAAAAAACCGGGGATATTGAACACGCTTATGCTCAAGTTTCTCATGCTGATTGTATTTGCGTTAATGATCGGCATGTGCAGTATCAAATATATTAGTTGAGAGATCGATTTATAAGCGGTACAGCGGGCTGTTGCTGTTTAACGAACAATCAGCGCCGCAGGTTATCAAGTATTTCAGCTTTTCATTTCTGTTGAAATTTACTACCATGTCGGCCATGAGTTGCAATGAATCATGTCTTACGCCACTTAGTCGGAACCGCTGTCCAAAAAAATAGAGACGATGTATCAAATAACAATGCACTTTACATATGCATCGGTGATAAGAATAAATACAGGGACGTGTGCAAATGGAGCCGCGCGGAATTGTTGCATCGATAATTGGTTTCAGCTTGTTCATTGGATTTGCGGCTAACGGTTTAGCTGCGCCTGGTACCGGCCAGGGTATTGGCCGGCAGATGAATAGTATTTCTGATTCCTACCACAATCTTGGATCGACCAACATACGGCCTACGACACCCAATGGCGGTACACCCGCAAACCACAGCCTTGATACCGCGGAGATCCGCGTCTTTTGCCATACGCCTCATGGTGGCGATAATACGGCGGTGGTTCCTATCTGGAACCGAAGATTAATTGATCCCGCGGTTTACACACGATATTCCTCTCTGGGAACTTCCACCTTTGACGCAACGGAGGCGCCCGTTGGCTCGGTTACCATCGCCCGTTTGTCGTGTCATGCTGGCACGCAGGCTATCGATTCGGTCATCAACGCTCCCGGGTCCGGCAAATTTAATTCTACCGGGCAGCGAATAGGCAATAATTTTGCGGGGGGAGATGTTTGCATGATTGAGCCTTGGCTGTGTACGGGAATAGTGCAAAATCTTGGCCTGGATTTATCCAACGATCATCCCGTGAGTATGCAATATGGCGGAGGTGGTGTTAATGTCCAAAATCCAATGGGCCCGACAAATGATCCGGATTTTGTGGCGGCAGGTAATCCTAAACCACATCCGCAAGCGTTCACGTTAAATAATATGAATGCGCCGACCAATGCCGCAATTACAAGACTATGGTGGGTAGAACGATATGCAGAATCCATTTCCAGCGGCAACCGTGACCGCACCGACATCATTTTATATACGCGGTTGGAGGGCGAAACTGATGTCGCCGGTGGCGAGCAGCCGTTTGTGGAATGCGGTTCCTGTCATGACCCGCATAACGTGGACAATCCAACGTTTCTGCGGGTGTCCAACGGCATTCCATCAGCATTGGAGCTGGATTTTCCTAATGCGATTGCTCCGGATCATGGCAGCGCGCTTTGTCTAACGTGTCATATCAAATAAATATAAGCCGGATTAAACGATTCCTTAATGCTTATACCAGGTCCTTGATCTGTCCCGCAATGGAGTAACCCCCGCTGGAATTACTCTGGGTTCTTATCACTTTAATCGTGGCATCCAGCGGGGTAACCATGAGTTGCTCAGGTTTGATGGTTATTTCCATCAGGGTGCCGGGCGTGACATTATGTGCACTGGTAAACAATACCCCGCCCGCGCTCAGGTTGATGCATTCACCATAGTAAGTTTCTTTGGAGCCCATTACCCGGTATTCAATTTTTGATTGCGTCTTAATACGGATAAATCCGCGTTTCTCTGAATAATCCATTCTGTTAGTACCCCGATACGGCTGTCAGTTAGTTATACTTTGAGTATGTTTTGGATATGCGCTGCATATACATTTGCACATTTAATAAGCACAGGTTGTGCCAAACATTTCCGGTGGATAAGGATTTGGCGGTTGTCCGGCACCTGATGACGGCGCGGCAATGAATTGATAGTTTTTACTTAAGTAGTTTGCGCCGACGGTGACAGTTAAGCGCGCCGGGCTATAACGATATAGTGAAACGTCATAATCCTTATGATCCAATTTGTTTTTAGCGTGTTAACGACATAGAATGCGCAAGTTGTTTGGTTGTTGAACCTTACGATAAGTTAAAGTCCATGGTTCAGAATGGTTGAAATTGCCGGAAATACGACAGCATGAAAGTGACCGGATTTAAGCGATCAGCTGTTTGTCGACAGGGACGGCGTGCATAGTTTGGCGGTGCGTTGATGCTGTTTTGAATCAATGTTTCGCTGACGACAGGGACAAAATTGTGAGGGTATCAACGGTTAATGGATAATCTGGTCACCCCTCAGCAGGACTGTGCAAGAAGTAACGATTCATTGAAAACTGAAATTAAAAATAAATTACCCGCTCCCGTTGTCTTGCAGCGTGACGCGCATACTCTATCGCGCAGCAATATCAGCGAACCCGCACTCAAGGTTTTATATCGCCTGAAAAAATCCGATTACGACGCTTATCTGGTGGGGGGCGGCGTGCGTGATCTGCTGCTGGATCGTCATCCCAAGGACTTCGATATTGTAACCAATGCCCTGCCCGAGGACGCTATTCAGTTGTTTCGCAACAGCCGGTTGATTGGCCGGCGTTTCCGCCTGGTGCATGTGCATTTTGGCGATGAAATCATTGAGGTTGCCACATTTCGTGGTCATGAAGAACAGAGTGAGGATGAAGAATTAAAAAACCGCCACACCCGGGACGGCATGTTAATCCGCGACAATGTATTTGGTACTATCGAGGAAGACGCCTGGCGCCGGGATTTTACGATCAATGCCTTGTACTATAACATCCAGGACTTCACGGTTATTGATTACACGGGTGGCCTGGAAGATCTGAAAAACCGGCTGATTCGTATCATCGGCGATCCCGGGCAACGGTACCGTGAAGATCCGGTTCGCATGCTGCGCGCCGCGCGTTTTGCCGCCAAGCTGGGCTTTAATATCGAACCCAATACCGAAGCGCCTATTTACCAGCTTGCTGATCGATTGTCGCAAGTGCCGCCGGCGCGTTTATTTGAAGAAGTATTAAAGCTGTTTTTGAGCGGTCATGCGGTTGCTACCTATGATTTATTGCGCAAGTACACCTTGTTTGACAATTTGTTTCCGTATACTGCGTCGCTGTTAAAACCGGAACATCCGGCCAGCGCGGATACCGATGCGTTGATCCGGCTGGGTTTACGCAACACTGATGAACGCATTGCACAGGGAAAACCGGTAACCCCGGCATTTTTGTTTGCCATTATGTTATGGCGTCCCATGCAAAACCTGGCGCGGGAAAATATCGCCAACGGCATGCGGCCGTTGCCGGCGCACCAGCAGGCGGGAGCCGACGTGATCGCGCAACAAACTGATTTTATTTCGTTGCCCAAACGGTTTGCGATGCAAACGCGTGAAATCTGGTCGTTACAGGCGCGGTTGGACAATCGCAGCGGTAAACGGGCATATCGTTTGCTGGCGTTACCCAGGTTCCGTGCCGGATATGATTTTTTATTGTTGCGTGCCCACTCTGTTGAGCCGGATTTGCTGCCGCTGGGTGACTGG
Source organism: Gammaproteobacteria bacterium (assembly GCA_022627515.1). GTDB lineage: Bacteria > Pseudomonadota > Gammaproteobacteria > SZUA-152 > SZUA-152 > JAKEGK01. Next base: position 11,391 of record JAKEGK010000108.1, read on the forward strand.
TGGACGGAATTTCAGGAAGCAAACGACGCAACGCGCGCGGCCATGTTAAAAAAAATCCATTCACCACGGCGGCGTGGCCGCCGGCCGCGTAAAATGCGCTGATGGTTCATTGTTTAGCCTTATCCTATCAGGCATTTGTATGACCACTGTGTTTGTCGGATTGGGTAGTAATCTGAATAATCCTGTGCGGCAAATAACGCAAGCCTGTGATGATATCGCGGCGCTCGCGCATGTCACTCTCGTCAAAATTTCCAGTCTTTACCGCAGTCCGCCGATGGGGCCGCAGAATCAGCCGGAATATGTCAATGCGGTCGTTGAAATCGCTACAACTCTTTCACCGGAAACACTGTTGCTGGAACTCAATGCCATTGAAAATCGTCATGACCGCGCGCGTGGCGCTGAACGATGGTCGGCAAGAACCCTGGATCTCGATATCCTGCTGTATGGTGATAAGTTGATCAAAACTGAAAATCTGACTATTCCCCATTTGGGGCTGTATGAAAGAGCGTTCGTCCTGTATCCTTTATTGGAAATTGCACCGGACCTGCAGATACCCGGCCATGGACCATTACGTGAATTGGCGCATACCATTGATGCAGGGGGGCTGGAAAAAATAGGTACGTTCTCTTCCTTTAATAACAACGGCTTTTGATAAAGTAAAAACGGAACTGAAGCATAGGTTTTAATTATTTATGAGCAGTGCTGAAACGCCGCGCTATATTGTGGTGGAAGGACCAATCGGCGTGGGTAAGACCAGTTTGTGCCGGCGGCTGGCGGACCATCTGGGTGCGGAAACATTACTGGAACAGGCGGAAGAAAATCCGTTCCTGGAGCGTTTTTACCAGAATCCCCGCCACACGGCATTGCCTACCCAGTTGTTTTTTCTGTTTCAGCGGGTGCGGCAGCTACAGGAATTGCGCCAATCGGATATGTTCGCGGCGCCGACCCGGGTTGCTGATTTTCTGATGGACAAGGATCGGCTGTTTGCGCAAATCACCCTGGATGACGACGAGTTTCGTTTGTATGAACAGGTGTTTTCCTCATTAACTCTGGATGCGCCGAGGCCGGATCTGGTGATTTACTTGCAGGCGCCGGTGCCGACACTGGCAGAACGGGTACACAAGCGCGGCCGCAAATATGAACGCTTAATTGAAACAGCCTACTTGCAGAAATTGTCCGACGCGTATACCCGCTACTTCTATTATTATAATGAATCGCCGTTATTGATCGTCAACGCGGCGGACATTGACCTGGTGAACAACCAGCAGGATTTCGAACTGCTGCTGGAACGCATCAAACAGATCAGGAGCGGCAGGCATTATTTCAATCCGGTTCCCTTTCCTGACAGGCGCAGCGGCTGATGTTGCCCTGTGGTAAAACCAGTTTCTGATATGTCAAAAATTACCGTAGCAACGCTGAAAAAAATGAAAGCGGCAGGCGAAAAGTTCGTCTGCTTGACTGCATATGATGCCCTGTTCGCCCAGGTGCTGGAAGCCGCGGGTATCGAAATCCTGCTGGTTGGTGATTCGCTGGGAATGGTGATTCAGGGACACGAAAGCACCTTGCCGGTAACCATCGACGACATTGTTTATCATACGCAAACCGTGCACCGGGGTTCCAAACAGGCGTTGATCATGGCTGACATGCCGTTCATGAGTTATATCAATGAAACACAGGCCCTAGAAAACGCCGCCCGTGTGCTGAAGGAAGGCGGCGCGCATATCGTTAAACTCGAGGGAGGCGCCGCGTTTGCCGGCATCGTGCGCCAATTGACGGCGCACGGCATTCCCGTATGCGGGCATCTTGGATTACTGCCGCAATCAGTCAATAAAATCGGCGGCTATAAAGTCCAGGGTACGGATGCGCAATCCGCCAAATCCATACTGAATGATGCGAAAATCCTGGAACAGGCCGGTTGCGACGTCATGTTACTGGAGTGCGTGCCTTTAGAACTGGCACGGCAGGTGACGGAGTCCCTGTCGATTCCCGTCATCGGAATTGGCGCCGGCCCCCATTGCGATGGGCAGGTGCTGGTGCTGCAGGACATGCTGGGTATCACGCCGGGCAAGCGTCCCCGCTTCACACATGATTTTCTCAAAGACACCGGAAGTGTCAGCGCCGCGGTTGAAGCTTATGTAAAAGCGGTAAAGACGGGCGCGTTTCCCCTGGAACAACACAGTTTTACCGCCTGATACTCTTTGTCAGATTTTAATAACCACTCGCCATGTTAACTATTGAATCGCCTCAATCACTCCGCGAGCAATTGTATAGCTGGCGCCGCCAAAGTCAGTCAATTGCCTTTGTGCCAACCATGGGTAATTTGCATCAAGGCCATTTGCGGCTGGTGGAAGTGGCAAAACAACAAGCGGCAAAGGTTGTTGTTAGTATTTTTGTCAATCCGCTGCAATTTGCGCCGGGCTCTGATTTTGAAGCCTATCCGCGCACCTTGCAGCAGGATGTGAACCAGTTGCAGAGCCTCGATGTTGATCTGGTATTTTGCCCGCCCGTGTCCGCCATCTACCCTGAGAACATGAATGAATCAACCAGGGTAATAGTGCCTGGCTTGTCGGATATCCTGTGCGGCCGGTTCCGGCCGGGGCATTTTGCCGGTGTTACAACCGTGGTGGCAAAGTTATTTAACCTGGTGCAGCCGGATGTGGCGGTGTTTGGCGAGAAAGATTATCAGCAGTTATTGATTATCCGGCGCATGGCGGAAGATTTATTTTATCCGGTCAAAGTTGCCGGCGTTGAAACCGTTCGTGAAGCAAGCGGGCTGGCAATGAGTTCACGCAACCAATACCTGTCGGACGCGGAACGTAGAACAGCTGCGATGTTATTTTCCACGCTGACTAACGTGGCGGCTCAGGTTAAATAAAGGATCGAGCATGCTGATACCGCGCCAAGTGATTTTCATGATATCGAACAACAGGCGATGCGGGAATTGCAAGCGCGGGGCTTTCGGCCGGAGTACCTGAAAGTTTGTAACGCGGATAATCTCACGGAAGCCGATACCGCAACCGGAGCGAACAGCGATCTGCGGGTGCTTGCCGCCGCCTGGCTGGGTAAGGCCAGGCTGATTGACAATCTGCCGATAGCAAGTTTGCCGATTAGATCGGGCTAATTCCGGTTAGCCGGTATTGCGCATGCCGGATGCGATGCCATTGATGGTTCGAAGCAGCGGATTTAACCACACTTGACGGTCTTCTTCACTGATTGAGTCGTCGCGGTAACGTTTTAGCAATACGATCTGGATGTAGTTCAAGGGATCCAGATAGGGGTCGCGCCGGGTCAGTGACAAGGCCAGCGTCCTGTTATCTTCCAGCAAGGTTTGCTGCCCCGCGACATTCAATACCTGAAGGATAGTGCGTTCGTATTCCTTGCGGATAATCTGGTAAATTTTTTCACCCATGGCTTTGTCCTGACAAAGCCTGGAGTATTCCCGTGCGATATCCAGTTCCGCTTTGAACAGCGCCATCTGGGTATTGCTCAGCATGGCGCGGAAGAACGGCCATTCCTGATACATTTTCTGTAATTTCGCCAGGCGTGTCGGATCATTATTGCGGTATTGTTCCAGCGCGCTGCCGATGCCGTACCAGGCCGGCAACGTATGGCGCGATTGTGCCCAGCCGAATACCCAGGCAATCGCGCGCACGGACGATTTGGAACGGTCGGTTTTTTTGCGATGTGAGGGGCGGGAGCCGATGTTCATTAATCCGATTTCATTGACCGGTGTTGCTTCGTAAAAATAATCCAGGAATCCTTCCGTTCTATCCGTCAAATCCCGGTAGGCTTTTTCCCCCATTTCTGCAATTTCATCCATAATGGCAAGGTAGTCCCTGCGGTCGGGTTGCGACTCGGTGACAAGGTTGCTGCTGGCTTTTAAAAGTCCTGTGATACCCATGGTGAGTTCATATACGGCGGTATTCACATTGGTGTATTTGAATGAAAGCACTTCACCCTGTTCAGTAAACTTGATTTCACCATGCACCGTGCCTTCCGGTTGCGACAATATTGATTCATGAGTGGGTCCGCCGCCCCGGCCAATTGTTCCGCCCCGGCCATGGAAGAGGCGGCTGGCGACACCGCGTGACCGCATCAATCTCGTTACTGTCACCTGTGCATCGTACAAACTCCAGGCCGAGGCCAGAATGCCGCCGTCTTTGCAGGAATCAGAATAGCCCAGCATGACTTCTTGCAGATTACCGGATGATTTAAGCAGCGCCGCGTAGGTGGAATCGTCGAGCAGTGTGGTTAAAACCGGCTCGATATGTTCCAGGTCTTCAATGGTTTCGAACAGCGGCGAAATGCGAATATGGCAGTACCAGGTTTCCCGGGTTTTTCCGGCCAGGCCCGCATGATGCGCCAGCATCATTACTTCCATGACATGGCTGGCTTCATGGGTCATGGAAATAACGTAATTGCCAATCGCTTTTTCGCCGAGTTCCTTACGCATATCCGCGATGACCTTGAATACCGCAAGCGTTTCAGCGGTGCTCTCGCTGAAATTTTCTATGGCCAGGTCAACAGGCGGCGGTTCCGAGATAACCTGGGATAGAACCCGCAGACGCTCATGTTCTTCAAGCTTGTCAAATTCAATGGAATAGCGGCGTAAAATTTCCGATACAGCCTGGGTATGGCGTGTTGATTCCTGGCGGATATCCAGTTGCAGCAGGAAAAAACCGAATGTCTCGACCAGACGGATTAAATCCTTCAATTCTTCATCCGCAATGGCGCGGTCACCATGCTCAATCAGAGAGTCGCGAATCTGATACAGGTCATGCAAAAATTCCGTTTCTGTCCGGAAGCGATGCTGGATAATCTCCTGATCAACAATTTCCTCACCCTGGATGCAGTGGTTTACATATGCAAGATTCTGTTTCAAGCGGTAATTGACTATAGCCAATTTGCGGCGATAAGGCTCATTGGCAAATCGGTTGGGTTTCTCCGGAAACGCATTGGCGCAGTACGGATGCGAAGACGCGAGGCTATGCAGCAATTCTTCACTGGGTGTGCAGAGTTTGATGGAGTGGGTCAGGGTGCCCGTCAGGAATTGCACGCGTTCGATATATTCGGAAAGCGCGGCGCGTGACTGCAGCCAAAGCGCCATTATCGTCGTTTCCGGTTTTACATTCGGATTGCCATCGCGGTCCCCGCCAATCCAGGAACCGAAATTCAGGAAGCTGGGTATTTTGATATCCTGCGCAGCTTCGCCGTAAATCCGCGTAACCGCTTTTTCAAACTGGCGATAGATCAGAGGCACGGCCTCAAATAAACATTCGCGGAAATAAGTCAGACCGTAGATGATCTCGTCCCTCACCTGTGGCCGGGCGGAACGGACTTCGTCGGTTTTCCACAGCACCTGTATCAGGTTGTGGAATTTTTGAATACACTCATCATATTCATCCTTGGTCAGATTATTTTCGTTCAAACGCTTGTTGACGGTGGTGATACGCCGCAACAAATCCCGGATAGTACGGCGTTTTGATTCAGTAGGATGCGCGGTGATTACAGGGTGGTAATGAAGTTTATCAAGCAGCGCCTGTAGCTGGGCGATGTTTACGCCGGCTGCTTTCAGCTCCCTTAAAGTGACTTCAAAGGATCCGAACCAATTGGGGCCTTCATGCAGGCTGCTCTGATGCCGCAGAAAATGCTGATGGGTTTCTTCTGCAATATTGACCAGGCTGAAATAGTTACTGAACGCCCTTACCACATGGGTAAGTTTATCGGGATCAAGGTTTTCAATGATTTTACCCAGCTTTTCCTGGTCTTCCGCATTTTCCTGTTTGCGTAGCGCGACATAACCTTTGCGCAGTGTTTCCACTGCGTTATATACATTCTCGCCTTCCTGGGTGCGCAACACATCACCCAGCAATTTACCCAGGACTTTAACCAGTGAACGCAGCGTTTTGTCTTGAGTATCGTTTAACATGCAAAATAATTCCTTGCTTACAGAATGCGAGACATATTTTTATTTGTAGAAACTGCCGTTTTATATTTTTATTTTACAGGGCGCAAAAGAGCGTGGATTATAACTTGTTTGACCGTATATGTTTAACTAATTGATATGAATTTCTTTTAAAATAATGATATCTCTGGCTATTTTCAATAGTAAGCTAGGAGGCTAAATATTGTCTGCCGGACTATGCAGGTAAAATTGCGGATTTTCAGCGGCTTAGGAAGGTGCAAACGTGAAACTGATAGATCGAATCCCGATGTGGATTTTACTGTTATTAGCAGTTGGATTGGGAATTGCGCCCCCCGGTTCCCAACCCCATCTGGTGGAAAAGCTGTTAATGCTGGCGGATGGCGCCCTGGAGCGCCCCGTCGATATTTTTGACCTCTTTTTGCATGGTATTTTCCCTGTATTGTTTGCCGTCAAAGTGGCGCGAATGGTGTTTTTGAAAGCGCATTCCGGAAGAAAAGAGAATTCTGAATGACAAAAAATACTGATACGCGGCCGGCGCTTTGCCGGAAATTCCGGCATAACACCGCCGTTGAGACTGCCTGACATTCAGGCGCCTGGAGGTTTTATTTGTCCGTATCAGCTGCCGCGGCCGGCAGGGTGCGTCAGCTATTTGTGAAATAAGCGGCTGAGTTGATATGGTAAAGTGCCGCACGCGTTATGGCTGTCCGTGCCACAGGATCTGGTGTTAAACATGGCATGCACCGGGCACCAGCCGATTATTCCTGAAAGAAGCGGAATAATTCCGATCAGGGGAAGCAGCGCCAGCCCCATGTTGACGGAACTGATGTCTACAACAAACCATACACTGATAAGCGCCATACCAATAATGATTCTTGCTGTTCTGTCTATTGCGCTGATATTTTGCAGTGGGTGTTTATGCTGCAAGGATTTATCAATAAATTGTACCATAATAAAATCTCCTGCTCGTTAGTAGTATCAGTACGCATTTAACTCCCTGCTATAACCGCTTTCGGTTCATTCCGGGTGGCAAGTGTTGCATCCAGTTAAGGCGCAACAATTACTGGGACTTATTGGCCGTGTTGCAATGATAATGCAACGAATGTTGGAAGAGCGCCGCGCTGACCGCCAAAAACGCCGCTATTACAGCAGGAATTACGCGTATTAATACCAAGTGTTAATACAATTAGGGTTAATACACTTAATTCATCCATCTATAATTGATTCTAGGTGACATATTAAAAATGTGTGGGTTATGTTTCAGAAAAAATATTGTTATGCCCGAAAAGTAATTTATATCCTTATCACGCGGCTAAAAGCGTTTTATGACGAAAGCGGAAAGCATATATCTTTGAGGGATTTTTAAATCCCGTCAGCAACTATTTTAATTTACTAATCTAGTGATGACGCCTAAGTCGTCATAGCTGCAGATTATCATTCAATCTAAAATTTTATGGATTAAAAATTTAGCAGGATGAAAGGTAAACTGCGCTTAGTGAGTGAAGGTGAATAGTTCTTATGCAGGGATGAGGGGTTGAGGTTGATAACTCCTGTATTCACTTATTGCCAGTCAGGGTTGGTTTTTGCAGAATTGAGGCGTTTGCAGGCTTCGCGGCGTTTTTCATATGCTTCCCTGGCGATGCTTACGTCTTCAAGAAAATAAGGCAATTCCTCCAATAATAATGCTTGCGCGCCATCGACCAACGCCACTTCGGGTTTGGGATGAAAGTCCACCAGTATCATATTGGCGCCTGCGATCACACCTTGCGCGGTAACGTGAAAAATGTCGAGTATATTATCCGATGATGCGGCGCGTGTGCCCGCGGAATGGGATGGATCAATACAGACAGGCATTCGCGTCAATCGTTTCACTACAGGAACATGGGCGAAATCCACCAGGTTGCGGTGCGGATCTCCGGCATTGCTTTTCATGCCACGTAATCCAAAAACTATTCTGGTATTACCTTCGCTGGCGAGATATTCCGCTGCGTTCAGTGATTCTTCCAGCGTGATGCCAAAGCCGCGTTTTAATAATACGGGAAAAGTCTGTTGGCGGCCCACGACCTTTAACAATTCAAAATTCTGGGTGTTGCGGGTGCCAATCTGCACCATTATGCCCGTGGGATGTCCCGTCTGTTCCAGAGCAGACCTGATTTCGTCCAGATGGTTTTCATGAGTAATTTCCATGGCAATAATCCTGATATCGTATTTGCCGGCGAGTTCGAAAACATAAGGCAGGCACTTTGCGCCGTGACCTTGAAAAGAGTATGGATTGGTTCGTGGCTTGTAAGCGCCCATGCGTGTGCATTGCTGGCCATTGTCCTTTAACGCTCTCATCATAAGGTCTACGTGTTCGCGCGTATCAACAGCGCAAAGCCCGGCAAAGATGTTCAGGTTATCCTGACTAAACTCAATACCGTTGTATTCAAATGACGTGGAGCGCGACCGGTCGGCGTGACGGCCGAGAATGCGGTACTCTTCCGAAACGCGGATCACACGCTCGACCAGCGGGATTGCTTCGACGGCTTCCTTGTCTACTGTCGCGGTTTCACCGATCAGGTATATCTCGGTCAATGTTTGTTGTGCGCCTTGAACTTTATGCACGCGGTACTGAATTCCTGGAAGTTGCGACAGGTGCCCTATTAGTTGCTGGTACTCGTTACTGGAAGCATCAGCGTTTGGTTCAAGAATAACGATCATTTTGTTCCCTTCAATTTAAAATGACGCGAATTTAGAATTGATCTACTACGAAATCTGCTAGATTTATCGGTTCTTTTTGTTGGAGTTAGTTTAAGTTTTGCGCACTCTGCACGGCGAATTTAGTGACAATGTAGAGCGTGACTGACGGCAATGCAATGCGCACTCAACAGATGTTTTAAAATTGCATCGTGATATATGTAAATTACGATCTGTTATTTAGTGTTTATTTAACGGTACCGCCATTTTGAAATTTCAGTGCGCTGCATACAATTTTTTATTTAAATCTGTAAATTCGTTTGCAAACTGGCAAACAATTGGCTAGAGTTTTGGAGATTGCCAGCAATAGAACCATAGCTGTTTAACAATAGCTTTGATGTTACCAAAGACAATTTCAATAAAAAAACAGCCAGAATACTGGTTGTTTTCGGGGTAAAAATTGCAATTGCCATTCTCACTAAGCGGTATCCACGGTAGAGATTCTCTATTGCCTGGCAAGGTAGTGATTGGTATTTGTAGTTTAGTTCGCAGATATAGTACATGGATAGGGGTTAAATATTATGCAGTCAGGAACAGTCAAATGGTTCAATAATGCCAAAGGTTACGGCTTTATCGTACCAGAGAGTGGTGGTGAAGATGTATTTGTACACTACTCAACGATTGATGGCTCGGGGTTCAAAACATTAAAAGAAGGGCAGGTGGTTCAATATGAATCATCAGAAAGCCCTCGTGGCATCCAAACGACTCGTGTCATTGGCAATCCTTCACAAGCTGAGCAGTCTGATGCAGCTGGCAGGATCGGTGAGTCGGCAGGGGCTGGCGCTTAATTCTATCTAAAGAAAAAGCACACACGAGCCTTATAAACAGGGTTTAATCAACCAGCACTAGTCGCAATAACGTTTGACGATACCCTTGTATGCGTCGATGCGTCTATCGCGGAAGTAGGGCCAGATCCGGCGCACTTGTTCGTTGCGGTCAAGATCAATATTGACCGCGATCGCGCCGGTTTTGTCGGTTGGACATTGCGCCAGGATTTCACCCTGCGGACCCGCGATAAAGCTGGATCCCCAGAATTTGATTCCCGGCGTTTGGCCGCTTGTGTCTTTTTCTACCCCGGTTCGATTGCAGGAAACCAGCGGTAAACCGTTGGCTATGGCGTGTGCGCGTTGAATGGTTATCCACGCTTCGCGTTGCCGCTGTTGTTCCTCTTCAGTATCATCCGGATTCCAGCCGATCGCCGTGGGTATAACCAGAAAGTCGGCGCCTGCCAAAGCTGACAAGCGGGCTGCTTCCGGGTACCACTGATCCCAGCACACAAGTACGCCAATCTTTCCCAGCGATGTTTTTATCGGCGCAAAGCCGAGGTCTCCTGGCGTGAAGTAGAATTTCTCATAGTAACCGGGATCATCCGGAATGTGCATTTTGCGGTACATACCCGCGATTTCGCCATTGGTATCGATGACGACAGCGGTGTTGTGATAGATTCCAGCCGTTCGGCGTTCAAACAAACTGGTGACAATAATAACCTGATGCGCTTTCGCAATTTCAGAGAATCTGGTTGTTGAAGGGCCGGGAATGGTTTCCGCCAAATCAAAAAAACGCGTTTCTTCGGTCTGGCAAAAATAGAGCGTTCGATGCAATTCAGGCAATACCACAACCTTGGCGCCTTGCCGCGCCAATGCTTCAATGCCCTGTATGCTGGCGCTGATATTTTGTTCCTGGTCTTCAGCGCAAACGTGCTGTACTAATCCTATTTTGATTATATTTGCCATTCGAGAACCTTGTTTGATTAAGCCAGAACGCCTTTGGGAAATTGCATGGTGACGCAATGCAGGCTCCCAAATTGATGGATTAACGGTAAACAGTTTATAGCAATCAAGTCGCGGTCTGGGAAACATTTTTGCAGCGCTTCGAGCGCCTGAGCATCTTTTTCCTGGCCGTAAACCGGTAACAACACAGCATTATTGATAATAAGAAAGTTGGCGTAGGTTGCCGGCAGGCGTTGCCCTTCGTCATTAAAAACCGCGTCAGGCAGAGGAAGTGGAATCAATTCATAGGGTTGATTGTCAGCCGTGCGCAATGCCGCCAGCTCCTGTTCCATCAATTGCAGTGGTTCAAAATGTTCGTCAGATTCCGTGTGACACGACACATACGCGATTTGCCTGTTACTGACAAAACGGGCAAGGGTATCGATATGCGCATCGGTGTCATCACCCGCCAGTTTTCCGTGGTTTAACCAGTGAAAACGCGTGACACCGAGGTGAGCGGCCAGCGCCGATTCGATTTGTGCTTGTTCCAGTCCCGGGTTGCGGTTGGGGGTCAACAGGCATTGATTGGTCAGCAGTGTTTGTTCACCGTCACTCTCAATACTGCCGCCCTCCAGCACAAGGTTTATTGTTTGCAGCGGGACCGCGAACAGTTTCTGTTGCTGAAGAGCAGTGTTGATCTGGTTGTCGAATCGAAAGTCATATTTTCCGCCCCAGGCGTTGAACTCAAAATCGAGTAATACCGGTTTGCCGTTTTCCATGATGGTAATCGCGCCATGGTCCCGCGCCCAGGAGTCATTGCTTTGCGCGATGCCAAACACAATGTTTCCGATGTCAACGTCAATTTCCGCGGCCGTCAGCCGCTGCAGGATGTGTTGTCTATGGTTCATATCGCGCGCCACAACGAGCACTTTTTCCCGTTGGCTGGTATGGGCGCAAATGGACACAAATACAGGCTCCACCCGGGCCAATATCGGTTTCCAGTCTGAGTGCGCGTGGGGCCAGGTGAGCATGATGCCGCTCTGGGGTTCCCACTCGGCGGGCAATCTTCGGTAAGCCATCAATTGTTGTGTCATATTCGCTATTCGGATTCAGTGTTTGGTGTGATTCTGCGTTTAGGATTGAGCTTAGCGACTTTCACAGCATTGTCCTTGATCTGCACAATTTCAATGGGATAACCACTAATCAGGATACTGGTGCCGGGCTCAGGTATTTGTTGCATTTGCTCGAGGATCAGTCCGTTAAAGGTTTTGGGACCTTCTGTGGGTAGATCCCATTTCATCATCCGGTTGAGGTCACGAATGCTGGCGCTGCCGTCAATCAAATACGTGCCGTCTTCCTGTTGGTGAATATCCTTGATAGCCGCTGACGGATCGGATGTGAATTCGCCAACAATTTCTTCCAGAATATCTTCGAGGGTAACGAGGCCTTGCACATCACCGTATTCATCAACGACCAGTCCCATGCGGCGTTTTTGCCGCTGAAACTGCAACAGTTGGGTATTAAGTGGAGTATTTTCCGGCACGAAATACGCGTTGCGAATCTGCGGCATCAAATCATCTTTAGTGGAATCCGGTTTGGTCAATACTTCCAGCGTATTGCGCACATGAATAAGGCCAATCACATTGTTGATATCAGTGCGATAGACAGGTAACCGGGTATGCCGGCTGTTGATAAGCAGTTTGACGATGTCTTCCCATTCATTATCAAGATCAATGCCGACGATGTCATTGCGCGGAATCATTATGTCGTTGACGGTAACCTTTTCCAGATCCAGTATATTGGTCAGCATTTTCTGATGGCGCTTGGGAATCATGGCGCCTGCCTCGCTGACCACGGTGCGCAGTTCATCGGAAGTCAGATGTTCACCTTTTTTTTGCCTGGGGGAAACGCCGAATATTCTCAACACCCCGTTCGCCAGTATGTTGACCAGCCATACAATGGGGTAAAGCAGTTTTAGCAAGGGTAGCAGGATCAGCGTAGCGGGAAATGCGATGCGTTCCGGGTGTAATACCGCCAATGTCTTGGGGGCGACTTCAGAAAAAATCAAAATCACCAGCGTGAGTACTCCGGCGGCGATCGCGATCCCCGTTTCACCCCACAAACGCAAGGCGATAATGGTTGCAATAGATGATGCAAGAATGTTTACAAAGTTATTGCCCAGGAGAATCAGGCCGATCAGCCGGTCCGGTTTATCCAGCAGTTTGCTGGCCCTTTGTGCTCCACGATGATTTTGTTTGCTTAAATGACGCAGCCGGTAACGATTCAGGCTGATCAGTCCGGTCTCGGAGCCGGAAAAGAAAGCGGACAAAAAAATCAGCAGAATGAGTACGCCAAGTAAAATACTAAGGGGAATATCGTTCAATGAAACAATGCCTCACTCTGGACAAAAAGATGGTTGCATCATTTAACGACCAAGGATAATTTCCAGAACCCATTTGCTGCCCATATAAGCCAGCAACAGGACGAAGAAGCCCGCCAATGTCCAGCGGATCGCGGTGCTGCCGCGCCAGCCGAAGCGCCAGCGACCCCACAGCAATATGGCAAAGACGAACCAGGATACGATCGAAAGTATGGTTTTATGCGCAATATGTTGTGCAAACATATCCTCCAGATAAATCATGCCGGTAATCAATGAGAGGCTGTGCAGGAAAAAACCCAGTCCGATCATCTGGAACAGCAGGTTTTCCATCGTTTCCAGTGGCGGCAGTGCGCGTATAAATCCGCCCGGTTTGCGGTTTCGCAGGTGTTTGTCCTGGATTGACAATATAACGGCATGGACCGCTGCAATAGTAAGCAAGGCGGTCGCCATGATAGACATCAGGATGTGTATTTTCAGTTCCATCGCCTGGGCGGGTTGCAGGGTATGTTCAACCGGAAACAACAGCACCAGTAAAATGGAAACGCCCGCCATGGGAAGCAGTATAATCCCCAGGTTCTCCACTGGATTGGCAAAGGCAGCCAGCAAAATTGTCAGAGCAATCAGCCAGAGTATGAGAGAGCCCGCATTAAAAAAACCGAGGTCCAGTCCGCCAGCAACGAATAACGTGTTGTATAACACAACGGAGTGCAACCCCACAGCTGTCAGACCCAGGACGAGGATGCGGGTTTTTTTATAGAGCCACGATTCAGGTTGGGTATCTTTCCGGGTAAACAGCCGGATTGCCAGCAATATGCCTGTTAAAAAATAAATTGTGACGGTGAAAAGACTAAGGATTGTTGTCTGCATTGAATTCAGTTTGGACGCTTTTTGTTGTTAAGATTTCTGGCGGTTTTTTAAGCACGGAGGCTAGTAGTAAAAGTTATAGACCATTCTTAATGGATACGAATATACGAGTATAAATGGATAAGTAACTAAGTCTAATTTTGTTTGTGGAGTGAATTGTCCAATTCACAATAATCGTAATTTAATTAATTTCCAACATTAAACAGTCCCCATCATACTGCTTATTACCAATTCATTAGCATCAAAATCATAGCTATTTTAAGTAAATGAATTACAATAAAATTATGTACAAAATCAGGTGATAATGAAAGACCATATTTTTTTCCGTAATGGTTGCGTTGTTCATGGCTCTGAAATCGCATCCCGTATATCGATGAACGTGTTCGGTCGTGAATTAATCAGTATTAGACGGTACAGACCGCAATGATCTGGTCAATATTTGCGCGTTTTATCGGATTAATGGAAATATTGTGTAATCTCGAAGTATTTTTTAAAGACAAAATAACAAAAATGTGAATGAAAAAATAAAGAAATTACGCCGTCTGCCGTTGTCTCTACGCAATGGGCGGTAATAAATTTCAACCAATATTAATAACGTATAACGAGCATACTTTGCAGTTATATTTATACATAGTGAGATGAACTTACGCGTTTTGGGATGCAGCGGCGGAATCGGCGCTGATTTAAGGACAACATCATTACTGATCGACGACGATATCCTTATCGATGCGGGCAGTGGTGTGGGTGATTTGACCCTGGAGGAGTTGGAAAATATCAAGCATATTTTTCTGACTCATTCTCATATGGATCATTTCACGTTTTTACCACTCATGGTGGATAGTATTTTTGGCAGTATCAAGGAACCCGTTATCGTCCATGGGCAACCCAAAACCATAGAAGCCTTGAAAACTCACATTTTCAATTGGACCATTTGGCCGGATTTTTCCAAACTGCCCAGCGAAGAAAATCCTGTGATGGTCTTCGAAACCATGATGCCGGGCACCACCATGCCGCTGGGGGACCGCACACTGGAAATGATACAGGTTAACCATATCGTTCCGGGCGTGGGTTACCGGGTGGCGTGCAATTCAGGAAGTTTTGCGTTTACCGGTGATACCACCAATCACGATAACTTCTGGGAGGTATTGAATCGTTACGATTCACTGGATCTGTTGATTTGCGAGGTGGCTTTTCCCAATGTGCTGGAAGATCTCGCCAAACGGGCAGGTCATTATTCACCCGAGTTGCTGGCGCTGGATCTTGTGAAGTTGCGGCACCGGCCTGATATCTATATTTCCCATACCAAACCGGGCAAGGAAGACATCATCGTTGATGAGTGCCGCGCTGCTATTCCTGACCGTAAAATCCATCGCTTGTTCGGTGGCACTCAATTCGCGCTATAATACGCCTGCTATTTAATTCACTCTGTTGCTCACACGTTTCGCGGATTGCCCGGGAACCGTGATATTCATATTCATAAACTTCAGGTTTTGACCATGTTTGAAAATCTCACAGATCGGCTATCGCAAACCATAAAACAGATTCGCGGTCAGGCGCGGCTCACCGAAGACAATATTCAGGATACCTTGCGCGAAGTGCGCAAGGCCTTGCTGGAAGCGGATGTGGCTTTGCCGGTAGTGCGAGCGTTTGTTGACAAGGTCAAAGAGCGCGCCCTGGGCGAAGATGTTATCAAAAGCCTCACTCCAGGTCAGGCATTAATCAAGATAGTCCAGGCGGAACTGGTGCAATTGATGGGCGAGGCCAACGAAGAACTGGCGTTGAACGTGCGCCCGCCGGCCGTGGTGCTGATGGCCGGATTGCAGGGATCCGGCAAGACCACGACCGTGGCCAAACTGTCGCGCTGGCTGATCGAGAAAAAGAAAAAATCCGTTATGGTAGTGAGCGCGGATGTATATCGTCCCGCTGCAATTGATCAGTTAAAGACTCTGGCCCAGCAAGTGGGAGCCAATTTCTTTCCCAGTGATCCCAGCCAGGATCCCGTCGCAATCGCCAATAATGCCATCGATGCGGCACGCAAGCAGGCGCAGGACGTGCTCATTATCGACACCGCAGGCCGCCTGCATATCGACACAGAAATGATGGTTGAAATCAAGCGTCTGCATGGCGCCGTGAATCCCGCGGAAACACTATTTGTCGTTGACAGCATGACTGGTCAGGATGCCGCCAACACCGCGAAAGTCTTTAATGATGCGCTGCCGCTCACAGGTGTGATTCTCACCAAGACCGACGGTGACGCGCGTGGCGGCGCGGCTCTATCCATACGCCACATCACCGGCAAGCCCATCAAGTTCTTAGGGGTAGGTGAAAAAACCACCGCATTGGAGCCTTTTCATCCCGACCGCATGGCTTCGCGAATTCTCGGCATGGGCGATGTGCTAAGCCTCATCGAAGAAATGGAGCAAAAGGTTGATCGCGGTGAAGCTGAACGCCTCGCGAAAAAGGTATCCAAAGGAAAAGGATTTGATCTGGAAGATTTTCGTTCCCAATTGCAGCAAATGCAGAAAATAGGCGGAATCGCCAGCCTGGTGGAAAAAATGCCCGGCATGTCAGGTATGACCCAGGCGGTCAAAAACCAGATGGATGACAAACAATTCAAGCGCCTGGAGGCCATGATTAACTCCATGACCCCGCGCGAACGGCGTTTCCCCAAGGTTATTAACGGATCCCGTAAAAAGCGCATTGCGACGGGTTCCGGCACCCAGGTGCAGGATGTCAATCGTCTTTTAAAGCAATTTGACCAGATGCAGAAAATGATGAAAAAGTTTTCCAAAGGCGGCATGAAGAAAATGATGCGCGCCATGAAAGGCCGGATGCCTCCGGGGGCGCCGTTTTAAAGGGAAATTTTCTTAATTTTCTTGGGCTTGGATACCAATTGACGATTTCTGGCCGCGTATCGCGTATATTAAGGTTATCCATTGCGTGCAAACCATGTCCAAGTTGTCCAGATAACTGTTTCAATTTTCGGTAAATTTACATACAATACGCGCTCTTTTAGGTTTGGCCGCCGTTTATGGACCGGCAAACCGCTTAACAAAGAATTTTTCGGAGATTTTTTTACCAATGGTTACAATTCGTTTATCGCGCAGTGGCGCCAAAAAACGTCCTTTTTACAACATTGTTGTTCAAGACAGCCGTAAATCGCGTGACGGCCGATTCATTGAGCGTATTGGGTTCTATAATCCATCCGCTGTTGAGCATGAAGAAGGATTACGTATCGATCAGGAACGCATTGATTACTGGGTTGGGCAGGGTGCGCAGGTTTCCGATCGCGTTGCCAGCATTATCAAAAACCAAAAGTAATATCCCACCCTCTATAAATTCCTGATGTGGATCGTTGCCCATCGAATTGGGCAACGGCATCCATGAACCTGAAATGGATGATCGCACCCACCAATTTGTAGTTGTCGGCAAAGTCAGCTGCGCTTTTGGCGTGAAAGGCTGGCTTAAAATTCACTCGTATACCGACCCGGCGGATAATATTCTGCAATTCGAACCCTGGTATCTTCAGGTCCGGCAACAAAACCAATCCTGGAAAATTGTGAAAGTGCTTGATGGCCGGGCGCACGGAAAACAGGTGGTGGTTCAGCTGGAAGGTATCAATGACCGCAATCAGGCGGAATTACTGCGTGGTCTGGATATCGCTATCAAGCGCGAACAATTGCCGGAGGCGCAAGACAACGAATTCTATTGGATTGACCTGGAAGGCCTTAGGGTGATTAACCGTGACGGCATTTTTCTGGGCGTGGTGGAATCGATCATGGAAACCGGCGCCAATGACGTTTTGGTCGTGCAGGGTGATAAGGAAAGGCTCATACCCTGCGTGATGGATGAATTTGTAATGGACATTAATCTGGAAACCGGCACCCTGACGGTGGATTGGGACCCGGATTTCTAGGGTTGAACTCACGTGCCGCGCATTGATGTCATCACATTGTTTCCTGAAATGTTTGCTGCGGTTACGCAGTATGGCATTACACGGCGCGCGATTGAAAGACAATTAATTGATGTGGAGCTGTGGAATCCGCGCGACTATACCATGGATAACCACCGCACGGTGGATGACCGGCCCTATGGCGGCGGGCCGGGTATGGTCATGATGGTTGAGCCGCTGAAAAAAGCTGTTAGTGACGCCCGGCGTGCGGCGCAGCAGGCAGCCGGCGCCAAAGTTAAAATTATTTATCTGTCGCCACAGGGAATACCGCTTAATCAGCAGATGTTACGGGAATCAGCGGCCCTGCCGGGATTGATACTTCTTGCCGGCCGCTATGAGGGAATCGATGAGCGCCTCATCGAATCTGAAATCGATGAGGAATGGTCGATCGGCGATTACGTGTTGAGCGGCGGGGAGTTGGCCGCCATGGTGATTATCGATGGTATTACGCGGCTGTTGCCCGGAGCCTTGGGGCATGATGACTCTGCCGGTCAGGATTCTTTCTTCAACGGTTTGCTCGATTACCCGCACTATACACGTCCCGAGAGTGTGGATGGCCGGACGGTACCCGGGATCTTGCTAAGCGGTGACCACCGCGCTATCGAACGCTGGCGTCTGAAACAGGCCCTGGGCCGTACCTGGCAGCGCCGTCCGGAATTGCTGGCCAGGCTGCAACTCAATGATTTACAAAACGAATTGTTGGAAGAATTTATTAGGGAGCAGCAAAAAACATAGCAATTTCGAAAAACAGAGCTATGTTTAACTTCCGGATCACGTAATCGCATAAATTGAGCAAATTTGAGATGTTATCCAGACAATTGTCCGGTATAATGCGCCGCACTGAGAAATGGAGCAGGTCATGAGCAATATAATTCAACAACTTGAAGCTGAACAAATGAAAAAGGTTCCCGATTTCAGTCCCGGGGACACTGTCGTGGTCAATGTGAAGGTAGTAGAAGGCAATCGTGAGCGTACCCAGGCGTTTGAAGGTATCGTCATTGCCAAACGCAATCGTGGCATCAATTCCTCGTTTACCGTGCGGAAGGTGTCGCATGGTGAAGGTGTTGAGCGTGTGTTCCAAACGCACAGCCCAGGCATCCAGTCAGTCAAGGTAAAACGACGCGGTGATGTGCGCCGCGCCAAACTTTACTTCTTGCGCGATCTGCAGGGCAAGGCAGCGCGTATCAAGGAAAAGCTGTAATTTCGCAGCACGCCGGATAATCTTCGGCATTTATCATTTATATTCATTTAATATTTGTCACATGTAAGTAACGGGTGTTTGGTACAATACCAGGCACCCGCGTGCGTTTTTGGAAAATTATTTACCGGGTAGTTCGCGTACTCCTGAAGGACAACCGCAGATTGGAGATAGGATATGCCGGCCATGGATTGTCACGATTATGATGCCATCATGCAAACGCCATTTCCCGGCCACACCAGTCATTTGGCGATTCATGTGCAGGGGGACAGGCTGCAGGAACTTTCGTTTGTTAATGTAACAAACCGGCCAAAAGCGCCGGCAAATCCTGCCGCCAGGAAAGTCGTTGAGCAACTCAACGCGTATTTTGAAGATCCCGCTTACCAATTTTCAATACCGCTCGCGCCTCAGGGAACGGACTATCAGAAACGCATCTGGAATATGATGCGCCGTTGCCCGATGGGAAAAGTCTGGTCTTACGGAGATCTGGCGGAAATGGTGCGAAGCGGCGCGCGCGCCGTTGGCAACGCGTGCCGCCGCAATCCTTTACCCATCGTTGTACCGTGTCACCGGATTGTGTCGGCAAACGGGCTGGGAGGATACGCAGGTCAAACCAACGGCGACAATCTCGCAATTAAGCAGTGGTTACTGCGGCATGAATCGGCCATCTAAGCAAAAAGACTCTTCCATGCATCCCGCCAGTGAGCGACAACTGGAAACCTTTATTGATACCATCTGGATGGAGCGGGGGCTTAGCGAAAATACCCTGAATGCCTATCGTACCGATCTTAACGGCCTGGCCAAATGGTTATACACGCAATGCCAGCGGGACCTGCTGCATGCATCCCGCAGCCAGATTCTGGATTACCTCTCGCTGCGTGTTAACGGAGGCGCCAAGTCGAGATCCACCGCCCGCCTGTTATCCAGCGTTAAACGTTTCTATCAATATTGTGTGCGGGAGCAGATGCTCAAGGTTGATCCTAGCGACCGCATTGACGCGCCAAAACTGGGTCGCCCCCTGCCCAAATATTTATCGGAAGCGGAAGTCGAGGCGCTGTTGCTTGCTCCCGACCTAAACCATCCCCTGGGGATACGTGACCGCACCATGCTGGAATTGCTCTATGCTACCGGCTTGCGTGTGTCAGAACTGGTTACGCTCCGGTTAGAGCAAATCAATCTGCGACAGGGTGTGGTTCGCGTGCAGGGAAAGGGCGGCAAGGAACGGCTGGTGCCATTAGGTGAAGAGGCGTTATCCTGGCTGGATAATTACCTTAAAGACGCGCGCCATCAAATCACGCCGCCCGCCGCCAGCGATTATGTGTTTACCACGCGGCGCCAGTCGGCCATGACACGCCAGGCATTCTGGTATTTAATCAAACGTTACGCGGGCAAGGTCGGTATCAAAAAGCATTTGACACCCCATACCTTGCGGCATTGTTTTGCGACCCATTTGCTTAACCATGGCGCGGATTTGCGCGTTGTGCAAATGCTCCTGGGGCATAGTGATTTATCGACTACACAGATTTATACTCACGTGGCGCGGGAGCGATTGCGCAGCCTGCACGCGGAGCATCATCCGCGGGGCTGATTGTTTTGCCCGTGAAAGCGAACCATATAAGCAGCCAGCAGGTGTGAAGCCAGGAAAGGAAAAACAATATGCCGTCCTTTGATGTGGTGTCGGAAATCAACATGCATGAACTGACCAATGCCGTGGATCAGGCAAACCGTGAAGTGGGTACCCGGTTTGATTTCCGCGGCACCAATTCGAGAATTGAGCAGGCGCAGGCTGAAATTACCATTATCAGCGAAAGTGATTTCCAGGTGCAGCAGATCCGGGATATTTTGCGCAATAAAATGGTCAAACGCGGCATAGATATTGGATGCCTGGAAGTACAGGAACCTTACCCCAGCGGCAAGGAAGTGCGCCAGAAGGTGATTGCCAGACAGGGTATCGACAAGGAACTGGCAAAAAAAATCGTTAAATTGGTGAAAGACTCCAAAATAAAGGTTCAGGCGGCAATTCAGGGTGAACAGGTCCGGGTAACTGGAAAAAACCGCGATGATTTACAGCAGGTCATCGCATTGCTGAAAGAGTCAAAACTGGAAATGCCGTTGCAATATGCCAATTTCAGAGACTAGTTCTACTTTGTTACTTTAATTTATGTTAATTAAAAATCCCGAACGGGAAGCGGAGGCGTCTGGCAAGACCGTTGGCGGCAGGGATGCCGCCATCGAGCATTCTCTTGAAAACAAGAATGGACGTATTTACGGCGTGTCTTGCCAGACGCCTCCGCTTCCCGTACTGTGCACGCGGCTATTTAATGTAACGGCCATTTAATGTAACAAAGTAGAACTAGTCTCATCGAAATTATTTAACACAAATCCGGCTGCACAATTGTATTTATTGGAAGCCATTGAGAGGTTGTTATGAAAAAGTTTTTCTTCGTTGTAACGGTTGCGTTATTTTCCCACTTGGCCGTTGCGGCGGACACTGAGGTTGAACAGGTCTCTAAAACGCTTCAGGAACTGATGCCGGCTGCAAAACCGGACAGCATCAAACCTGCTCCGATACCCGGCTTATATGAAGCGGTATACGGTTCCCAGGTGATATACATGACCAAGGACGGACGTTTCATGATCGAAGGTGATGTCTATGATGTGCAAAAACGGACAAATCTAACGGAAGCGGTACGCACGTCGGGCCGGGCAAAAGCGCTGGCATCTCTGGATAAGGAGCAGTTGATAGTGTTCCGCCCCAAGGACAAGGAAACAAAATTTGTAATCACGGCCTTCACGGATATCGATTGCGGATATTGCCGCAAACTTCATTCCGAAATAAAACAATATAACGACCTCGGCATCGAAGTGCGCTACGCGGCTTTTCCCCGTTCCGGATTGCAGACACCATCCTATTTCAAGGCGGTCTCGGTCTGGTGCGCCAAGGACCGTAATAATGCGATGACGGTTGCCAAAGGCGGTGCAAAACTCGAAGAGCTGCAAAAACTTGCCCAGGTGGAAAATAACAAATCCTGCAAGGATGCCATCGCCAATCAACTGAATACCGCGCGGGAAGTGGGTGTAACAGGAACGCCCTCGCTTTTCACCGAAAGCGGTCAAATCATTCCCGGTTACGTTCCAGCGGAACGATTGATAAAAATGCTGACTGACGCCAACCAGAGCTAGCTGATTTCACGCCAAATCAATTGCTTGAAGAGCAATACAAAATCCTTATTGGCAACTTCGCCGGATTTTACTACGCTAGTTTCAGGCGCAATAAACAGTCTGTGGTTTTTAGACGTTAATGCAAGGTTGAAGAGACATAGCAATGGCCAGAGTCAAAGTATATAGCACCGGCACCTGCCCTATTTGTGACAAGGCAAAAAATCTGCTGACCAAATGGCATATACCCTACGAAGAATTCCGTATTGATCAGGATAGAAACGCGCTCAAGGAAATGCTGACAGTTTCCAATGGCGCCAGAACCGTACCGCAAATCACCATTGACGGTAAATGGGTGGGTGGTTTCAGTGAGCTTACGGAATTACATATGGATGGTGAGCTGGACGAACTTGAGGAACGCTAGTGCTCCACTATTGTTAAACTGCAGCAAGGCGCCGGCTAGACTGAAATAAAAAAACTATCCATACCATAAATGACTAAACGCCTTTTACATCATGCCGGCAAACGCGCGCATGATTGCGCGACATGGAACGTAGTCTGGAACAACCGTTGAAAATTAAGAAACACAGACTTGGTCAGAATTCCTAACAATTCCTGCAGCCACCGAGAATATCGCTCGCTTCCTTGTGCCCCTGTTTAGCGGCGAGCCGGAACCATTTCACGGCTTCGGCATTGCTTTTGGTTATACCTAGTCCTCTGCGGTACATATTTCCCAGATGATATTGCGCGTCAGCATTGCCGCTTTGCGCGGCTTTTTCCAGCCACTTGAGCGCTATCAGATAATCCGCTTCGATGGATGGCGCTCCATTCATATAGATTTTGCCAAGTTCCAGTTGCGCGAGAACATGCTCATTATTCGCTGCGCTTTGCAGCCAGCGTATGCCTTCCTGGGTGTCCTGCGGCGCGCTCTGTCCTTCAATATACATCACGCCCACTTCATATTTCGCGCTTACATCACCCTTGTTTGCGCTGAGCAGATAGGGATAAATGGGAGAATTTTTCAGGCTTTGAAGTTCCTTGTCCAGAATACTTTGTTCTTCGGCGCGCAGTATATTTTCCAAAGCCTGGCTGGCTTTCGCCATTCCTTTACCCGCCGCCTTGCTAAGCCACAGCTTCGCTTCTTTGGTGTCTGATTCAACGCCTACGCCATTTTGGTACATTTCGCCTAATCGGTACTGAGCTTCAGGATGATCCTGCCGCGCGGCCTTGAGAAACCATTCCGCTGCCGTGCTGGGATCCTTATCCACGCCTGTGCCATCGACATACATTAAACCCAGTGCGAACTGGGCTTCGGGGTTGGATAACTCGGGATTGGAGGCGAAATCGTTTTTACTGGCCAGCAGTTGTTTGCGTAACAGGGCATCCAGATCGCGCTGGGCGTTGCTGCTTCCCCAACTGGACGCCAGGCGTAACCATTTAATCGCTTCACTTTCGCTGGTTGGCACGCCGATGCCATCCCGGTACATGATAGCCAGCTGGTACTGGGCGCCGGCGTGATCCTGCTCCGCCGCTTTACGTATCCACTCTACGGCTTTAGCGGGATTTTTATCGGCGCCTTCGCCTTTAAGAAAGCGAATGCCGAGGGAGTATTGGGCGTCCACATTGCCATTTTCCGCCTGGCGGATTTCCCGGTTGATTGCCGATTCGGCCACAACCGGCTCAGGATTTTTTTGTTTTAGTTTTGGTTTTTGTTTGGCGGTGGCGGTTGGCGCTTTTGAATTTACATCACTGCGGCTCTCAGCGGTACTCAGTATTTCCCTGGCTTTTACGATTCCGTTTTCATAAGCCAGCTCCAGCCACTTTTGGCCGACCTTCCTGTCTTCCTTGACGCCAATGCCGCCGTAAAGAATCTTGCCCAATTGAAACTGGGCATTAGCGTGACGCCCCTCCGCCGCCGCCTTATACCACGTCACCGCTTGCTTGATGTCCTTGTTACCGTTATGGCCGAAGTAATAAAAATTTCCCAGTTCATATTGCGCATCAATATGATTTTTTTTTGCCGCAACGGCCAGGAGTTCCTCGGCCCTGGCGGCATTTTTTTGCACACCATCACCGTAAAGGTGCATAACGCCCAGATAATAGGACGCCTTGTCGTGTCCTTTCGCGGCAGCCATTTCGAACCACTTGGCCGCTTCAGCCTTATTCTCGGTAACATTGGTGCCAAGATAATACTTTCGCCCTATGAAATATTGCGCCGCTGTATCATTCATTTCGGTGGCTAATTTAAACATGGTATAGTCAATCGAACTTGGCAGTTCGTCCGCCGCAAGCGGAGAGAAGGGAAGCAACAGCAATAGTGGCAGTAATAGTAATGTCATTGCTGATGACGGGAAAACATGCCGTGTTGTGAGTGTGTGCTGCGTCATGCCGGTGCCTATAATGCTGCGAAAATTAACGACGAATTAAAACTAAACATTGCCGAATCAAAATTCAGAAGGCGCCAGCAGGAAAAGTTGGTTATTCAAAGGGGCAAGGTTGCAGCAACAGTCAGTGTAACTTATCCAAGATATACTGAAGTAAGTTCGTTGCCAATCGTATGACCGCGGGACAGGAAACACCTAAATTAATTTGCAAATTTTCAATTGCGCTTTTACATGCCATACATAGCTTCAGTATACAAAGGGAAGTATCTGAATCGTTCCTGTCAGGCAAGTTGACGACGCTTGCCACCTGACTTGCTGCTTTACAATAATGTACTAATTTTTATTTCAGCCGGTTAAGTCAGGAATAACAAACCAACAATTGGTTGACGCCAATTATGATCAATATTATAGGGGATGAAAGAGCGAAATAATGTAGGAATTTACTGATATCAATGCCGCTGAACTTATTACAAACTTACATCAATCACTAATATGGATATTCAATCGGGTAACTTGCATTTACTCAATTTAGGCCCCACTCATTTTTGTTTTGAGGTTAACGGTTGCGCCGTTAATGAGCAAATCTTGCTGCTTACTGGCGGCCTACGGCTGTTTCCGGATTGGCAGGTTTGGTTATGGTGGACACAAGGTTTATTTCGGTGGCGGTAACGTCGGTTGCCTAGTGTGTTTCACCGACTTGTTGTGACAGAATCAACTCCAGCGTTGCATAAAATATAACATTTGGTACAACAACCGTATTTCCTCCACTACCCTGACTTTATGCGGTGCAACTGATGGAATTTGCAGGTTTCTGGTGAGCACTAAAGC
>JAKEGK010000109.1 GCA_022627515.1 Gammaproteobacteria bacterium
ACCATATGTGAGAAATGTAATTATTGCGTGATGCATTGCTTTCTGGATCTCGATCCAAGAAGAACCGACATCTATGACAGTTGTATTAATTGTGGTGAATGTGTTACAGCCTGCAATAATCTGCAGGCTAAAAAGGGTCAGCCCGGTTTGCTAAGTTTTAAAATCGGTGACCGGGATGCGACGCGTCTTGGAATATTAAAAACCCGGCTTTCATCATTATCAGCACGCGTTCGTTGGACAATACCATTTGCGTTGCTGGGCATGGCCATGTTTGTGTGGGGACTGATAAGTTATGAACGTTATCATCTGGCTGTATACCGGGCCGATACTATGCATGGTCAGCAAATATCCGACTACCGGGTCGCGGTATCCAATAAAACCTACGATTCCGCGGTAATGGATATCTCAGTTGATGGGCTGGATACATCCCAGTATCAGCTGGATCAAACGCAAGCGCGTTTCAGCGGCGTGGGCCGCGCCGATTTGCAGTTACATGTTAAGGAGGGCTTGCCGCCAGGACTACATTCGTTTCTGGTTCATGCAAAAACTCCGGATGGTTGGAATGACAGTTATCGTGTGCAACATTTTGTTGCGAGCAAATAGGTTATACGAATATGACTGAGACAAACAAAGAGCACGGTCCGGAATTGAAGGGGATCAAGGAGGAACGCTGGGGCGAAATTCCTGATGATAATTTCGGTTATGCTTCTGACACAGAGCGCCGGCAAAAAAGGGGATTGGAGGATTGGGAACTGGTGGAGAAAGTGCCGCTATCCCAAAAGGGTGTTCCAAAATGGTTTCTTGCGGTGATTGCCGCGGTTTTATTGGTTGCAATCGGTCTCAGTTTTCCTTTCTGGGGTGATCGTCCCGGGTACGAAAGAGAATGGATTGATTGGGGGTTTGGCGCCGCTATTTTGTATTTACTGGTATTTGGCGGATTTGTGTATTTTATGGTAAATAAATACAGTCCCAGTGTGGATGGTACGGAGGATATGAATTTGCCGGACCGTAATGTCAATACCCGGCAAGACCGGAACACTGCGAATAAAGACGAATCATCAGAATAGATCCACATTTAAAACGCAAGCGCATTTAAAATGAAACTACATTTTGTGTTCCACTTTATTTTCCTGGTTTTAACGATGCTCTCAATGGTGTTGTTGTTGGCTGGATGTGCCAATGATCAGGATTTGCAACCGCTTCAGCTGAGCGATTATCCAGAGCACGAAATTGCGGCGGCAAAGCTTTATATCAGCAAGTGCAGTGGGTGTCACGCCGCGCCACTGCCAAAAATACATACCGCCGGACAATGGCCCGGTGTCGTTCAGCGAATGGAGATGCGAATGAACAACAAGGCAATCAAACCTCCCAGTTCTCAGGAGACCGCAGTTATAGTCGGATATTTGCAAAAACATGCAAGTAATTAAAATTTGGGATAAGTTTGGTCATATTCTTTCCGGTGCTTTGCTGTTTGTGGCGCTGGTTGGTTGTGGCCGCGGGGATGCTTATATCCTGGCGCCGCAACATTGGAATGATACGGAATTTCTGGTGGAGATACGCCCTGGCGCCCCAACCCGCGGTATGAATGAATTTGTCGTTGTTGCTACGGACATTAAAGGCCTGCCGGGATACGAGTATGTTGTTTCCATCAAAATGAATACCGCAAACGATTGGAACCAAATGATTCAGGATGGGCATTCCGGTGTTTACCGGCGGGCGATTGCAATCGATGATCCACAGAATGGCGTGTTAATGGTTCAGATTACACATAAAAAAGAACAAAATAAACAAACCATACTGAGCTTTCCACTGGCCAGGCATATGCAGTAGAAAAGAGTTAGCTGGTTTTTTGCGAATGAATTCGTCTGGCTAACGTGCGGCTTTCTTTCCAGCGGCGTAACAATAAAATTTTGTCACCACCTTTTTTTTCACTGCAAATTGGGCAGGTCAGGTAGCATAAATACAGTTCCTTGGGCATTCGCCCAAAATCAAACAACTCCATTTGCAGCGCACGGGTGCTTTGTTTAATGGTGCCGATGCCGCCGTTGTGCAAATAGCCACGCAGCTGAAATGAACCTTCCAGTGTGCGCACAAAACGCGATGGGGAATCGCCTGATTTAAGCAAACTGATTATCTCGCCCCGTAAAAATCCGGTCCGGGTCAGAATAAATCCCGGCCATTCCTCTTCAAGCTCAAGCTGTTCAATTCCATCATGCTGTTTTTGCGAATACGTTTCATAGGAAAGCGGCATATACAGGAAAGACGGTGTTCTCAACACATAAACTGGGTGGCCGCTGAGATCAATATCTTGCTCATGCCATTGCGGGTAATAGGCAGGACATGCGCATTGGCTTGTCATTGCAGAGGGATTTTCTTTTTAATTGTCAGAAAAACATTAATGAAATAAATCCAGAAACCCATGCCCATGATTGATGAAACTGTTCCAATGACAGGGCCGTAAAAACGGTGTATCGCTTGGACGGCATTATCAGAATCTGGATTAGCCAGCATTGCCTTTCCTTCCAAAATTCCAAAAATTAACAATGTGGAATAAAACCCGGCAATCCCGCACACCGTCCACCAAAATGTATGGTTAACCAGTTTTCTGGAATAAATGGCGATGCCACCCAACTTGGGAATTAAATAATAGGAGGCGCCCATTATGAAAATGACTACACCTCCTACAACGTTGATGTGCGCATGGGCGAGGGGGTCGATCATATGACCTGGGCCGCCATAAGGACTGCCAATCGAATCCAGCCAGGCGCGAATAGGCGCCATTACCTGCAATACACCATGCACCGTACCTATAAAGAAACATACTGCGGACGCAATGATAAACTTAAGTAAATGTGGATTCCCTGGCGATCGGTTGTTCATACTGCTGTTAATTACAAATGATTGTCGTTCACATTCAGCACACGCTCACAATAAAGCCCGGATGACCGGGCTTTATGAATTACAATTGATAACTGCAAATTCTTTGTATGTTGTTTTCAGTGATTGTGCAGCGTTGTGCTACTGGTTTTTACGCGCGTTGGCAGCCGTATCACAGGCTACGCCGCCAAGGTAAAGTGACAAAACGAATAAAAAACCGAACAGAATAATTGGAGTTAAAGATGCCATGAGAATCTCCTGCTTTGTAATTTAATACCTTATTTAGTTATGTGCCGCATAGTTTGTTAAATCACTGGTTGCCCAATCGCAAACTATACGCCCCTCCCCGAAAACCATTGCTGCTGGTATTGAATAGATCTGGTCGCAGCCTTACTGGATTGACTGGTAAGTCTAACTAAAGTGGTCTATGCAGGCAAGTAATAAGACAATGTTTTATCGTTATCATCGTTTTTGAATAACTTAATAAATTCATAAGGTTATTTTACCTCGGCACGCCCACCCATCCGGGGATCACTGGCTGCGGAAAGCTCATTTTTCACTTTGTCCCACATTACGGCCTGCATATTGCCGTAACGCCAACTAGTCTGATTCAGCTGATGGCCGCGGGCCTGCAGTTGCTCGATTTCATCGGCTGATAGAGTGCCTTCTTCATATTGGATGTGATCCGGTAAAAACTGGTGATGGAAACGCGGCAAACTGACAATGGTTTCAGGGGTTCCACCATTGGCAAATTCCAGGATACCCAGCAATACCATGGTGATGATGCGGCTGCCACCGGGAGTACCCAGCACTACCACGCCGCGTTCGTTTTCCAGGAACGTTGGACTCATACTGGAGAGCGGGCGTTTTTCCGGCTGTATAGCGTTCGCGTCCGTGCCCACCAGCCCATACGTATTGGGTTCGCCGGGTTTGGCGGAGAAATCATCCATTTCGTCATTCAATAGCACGCCGGTGCCGGGTGGCATAAAACCGGATCCAAACGGATAATTAATCGTGAGCGTGGCGGAAACGCGGTTACCTTCTTTATCAATCACGGAAAAATGGGTGGTGTCCTGTGCTTTGGCGGGTATGGACACACCAGGTAATAATTCGCTGGGTGTGGCATTTTCAGGGCGGATACCAGCCCGCAGACCATCCGCGTAATAAGGATGCAGTAGTCTGGTTACAGGCATCTTAACAAAATCCGGGTCACCCAGATAAATGGCCCTGTCCCGGTACGCGCGGCGCATGGCTTCGATAGTCAAATGTTTTTGGGTGATCGCATCATATTGAACAAGATCGAATCCGGACAAAATGTTCAACATGGTTAACAATGCTATACCGCCGGACGAGGGCGGCGGTGCTGAAGTAACGGTGATGCCGCGGTAACTGCCGCGAACCGGTTGCCGTTCCACAATTTTGTATTCAGCGAGGTCTTCGAGTGTCCAGATGCCTTTGGCATCGCGAACACCATTCACCATTTTTTTTGCCACTTCACCTTTGTAAAAACCATCATTACCTTGAGTGGCGATCAGCTCCAGCGTGCGTGCCAAATCCGGTTGCACAATGACGTGTCCAATTTCAGGTACATCGTGGTTCCGTAAAAAGACCGCAGCGGCTGCCGGAGATTCGCGCAATATCTCCAGGCGGAAATTGGCGAGGCGCCGGTAATGTTCATTAACTTCGAATCCGTTACGCGCTTGTTCGATGGCGGGCTGCAAACTGATGGTTAACGGTAATTTGCCATATTTTTTTGCCAAATGAACAATGCCGGCAGGTATGCCGGGAATTGCCGCAGATAAAGGCCCGTTCATTGATAAGGCGGGAATAACATTACCGGATTTATCCAGGTACATGTCTTGATGGGCGGCTTTGGGCGCTTTTTCCCGGCCATCAATCATGGTTTGATGTTTATCCTTTTCACGGTGAATGAGCCATAAGCCGCCGCCGCCTAAACCCGAACTCATGGGCTCAACTACCGCAAGCGATGCGCTAATGGCAACTGCGGCGTCAAAGGCATTACCGCCGTGTTGTAGTATTTTGTGACCGGCTTCGGTGGCCTGGGGATGCGCTGTTGCAATAGCGGCAGCGGGCAATTCCAGTGCTCGCACTGATAAGGCAGAAGTGAATAAGAGCACGCAAGCAACGAAATAACGTACTGCGGATTTGAAGCGATAGCGATATTGGTTGTTCATATAACTCGTGCTCTTAGGTCGACCAAAGGTTGTCGTGTGACACAGGATTTAGAGTCAGTGCTGGCTTTAACCAGCACCTATCTCAAAATTGATAAGTTAGCGAATTCGGGGGATGCATTTCAAAACCGTCGGCGGCATAGATCGGGCCGTTGAGCTTACTCGGATGTATTTACAGCGAGTTTTGAAATACCTCCCCGGAGTCGGTAACTTAATTGCCTCGACTTTTTTAGCTAAATTGTAATTTTGAGTTAGGTTCTAGTTCCACTTTGTTACATTAAATAGCCGCGTGCGAGTTTGTTCATTAACATAAATTAAAGTAACAAAGTAGAACTAGTATTACATCAAAAACAAAGGCCCAATCCGGGCCTCGTTTGTAATCAGATATTGTAGTCGAATTGATGTGTTAAACAATTCGAGTCAATTTTTGGTCCGCTACGCAGATTGCGCCATTAACCGTTTATATTTTTCCAGCAATTGTTCGTGTGTTTCCTGGTGATTGGGATCCAGTGGAATACAATCAACCGGACATACGTCCACGCATTGTGAAGTTTCATAGTGACCCACACATTCTGTACAAAGGTCAGGATTGATGACATAGATTTCATCGCCCTGGGATATTGCGCCATTGGGGCATTCGGGTTCGCAAACATCACAATTGATGCATTCGTCGGTAATCATTAACGCCATGATTTGTTACTCGCTACACTATTACTATTGCCGCTGTTCCAATTAACAGTTCAACCTGCCTGACCGAAACCTGCTGTGAATTGGATCAAACCGGATGCGGAAAGTTGCGGCATTTTAACACAGGGATCGGAAAATTTCGGTTATAAAATGCTAACTCTCAGCCTGTTTTTAGCCATAAGAATATGAGGCCTGACTGGATAAAATTCTAGCGCAGCCTTTTAAGCAATTCAGCCATGACTTTTTTATGGACAAACGCTGACACATCGCCACCCAATGCGGCGATTTCACGCACCAAACTTGAGGAAATGTAGGCATATTTCTCCGCAGGCGTTAAAAACAGCGTCTCTATTTCCGGCGCCAGTTTGCGGTTCATGCCCGCCAACTGAAATTCATATTCAAAGTCCGATACCGCGCGCAGCCCGCGTAAAATAGCTTTTGCCTTATGTTGTTTGGCAAATTCCACTAATAGACCGGGAAGGGGAAGGACTTCAACACCCTCGCAATCCTCCAGGGCAACCTTGGCCATGCTAATGCGTTCTTCCAGGGAAAACACCGGCTCTTTGGCGGTGTTTTTGGCGACTGCCACGATTACCTTGTCGAAGAGATGCAAAGCGCGCTCAACCAGATCGGTGTGACCCTTGGTAATAGGATCAAAGGTACCCGGATATATCGCGATTAATTTATTCATGCATCACCTCGTTGATCATTTCGCGCCATGTTCTCATGGCTATGGTTGTTTTGCTTATTGTTTTATTGCTAAATGAAAGTGCACATTACCGGCTTTTTGCTGCCGGTGCATTTTCCAGCGGGGCGGCAGTTGTTTTTCATCTATTGTTGCTGGCGACTCAATGTATATATAGGCTTCATCAGTTAACCATTGATGCTCTGCCAGCAGTTGGCAACACTGCAAGGCGCAATTCAGGGCATAAGGTGGATCGACAAAGACCACGTTGAATTGCTTCTCTGCCGGCGCTTCCTGCAGGCGTTGCAGAATGTGCAGGCTGTCGCCAGTTATGGTGTCGCCCGCATCGGATTTTAACAGCACCAGATTACGCTGGATATCGGCAATACTTTGTGGATGTTTGTCGATAAACAGGCAATACGCTGCACCCCGGGACAAGGCTTCAAATCCCAATGCGCCGCTGCCGGCGAACACATCCAGGCAGCGAGCGCTGACAATGACAGGTTGCAACCAATTGAACAGCGTTTCCCTGACCCGGTCCGGTGTTGGCCGCAAATCCGGAATGCCACTGAACTGCAATTTTCTGCTGCGCCACTGCCCGCCAATGATACGAACCATATTACGGGATGTTTGAGTTTGACGTGGCATGTTCAGGCGGAAAAAACGCAGGCGAATTAACGCCAGATGTTATCGTTCCAGGCCCAGCCAATCGCGCGGTTTCAGATAATTCTCGTAAAGATCCGCTTCGGGTGTGCCCGGTTCCGGTTTCCAGTTATAACGCCACTTCACCAATGGCGGCAGCGACATCAAAATGGACTCGGTGCGGCCGCCGGTTTGCAATCCGAACAGGGTGCCGCGGTCATACACCAGGTTGTATTCGACGTAACGTCCGCGGCGATAGAGCTGAAAGTCGCGTTCCCGTTCGCCGTAGGGCGTATTTTTTCGGCGGGCGACAATAGGACGATAGGCCTTGATATAGTGGTCACCGACGCTTTTCATTAAACCAAAGCAATGCTCAAAACCGCCTTCGTTCAAATCATCAAAAAACAGACCGCCCACACCACGGGTTTCGCCGCGATGTTTTAAGTAAAAGTATTCATCGCACCATTTTTTATAGCGTGGATAAACATTTTGGCCGAAAGGATCGCAGGCCTGTTTTGCGGTTTGGTGCCATTGCTTGACGTCTTCCAGAAACGGGTAATAAGGCGTTAGGTCAAAACCGCCGCCAAACCACCAGATGGGGTCGGCGCCTTTTTTGGTAGCCATGAAAAACCGCACGTTGGCATGCGATGTGGGAACGTAAGGATTATGCGGGTGAATCACCAAAGACACGCCCATGGCGACAAACTCCCGGCCCGCCAATTCCGGACGATGTGCGGTGGCCGAGGCCGGCAGGTTAGCGCCGTGCACATGAGAGAAATTGACTCCAGCCTGTTCAAAGACATTTCCACCCGTGAGTACCCGGGTTCGGCCGCCGCCGCCTTCGTTACGCTCCCAGTCATCTTCAATGAATTTGACTTTGCCGTCTTCAGCTTCCAGACCACTGCAAATGCGATCCTGTAAATCGAGGTAATAGTCCTTGATTTCACTTATGTTGATTTCGTTTTGTGGCCGACTCATTTCTAATCCTCACCCAATGTTTGCTTGGCAAATGTTACACAAAACCAACGGTTTTCGCGACTGTGAACCGGGGCTGATTAGTGGGTATAAGAAATGGGTTAACCGAAAATTCGGTTAACCCTGGTATTTTTGGGAGTGTTTACAATTTGATGCCGGTTAAGCGTATTTTGCTTTGGCTTCTTGTGCCGCTAATGCCTGTTCCTTGGAATAGGCAGCGCCGGACCAGAGCATGTTATACGCAATCTCTTCATTCCCGTTTTCGCAGAGTTCCAGTACCTGCTCGAAGAGGGGTTGAAAGGTTTTACTCTTGTGGGATTCTTCGTGTTCTGTGAAAGAGCGCCAAAACGTGATAATTAACGCTTCTTTGTCTTTTAGAGGACTCTCGACGGCTTGACCAACCGTGCTGCCTTCGTTGGATATTTGACCGCTATTAAGCGCCACCATACCGCCAATAAAGCCGGTATCGGAGTGGTAAGTTTTGACGTTTTCACACAACATGGCGACACGTTCCTGTAAATCATCAACAGTATATTCAGGTTTTAAAATCACTCGATTAATCGTGATAATGCCATCATGGGGAAAGTTGGGGATAAACGACATAAGTAACCTCCTAAATGATATAGCTATTCAGTAAATAATAAATAATTTATATACTAATATAGTGGTATTTTGGGGAGGATCAACCCTCCTGAAATGGATATGTTTCGGACATTTTGGGTTATCCGATAGGGATTAGAGTTAATTAGACTGAATACTTAACCAGCCCTAAGAACTTTATCGGTTAACGCGTCCCGAATTTCTGTGGGTCTGGCGGACAAATTGACTGTTCCATGGAGGATAAAGTCGATTTCCTGACCAAAAAAACGGCGTACCGCTAACGCAGACCGGGCTGGCGGTGCGGATTCCTGATTTGCGCTAGTAGATACCAAAGGTTGATCGATTTCTCGGCATAAGGCCTGTACGAGCGGATGTGCCGAAACGCGAACGGCAAGGGTTTGATGAGCTCCAGTCAGTGTTGGTGGAATGCCGGGTTTGGCGGGCAGGACCCAGGTCACGGGGCCAGGCCAGGATTCGGTGATTTTTCGCAAGATCTCGTTCGAGGGTATTGTAATAAATGGTTTCAGTTGCAGGATGTCGGCTGCTACCAGAATAAGGCCTTTTTCCATCGGGCGGTGTTTTAGCTGCAATAAACGAATAACCGCCGATGAGATCAGCGGATTGCAACCCAATCCATAAACCGCTTCAGTGGGATAGGCTATGATGCCGCCGCTTAAGACGACGTTGGCGGCTTGTTTGATTTTCCAGGGATTAACCACAAGTGTGAGCCGTTATCTACAAGCTCCTTTGCAGTTCCGCGTCTTTTTCGGCGATGGCTTTGGCATTGGCTTCGCGGTCTTGCAACAGGCGCTTTGCCAGATTCGCATCTGATAAAGCTATCATCTGCGCGGCAAGATAGGCGGCGTTTTTAGCGCCTGCTTTGCCAATGGCGACCGTTGCCACGGGAATTCCGCCGGGCATCATCACTGTTGATAACAGGGCATCCTGCCCATTCAAGGGGCCGCCCTCCATGGGTACGCCAATGACGGGCTTTACCGTTAATCCGGCCACCGTACCAGCGAGATGCGCGGCCAATCCCGCCGCCGCAATAAATACGGCGCAACCGCGCTGATCGGCATCTTTGACGTATTCGTGCGTGCGTTGCGGCGTGCGATGGGCGGAGGTGATTTTTACTTCAAATGGCACACCCAGTTTTTTCAGTACATCAATCGTGGTCTGCATGGCGGGAAGGTCAGAGTCGGATCCCATCAGTATGGCAACAAAAGGTTTGCTCATTTTTACTTCCTCTTGGCGTTAAATGGATTGGTTTTCTTCTCTGGCGATGGCGCGATGCCCGATATCCTTGCGGTAATAAACATTCGGCCAATGAATTTGATTAACCAGCTGATAGGCATCCGCCTGCGCTTGTTTAACGCTATCAGCCAGCGCCACGACGCACAGTACGCGGCCGCCGTTGGTGACGATTTTGCCGTTCAACTTTTTTGTGCCGGCATGAAACACTTTGCGCTTGTCTTCGTTTTTTCCCACCGGTGGTAAACCTTCGATGACGTCACCTTTTTCATAGCGATCCGGATAGCCTCCAGCCGCCATGACAACACCAACCGAGACGCGCTTATCCCATTGGGTGGTAACATTGGCCAGCTGGCCATCAATGGCTTTATTGCAGAGTTCAATCAAATCCGATTGCATGCGCATCATGATGGGCTGTGTTTCCGGATCTCCAAAGCGGCAATTGAATTCCAGTACTTTAGGCGCGCCGCACTTGTCAATCATCAACCCGGCATAGAGAAATCCCGTATAAGGATGGCCTTCCTGCGCCATGCCTTTCACAGTGGGTTCGATGATTTCTTTTATAACGCGGTTAAAAATTTCCACTGTAACAACCGGCGCAGGTGAATAAGCGCCCATGCCGCCAGTGTTGGGTCCGGTATCGCCATCGTCACGGGCTTTGTGGTCCTGAGATGTTGCCATGGGCACAATGTTTTTACCGTCGGCAATAACAATAAAACTGGCTTCTTCGCCCCGAAGAAATTCTTCGATTACTACACGATGGCCCGCTTCACCAAATTTGTTGCCCGCCAGCATGTCTTTCACCGTTGCTATGGCATGCGCTGGATCGCCGGCAATGATAACACCTTTACCAGCCGCAAGACCGTCGGCCTTGATGACGATTGGGAAGCTTTGTTGACTTAAATAATCAATTGCTGCGTCTATTTCCGTAAAGGTTCCATATGCTGCAGTGGGAATGCGGTGCCGCGCCAAGAAATCCTTGGTAAAGGTTTTGGAACCTTCCAGTTGCGCCGCGGCTTTGGAGGGGCCGAAACAGCGTAGTCCGGCTTCCTGGAATGCGTCCACCACGCCCATCACCAGGGGCGCTTCGGGTCCAACGATGGTCAGGCCGATCTGATGTTTTTGGGCGAATTGAACAAGACCGGCGATATCATCAATGGCAATGTTTACATTTTCGATATTGGGTTCAAGTGCTGTGCCAGCATTACCGGGAGCCACGTAAACACGCGTTACCTTTGGCGACTGAGCTGCCTTCCATGCCAGAGCATGTTCGCGGCCCCCGTTGCCAATGATTAATACATTCATGGATTGCCGGCTTCCACAGACGCTGATTAATGGCGGAAATGGCGCATGCCAGTAAATACCATGGCAATGCCGTGTTCATTCGCCGCCGCGATAACTTCGTCGTCACGCATGGAGCCGCCCGGTTGTATAACCGCAGTAACGCCAGCTTCCGCGGCGCTGTCAAGACCATCCCGGAATGGCAAAAAGGCGTCGCTGGCCATGACACTCCCCTTGACCTGCAATTCCGCGTCCGCTGCCTTGATGGCTGCGATGCGCGCGCTGTAAACACGGCTCATTTGTCCCGCGCCGATACCTATGGTCATTTTATCCTTGCCGTAAACAATCGCGTTGGATTTTACAAACTTGGCTACTTTCCAGGTAAACAACAGATCTTCGATTTCCTTGTCGGTGGGCTGGCGTTCGGTCACAACTTTCAAATCTTTTTCAGTCACCATTCCCAGGTCGCGGTTTTGCACCAACAATCCGCCATTGACGCGTTTGAAATCCCAAGCCGTTCTATCCGGCTCCTTCCACTGGCCGCATTCCAGCACCCGGACATTTTTCTTTTGGTTCAGTATTGAAATAGCTTCTTCTTCAATAACAGGCGCAATCAGCACTTCCACGAACTGGCGTTCGATGATTTGCGAAGCCGCCCA
Organism: Gammaproteobacteria bacterium; assembly: GCA_022627515.1. Taxonomy (GTDB): domain Bacteria; phylum Pseudomonadota; class Gammaproteobacteria; order SZUA-152; family SZUA-152; genus JAKEGK01. The sequence continues at coordinate 11,850 of JAKEGK010000109.1, forward strand.
CATATCGAGTGGCCGGTTTACGGCAATAATGCCGCCGAACGCAGATGTGGGATCTGTCTGGAAAGCGCGGTTATACGCTTGCAGAATATTTTCATCGATCGCCACACCGCAGGGATTGGCATGTTTGACAATAACGCATGCCGGTTCATCAAATTGTTTCACGCACTCCAGGGCCGCGTCGGTATCTGCAATATTGTTGAATGACAACTCCTTGCCCTGAATCTGTCTGCTAGTGGAGACGCTGGCTTCCCTGGGATTATTTTCCACATAAAAAGCCGCATTCTGATGCGGATTTTCGCCGTAACGCATGTCCTGTTTTTTTCTGACTTGAAAATTGAAAGTATTGGGGAAGCCGGTTTTTTCATCTTTGGCGGATAGTTGCCCCAGGTAATTGGCAATAGCGCCGTCGTAACGGGCGGTGTGTTCAAAGGCTTTTACGGCCAACGCAAAACGGGTTTGCGCCGAAAGCGCGCGCTGATTTTTACTGAGTTCATTCAGAACACCCGCATAGTCATGACGATCAACTATTACGGCAACGGAGCCATGATTTTTTGCCGCAGCCCGGACCATGGCAGGGCCGCCAACATCAATGTTTTCAATCGCGGTCTTGAAATCGCAGCCAGGTTTTGCGATGGTTTGTTCAAACGGGTAGAGGTTTACCACGACCATATCAATAGGCAGGATTTTATGCTGGATCATGACGTCGTCATCGATACCGCGTCGGCCCAGAATTCCGCCATGCACTTTCGGATGCAGGGTTTTAACCCGGCCATCCATCATTTCCGGAAAACCAGTGTAGTCGGATACTTCCTTAACCTTAATGCCGTTGTCGGAAAGCAGTTTTGCAGTGCCGCCAGTGGATAGAATTTCAATACGCAAGGTAACCAGTCCCTGCGCAAATTCCACTATACCTGTTTTGTCGGAAACGCTGATTAACGCTCGTTTAACCGCGACCATATCGTTTGTCATTCCATTTTGTCGGTTATTGCCTGTTCATGGTGGACGGGCAAAATCCTTATTATAAATTATTTATTGGCAACATAATGCCGGAAATAGTGATTCGAGAGAATACCGGCCGCCGGACGCCAGGGAAGAGTGAATTGGGAAATCTTATAAATGCCAAACTCTGGCCTTTTCGTGGCCATTCGTTTTCGTTGTGCCGTTGAGACGGCAGTAACTATATTAATTAGTTTTATCAAAATTGCAGGTGATCATTTCTTGGCGCCAGCAATTCGGCCGGCAAAACCATGAGTCCCTGCTAATAGGAAGGAACTCAAGTTTTTGCCGGACAGGCCATAGCGCCAAATGTACTTGTGTCAAGCCAACAGCGAGCGGTAAAGAATTGCGCGAACGCAATTATTATCTATTTACTTAATATCGTATTGTTTTAGTTTTTTACGCAATGTGCCGCGATTCAGTCCTAAAACGATAGACGCTTTACTTTGATTGCCGCGTGTATATTCCATTACTGATTCCAGTAACGGACGCTCGACTTCTTGGAGAACCAGTTGATAAAGATGGGCAGGCTCATGGCCTTCCAGATCTTTATAGTAGTTCTGCAAGACTTGTTTGATATGGTCAGCTAATGATTGTCCGCTAGCTTCTACGGTTTCTTTTTTTTCAAGTGCTGAGGGTAGCTCAGTAGTCATGCTGCAAGTTCCTCTCGCATCATCAGTTTATCAAAAAATTCCTGAATTAATTGTAATTGTTCCTCAACGGTGTCAACCCGGTTCACCAGCTGGCGAAATACAGCTCCATGTGGATGTCCCTTGCTGTACCATGAGATATGTTTCCGTGCCACTCGAACACCTGTGTACTCTCCATAAAATTTATAAAGATTACGCACGTGTTCAAGAAGAATGTCGCGGACTTCTGCTACATTCGGCTCAGGCAAAATTTCCCCGGTCTTTAGAAAATGCTCTACCTCCCGAAAGATCCAAGGGCGGCCCTGAGCCGCACGTCCAATCATAATGCCATCCGCGCCGGTATATTCCAATACATATTTTGCTTTTTCGGGTGTGGTTATATCACCGTTAGCAATAACAGGAATAGAGATTACGGATTTTATTGCTGCAATCGTTTCGTATTCAGCATCACCTTTAAAACCGCAAGCCCGGGTACGACCGTGGATGGAAAGTGCCTGTATACCTGAAGATTCTGCTATACGCGCTATGCGTGTTCCATTACGGTGCGATTTATCCCAGCCTGTACGGATTTTCAAGGTAACCGGAACGTCAACTGCCGCAACAACGGCATCCAATATACGACTAACCAGGGGTTCATCTTGCAATAATGCAGAACCCGCCATGACGTTACACACTTTTTTTGCCGGACATCCCATGTTGATGTCAATGATTTGCGCGCCGTTATCTACATTATAACGAGCGGCGTCAGCCATCATTTTGGGATCAGCGCCGGCGATTTGAATCGACTTCGGTTCTACTTCGCCGTCATGATTGGCTCTACGTATTGTTTTTTCGCTCCCCCAAAGTAAAGAATTGGACGAGACCATCTCGGAAACGGCTAGGCCTGCACCCATTTTTTTACATAACTGACGAAAAGGTCTATCAGTAACACCAGCCATTGGCGCCAACACGAGGTTATTCGCAAGTTGATAAGGTCCAATTTGCATCAGTATCTAAACGAGGGGGCTAAAAAACGGAAGTGAAATAATACTCGCTAACCGATTAGGGATAAAGTCATTCTGGCGATTTTTTGAAACTTTTTTAGAATTGTGAATTCTGCGCTTGACGAAACAGAAAAGACTTGCTATGTGACGGATTATATTGAAAAAAAGTCGAATTCAAAGTTCACTGCATTCTTGCCCGGGTCCACAATTTCGAGTTCCAATTGTATGGGAATATTGGATTCCATGCCTTTTACTATATTTATATTTGACGGGAGGTAATCCTTAGGCAGAAAGTTGCGCATCGCGACTTTCTCTCCGTTCATATCGGAAAAATTAAGTTGCAGCCCGGGATACGGCTGGGTGAACGGGGCGTTATTAATGATAGTGGCGCTCACCAGCAGGGCTTTTTTGGATTTGGGATGGCTGCGAATATCCTGCCCGAGCAGCTCAATTTGGCTGATATCCATCTGCAGTGAAAGTTCACAACTGGCTTGCTTGCAGAAAAATTCGATCCATGGCCGTAATTGACTTAACTGGCCCAATTCATTGTGTTTGAAGTATATCGTTTGTCCCAGAAATACCAGCATCAGCATCAAACTGCCAAGGCCCCACGTAATCATTGCCCGGTAATGGGCAGGATGGAGGTGTTGTTGTTCCTGAAAATCCTCCAGTAATTGTTTAGGGATCGCCAGGGTTGGTATGTTGTTTTCAATAACCATCTCTACCGGCGCGGACTCCGGTTCGGCAACGGGAATCTTGGCTTTCTTAACCGGCACTTCTGTTTTGGATTTTGCTCGCCTGGTTTGTTTAACTTGCTTTTTGTTTTGCCCGCGCGCTTTTTCCTTCAGCGGCGTGGTATCGGATAATTCAGTAGGCGGCAGGTTAAGTTCAGAGAAATCAAATTCGTTCTCATCGGCACTCCCGGATTTTGATTTTTCAGCAACTGGGTTGGGTTGTTTGCTTTGCGGGGCTTCCGCTGTAAATGGCGCTTCAATAGCGTAGTCTTCGACAAGATGGGTGGCATCGAAAGCCGGCGTTATATCTTCGCTGTCGCCAGCGCCATACTGAATGGGGTGTTCATCAATATCGATTTCTATTTCATCCACTGCCGCCAGCGCCTGGTCAAAATCAATATTGGGCGGTGCGGACTCTGTGACGTTGTTTGCCAGGGCGTTAATGGTTTCTGTATCGATATCTTCCCGGTTTAAATCAGGTGCAGTGGCTGCTTGCGTATTAACATTCGTATACTTGCGTTTTGCCTGAGCCTGACGTTGCAATTGGGTAACATAATTTTTGCGACCTTGGGAAAGAATTTTTTGAGAAGACTGGTTTAACGCCTGAATAGCGGCAATGGCGCTATTCAATTTGTTTTGGGCATTGCTTTCTGCGTTGACCGGACGCCTGGCGGAAGCTGGAGCCGGTTTCGATTGATGGTGGCTGGTGTTTTTTGCGGAAGAACGGGGTGAAGCGCCGCCCGGCCCCTGGGGAGGGTTTTCACTCAGATTGCCCAAAGCGCTAAAAACATTGCTGCATTGGCCGCAACGCACGTTTCCTTGCGCGACTTTCAGATGGTCTGCGGTTACCTGAAAATAAGTTAAACACTTGGGGCATTGAGTATACATAGAATTCTAAGACTTGCTTTAACATCCCTGGTTCTTTTGATCGGCAGCAAGATCGCCAGCATTAGTAAAATTTACCACCGAAGTAATTGATCTCCATAAAGTCAACTATTATAACTCTAAATTAAATATAGTTTTTAGCGGTTATATTCGCTGTAAATCAAGACGGATCCAGTCCGCATTTTGAGCACTGGATACCAGTTTAAAGCTGCTGGCATAAGCCTGTAGAACCAACGATTGCTGTTCTGCCAGAATGCCCGATAACACCGCCGTACCGCCATGTCTTATCTTATCGGCAAAAAATGAAGCGAGTGCAATCAGCGGGTTTGCCAATATATTAGCGAGCAGGATGTCTGCCATTATGGGAAGCGGCTGCGCCACCGCCAAAATTTTCATTCTGGATTCCACTTGATTTTTCAATGAGTTGTCACGTGTTGCGATGAGCGCCTGGGAATCATTGTCGATTGCCCAAACCATACCAGCTCCCAATTTCAGTGCACCGATCCCTAAAATTCCGGAACCGCAGCCATAATCGATAATAGTTTCTCCACCTCTGATATGTTGATCAAGCCACTCCAGACACATCGCAGTAGTAGGGTGCGTGCCGGTACCAAACGCCAAACCGGGATCCAGGAATATATTTACGGCATCTGGATCAGGTGGCTTGCACCAACTGGGGCAAATCCAGGTTCGCGCACCGAAACGCATGGGGTGAAAATGCTGCATCCATTCGCGTTCCCATTCCTTGTCTTCGATGGTAGACACACGCCAGGGTGGTAACGCAGCGGGCGCTATGGTGGCATTAATGCCGGCAAGCAGCATATCAACATCCACTGCCGCATCAAACAATCCTGTTACTACCACTTGATTCCATAGCGGCGTTTCGCCGACACCGGGTTCAAGCAATGGTTGGTTTGCTGCGTCCTGTAATGTTAATGATACCGCGCCGGCGCTAATTAACGCATCGGATAAAGTGTCAGACAGTTCCTTGCGGCACTCAAAACTGATTTGAATCCAGGGCATGGGTTTTGTTAGTGAGCAACTCGTGTATTCACATGGCCTTGTTCAGGCAACGCTGACTATCCCGGCTACAATCCGAGTTTCTTTTCCAAATAATGAATGTTTGTGCCACCCATTTGAAAGGCGCTGTCGTTGAATAATTCCTGATGCAATGGAATATTGGTTTTTATGCCTTCAATAACGCACTCGCTGAGCGCCATTAACATTCGCGCAATGGCTTCTTCCCGGGATTCTCCGTGCACGATCAATTTCCCGATCATGGAATCGTAATACGGGGGTACCCGGTAGCCGCGGTAGATATGCGAATCAACCCGTACACCTAATCCACCGGGCGCATGAAACTCAGTGATCGTGCCAGGAGAAGGCATAAACGATTTTGGGTCCTCGGCATTTATACGGCATTCCATTGCATGACCGCGAATGGCAATATCCTCCTGTTTATGCGCGAGCGGTTCCCCGGCAGCGACACGTATTTGTTCCTTTACAATATCCACACCAGTCACCATTTCGGTGACGGGATGCTCCACCTGCACACGGGTATTCATTTCAATAAAATAAAATTCACCATTCTCATACAGAAACTCAAACGTGCCGGCGCCGACATAACCGATGTCGCGGCAGGCTTGTGCGCAACGTCCGCCGATTTTATTGCGAACTTCCGGGCTGATACCTGGAGCAGGTGCTTCTTCGATGATTTTTTGGTGGCGGCGCTGCATGGAGCAATCCCGTTCGCCCAGGTAAATGGCATTGCCATGTTTGTCTGCAAGCACTTGTATTTCGATATGGCGGGGGTTCTCCAGAAATTTTTCCAGATAAACAACATTACTGCCGAATGCAGCCTGGGCTTCACCTTTGGTAAGCTCAATAGCATTGAGCAGATTCGCTTCACTGTGCACCACGCGCATACCGCGCCCGCCACCGCCGGCCGCCGCCTTAATGATAACGGGGTAGCCGATGCTCTTTGCCATGCGCAATACATCGTCTTTATTGTCACCTAATGGTCCGTCTGAGCCCGGTACGCAAGGCACGCCGGATTTTTTCATAGCGTTAATCGCCGACACTTTGTCGCCCATGAGGCGAATGGTTTCAGAACGCGGACCGATAAAAGTGAATCCACTTTGCTCCAGACGTTCCGCAAAGTCTGCATTTTCCGCCAGGAAGCCATAGCCGGGATGGATGGCGACAGCATCAGTAACTTCCGCCGCGCTGATTAATGCCGGGATATTCAGGTAACTGTCGATGGATGGCGCCGGACCAATACATACAGATTCATCCGCAAGCCGGACATGTTTTAAATCACTGTCCGCCGTTGAATGCACTGCGACAGTTTTGATCCCCATTTCCTTGCAGGTGCGCAGGATGCGCAGTGCAATTTCACCGCGATTAGCAATTACTATTTTGTTAAACATAGGCCAACTGAATTTGAACGTTGATTTTTAAGGGCGCTACTCAATGACAAACAGCGGCTGACCATACTCCACCGGATGTTCGTTTTCAACGAGGATCGCTTTCACAATACCCGCTTTGTCACTCTCAATTTGATTGAGTAACTTCATGGCTTCCACGATACAAAGCGTATCGCCGACTTTGACGCTTTGACCAACTTCCACGAATGGTTTTCCGCCGGGGGTAGGGGCGCGATAAAATGTTCCGACCATCGGCGACTTGATTACATGCCCGGTGATTTGTGGTTCCACGCTTGCGGCAGGTGTAACGGGTTCGGCAACAGCCGGCGTTACAGGGGGAGCCGCAAATTGCATGGCGGCGGGCGCCGCCATCATGGTTGGAAAGTCCATCTTGGATTGACGGCTGATTCGAACTGATTCCTCGCCTTCGCGGATTTCCAGCTCTGATATACCGGATTCTTCCAGTAGTTCAATGAGTTTTTTAACTTTACGAATGTCCATAGTATGTGATGCCCATATGTTTAGTTATTCGATTGATTAATGTGAGCGAGCGCTGCCTGAAGCGCGAGTTCATAGCTCTGTGCCCCCAATCCTGAAATTACGCCAATCGCGATATCAGAAAAATAGGAATGGTGGCGGAAATCTTCGCGTTTAAAAATGTTGGATAAGTGAATTTCAATAAATGGAATGTTGACTGCCGATAACGCATCGCGTAATGCAACACTGGTGTGAGTAAACGCGGCGGGGTTGAACAGAATAAAATCCACATTTCCTTTGCCCGCAGCCTGAATGGCATTAACCAGTTCGTGTTCTGCGTTGCTTTGCTGAGACGTTAATTCAGCGCCCGCTTTTTTTGCCATTTCAAGCAGCTTTTTGTCGATATCCGCCAGGGTTGTAACGCCGTAATGGTGCGGTTCACGAATGCCCAGCATATTCAGATTCGGACCATGTAAAACCAGTATTTTTGGCATTGGGGTTGATTGTCCTTAATGCAACCAATTCTGAAATTTGATTTGATATATTGGAATTTTGAATAGAATATTCGTTAATTTCGAGAAAATTGACTTCAATCGTCAATCATACAGCTAGTGGCGGCATTATGGCTCAGTTTTTTATTATTTGTCCAGAACAAAAATGCGGAAAATGATTTTAACAACAAATTCTATGGAGATGGCCGCTAATTCTAAGAAATTGAATACATTAAATAACAGTAAATATATTGTAGGCATTGATTTTTACGCTAAGAAAGGCTTCAAGTGGCTGGTCAAGCATGCGCATAAATACATTCATAACTTGCGGCTGCCTGAGGCTGCGTTAGAGGAGTGGCTGGATTACAGACTCTGCTTTTTGCCGGGTCATTTCCCCGCCCTGGGCGTGTACGATCATACCTTCGCGGTTTACGATCACTGTCCAGGGTAATGCGCCAAAGCGGTTGCCGTATTGTTTCGCAACTTCTATGGCGTCATCGGTGCCGATCAGCATGGGGTAATTCACACCAAACGTATCCATGAAATCCTGAACCTTTTGTTTTTCATCGATGGCGACACCGACAAACTGTAAACCTCTGTTTCCAAGTTGCTCCTGCATCTCGACAAACATGGGGGTTTCCTTGCGGCAGGGCGGGCACCACGTGGCCCAAAAATTCAATACCCGGACCTTGCCATCCCATTCACTGAATTCGTGTTTATTGCCTTCAACATCCTGCAATGAAAAATTGGCTGCGTGATGATTGAGTTGTGCTTGAGCCGCGGCAGTTATTTCCTCGGCGTTGGAAAACAGTTTAACCAGCTCATTGCCGCCCCACAGTCCGGCCAGAAACAACATTATGTAGGCTATATATCGTGATTTCATTCAGTTTCCTCGAACTGCAGTGCTGTTAAATCCTGTCAAGCGTGGCAATAAAATCTTCCGGACGTTTAAAGCCATAGAAGTTCAGATCCTGGCGCGGATTGCCTGCCTTGTCGAAGAACAGCATGGCAGGTGGACCAAACACTTTAAAACGCTTTTTAATAGCTTCTGTTTCCGCATTGTTAGGATCGGTGACATCCACCTGAAGCGCGACAAACCTGTCCTGCATGATTTTTTGGACTTGCGGATTGTTAAAAGTGGCTTTTTCCATGCGCCGGCAATCGGTACACCATGTTGCAAAATAATCGAGCATGACGGGTTTGCCTGCAGCTTTGGCTCTGGCGAGTTCCTTATCCAGTTCCACCGTGCTTTCCAGCTGGATAAAAAGGTCGTGTGGCTCCAGCAATGTGTTTTGCGCGGCCAAGCCTTGCCCAACGGGCGTCATGCCGAAACGGGACGTGTCAATCGGCTGCATAATGTCGCGATTGCCTTGCACGCTGCCTAGGAGCGCCAATATACCCCAAATCATTAATACTGTGCCTATACCTTTCCATAAATACTGCCACTTGCTGACGCCCTGCGGCACGGCCTGGGTCGCACCCATGTACACGCCTACAACGATGAGGAAAATACCCCATAACAGTAAAATGGGCACCGCCTCGAGGGGCGTCATCAGGTAAATCGCCACACCGATAAGCAGAACGCCAAACACATATTTGACGATATCCATCCACGCACCGGCTTTTGGCAGCATGTGGCCGGCGCCAACACCAACTGCGATGAGTACTACACCTGTGCCCCATGCCATCGCGAACATCATCGAAGCACCCAGAACTGGATCACCGGTCTGGATGGCGATACCCAATACCAGCATTAAAAGCGGGGTAACACATGCGCCAACAATAAGGGCGGATACCGTTCCTAAAAAGAAAGTACCAAGCATGGATCCGCCTTTGAGATTCTGGCTTTTCATCTGCAAGCGCGACTGGACGGCAGATGGCATTTGAATTTCATAAAAACCAAACATCGACAAGGCCAGTATTACCAGAATGGCGGCCACGATACCGATACCCCAGGCATTCTGCGTATAGGCTTGTAACTGTTGACCGGAGGCTCCCGCCAGCCAGCCAGCTGCTGAGTAAACCACAGCAGTGCCAATCACATAGTTTGTGGCCAGTATGCCAGAGCGCATTTTAGAAGGTTTTTCGCCGCTTTGACCCACGATAACACCAACGAGAATGGGGATCATTGGCAGTACACAAGGAGTAAAACTAAGCAGAAAGCCGATGCCAAAGGCAAATAATAGATTTCCGAAAAAACCGCGTTTTGTTTCGCCGCCATTCGTTTCGGATGGTGTGGTGCTGACTGGTGCACCGCTGATTTCGGCCGTTGGCGTGGCGCTTCCCGCAGGCAGAGACAAAGGCATAGTTCTTGTCTGGGGGGGATAACATAAACCGGCTTCGGCGCAGCCCTGATATTTGGCCTCCAGCGTGACATTGGCGGGATTCAATTGCGTCCGTTTCAAGGGAAGTAAAAGGTCGAGGTTGTGAAAGTACACGATCATTCGCCCGAAGGATTCGTCGACCTTTTCTTTTCCTTCCGGCATGTTAACCTGGCCGAGTTCCACACCACTGGCATCCAGTAATGAAACGGTTATTTTATCGCGATACAGATAGTAACCGTCTGCGATATCCCAGCTTGCCTTGATCGTGTTGCCGTCTTCCACTTCTGCTGTAAAGACATAGGCTTTATCAACGGGTAGAAATTTTTCTTCTTCGCCGAGCAGCGAATCGCCTAATTTTTTAATTGCCGATAAAGGACTAATTGAAGGTTCTTCTAGGCTGGCTTTGCTTTCTGAAGCGGATGTGACAGGCAGGGGCGGCAGGTTAAAACTGACTTGTTGCTTTTGTGGCGGGTAACAGATACCGATATCCGCGCAGCCCTGGGAAGTAACAGTGAGTTCCAGCGTCTGGATAGCATCCATTCTGTTCAGGGGAATGTCAATCGCGATGTCTCCACGATAGGTTTCCACCTTGCCGAAGAACTCGTCTACCTTGATTTTACCTGTGGGGTAAACAGCGGTGCCGGCAGTAATTCCGGGTGTATTGCTTTCAAACTTGAACTTCTCGCGATACATATAATAGCCGTCAACGATGTGCCATTTTGCGCGTATCATGTCCGCACTGAGCGTTTCGGTGCTTAAGACAAAGGCTTGCTCCGGGGGCAGAGGTTCATCTCCCGTTATGCCTGTATCAAGCGCCTCTTCTGTGGCAAAAGCGAAAACCGGCATCAGCACGGTCAATCCGATTAGAAGGTGTCTTAGTTTTTGATTGTTCATCACGACCTCGTGTTAACTGACGGATACTACATTGTCGTCAATCCATGACAAATAATTAGCCGAACCGTTGTTCAATGGGATGCTGATTATTTCCGGAAGTTCATAGGGATGACGGTTCAGGATGGCGCTTTCCACAGCAGGGTAAACTGCAATGCGCGTTTTTATTATCAAAAGAAACTCCTGACTTTGTTCAATTTTTCCATGCCATTCATATATAGACGCAAGACCAGGTACAATATTAACGCATGCGGCGAGTCTTTTTTCTACCAACGACATGGCAATGCTTTCTGCGGCCTCCTGGCTGGGGCACGTGCTCAGAATAATACAATAGTGGTGACTATCTGATTCCATCATATTGGTGGTATGCATAACAAAGTGTTTCCCGTATAGTAGTTATTAAAGCGAGCAGAAACTCCGCAATCAGTGTGACAATGAGGATTGTAAAATCAAGGGGTTTTGCAAGCCTTTAATTTTCCGAATCCGCCGCCATAAATATAAAAACTAAAGGCGCGCACCCGGAATATTACGGGACTATACAAAATAATAAATCAGAGTCCCTGCAATCTGGTTTGTTACTGTTTTTCACCCATTTATTATGAATCCATTAGCCATATTACTTGCGCTGTTCTTTATTGTCCCAATTATTGAAATCTATTTATTAATAGAAATTGGGTCAATTATCGGATCTTTTGCGACCATATTTGCTGTAGTGTTCACCGCTGTGCTCGGCGCCTGGATGCTGCGCGTACAAGGTTTTGCCACCTTGCGCAGACTGCAGCAAACCGCTGCCGAAGGCGGTATTCCCGCCATGGAGGTGCTGGAGGGCGCTATGTTACTCGTTGCTGGCGCATTATTGCTAACTCCTGGGTTTTTTACTGATACCATCGGGTTTCTTTGCCTCATACCACAATTGCGCCGGTCAATGGCGCTCTGGTTTTTTCAACGGATTTTCCGTTTTCCCCGGGATACGTCCAATCGTGGTTTCCGGCGTCCCCGATCGAAGAATGACCGGACAGACGCCATTGAGGGTGAATTCCGCAGAGATGAGTAGTTGATCATAAGCTGCTTTACATTCTGATGCATAGGCTAAATAAAATACCCGCTAACCCTTGATTTTAAAATATTCGACACTATCATTAGCACTCATCAAATTGGAGTGCTAATTGCACCCGCCAACACATTAACCAATATAAAAAAGCATTTATATCAAGGAGATAGTACATGAAAATTCGTCCTTTGCATGATCGTGTGATCGTTCGTCGAATGGAGGAAGAACGTACTTCTGCGGGAGGTATCGTGATTCCGGATTCCGCGGCAGAAAAACCCATCCAGGGTGAAGTTGTTGCCGTCGGCAATGGTAAAGTTCTGGAAAACGGCGAAGTACGTCCGTTGGATGTCAAGGTTGGTGACAGAGTGCTTTTCAGCAAGTACGGCGGCACTGAAATCAAGATCGAGGGTGAAGAACTGTTAGTGATGCGTGAAGACGACATTACCGGCGTTATTACCAAGTAAGTTATCACCCAGTAATCGCAAACTGACATTAATCGAAATTTTTAAAGAGGATTACCCATGAGTGCAAAAGAAGTGAAATTCAGTGATGAAGCCCGTCATCGCATGGCGGCCGGCGTTAACATTCTGGCAAACGCCGTGAAAGTGACCCTGGGTCCTAAAGGACGTAACGTCGTATTGGAAAAAAGCTTTGGTGCTCCTACGATCACCAAAGACGGTGTATCGGTAGCGAAAGAAATTGAACTGGCGGACAAGTTCGAAAACATGGGCGCCCAGATGGTTAAGGAAGTCGCTTCTCAAACCTCTGATATCGCCGGTGACGGCACTACTACCGCAACAGTCCTGGCGCAATCCATTCTGGCGGAAGGCATGAAAGCGGTTGCATCCGGCATGAATCCCATGGACCTCAAGCGCGGTATTGATAAAGCGGTGGCCGCGGCTGTCAATTCATTAAAAGAACTATCCAAACCTTGCGAAGACGATAATTCCATTGCGCAAGTAGGTACTATTTCGGCCAACTCTGATACAAGCATTGGCCGCATCATTGCTGATGCCATGTCAAAAGTCGGTAAAGAAGGAGTAATTACCGTTGAAGAAGGCTCCGGCCTGGAAAACGAGCTGGATGTGGTCGAAGGTATGCAGTTCGACCGCGGTTATCTTTCTCCCTACTTCATCAACAATCAGGAAAGCATGAGCGCCGAACTTGACGCGCCCTACATCCTTATCCACGACAAGAAAATATCCAACATTCGCGAATTGCTGCCCGTACTGGAAGCGGTGGCAAAATCCGGCAAACCGTTAATGATTATTGCTGAAGATGTCGAAGGCGAAGCTTTGGCGACACTGGTTGTTAACAACATGCGCGGTATCGTGAAAGTATGTGCCGTTAAAGCGCCTGGTTTTGGCGATCGCCGTAAAGCAATGCTGGAAGATATCGCTGTTTTGAGCGGCGGTACCGTAATTTCCGAGGAAGTTGGCCTGTCACTCGAGAAAGCCACGATCAATGATCTGGGCACCGCAAAGCGCGTTTCGATTACGAAAGAAAACTCCACCATTATCGATGGCGCCGGTAAACCAGCTGACATCGAAGCGCGCGTGGCGCAAATTCGCGCGCAAATCGAGGATGCAACTTCCGACTATGATAAGGAAAAACTGCAAGAACGTGTTGCCAAGCTGGCTGGCGGTGTTGCGGTTATCAAGGTTGGCGCGGCAACTGAAATGGAAATGAAAGAGAAGAAAGCCCGTGTAGAAGACGCATTGCACGCTACACGCGCCGCAGTGGAAGAGGGAGTTGTGCCGGGAGGCGGAGTTGCGCTGGTTCGCGCCAAGCAGGCCATTACAAAATTAAAAGCGGATAACCATGACCAGGACGTTGGAATAAACATAGCGCGCCGCGCCATGGAAGAACCTTTGCGTCAAATTGTGGCGAACGCCGGCGGCGAACCTTCCGTTGTACTGAACAAGGTTGCGGAAGGCAAGGGCAACTTCGGCTTCAATGCGGCTACGGACGAATACGGCGACATGGTTGCCATGGGTATCCTTGATCCAACCAAAGTAACCCGCACAGCATTGCAAAATGCGGCGTCAGTTGCCGGTCTAATGATTACCACTGAAGCCATGGTCGCTGAGGCTCCTAAGGAAGAATCAGCCGGAGCTCCGGAAATGGGTGGAATGGGTGGCATGGGCGGCATGATGTAAGCCTGCCCGGATTCCCGCGTGAAATAATTTAGCCCCGCAGTATGCGGGGCTTTTTATTTTATTTCCGTCAGTTGAATTAAAGTGAGTAATGTTTCTCAGTGGCTGCTTAGTAAAACTGTTGCGGGAATTGCTCCGAACATCCTGCGAATTCCGGATCGCGAAATATACAAATGTCATTATTTTTCAGCTTAATGCGTAAGCCGATTCTTACGTAATAAGTTAAATAATATTATTATAATCAGTAGGATACGATTAAGAGAGCTGGTTTTGACTATAAATGTTCTGCTTGACGCCAGTGAATTGGCGCTGATACACTCAATCCAGATTTTACAAATGGTTGGTCTTTAAGCACCGACTTGTCAGCGGTACAGAATCTTCAGGGCGGCTGGCATGAGTGGCCTAGGCAGGCATAACAAGGGGTACAAAGGCATGGGTGTCCTCTTGTTGTTCTCCAAGCCTGTAATATAGAGCCACACAAGAAAAACAAACTGATTTATTTTTTCCTTTAAGGGGATTAAATTTTCAGAATGTCAGCAAAACTATCAAGGCGCTAATTTCAGCGCCTTTTTTATTGACTGTGAATTTCTTTCTTGCCTGTATCTTTTCATTAGTGGGTCGTCCTAAACCCTATCATACCTGTGCCATCTTAGCGTTGTGCAGCATACCGCTGAGTTTTTACTTTAAATACAGCTAACCTATAATGGTACAGCGGCGCTCGCTATCAATAACTGCCAATACTAAACATATAAACCTCAGTTCAATACCGATTTCATGTCAGACAATTCGCGGGCAAGGTTAGGCCAATTACTTAAAACCACAAAAGCGGTTCGAAAATATGTGGCGCCTTACCTGCGTGAAGATAATATCTATATCGTATTAATGTGCCTGTTGCTGGTTGGTATAACCGTTGCTAATACCGTCATGATCTGGCTGGTCGGGTCTGCCGTAAATCAGCTGACCAATAGCGAATTTAATCAACTTGGGTTGATATTGCTTTGGTTGGCTGCCATCGTGGTAATAAATCAGTCGTTGCAGTTTGCTTATTTCTACATCTTTCAATGGGTATACTTGCGTTTTGTAGCGCGTATCCGCAAAGCTACTTTGCTGCATATCATGCAGTCGTCCTATCCCATAGTGAATAAATTTAAAAAAGGCGACATGATGGCGCGCATTACCAGTGATATCGACCGGTTGCTTACCTTTATTCTTGACGTGCCGCTGGGTTTTCTATCGCATATTTTGGTGTTGATATTTTACGTTGCGATGCTGTTCTGGATTGATTGGAAACTGGCGTTGGTTGCGCTGTGTCTGGCGCCATTGTTTTATTTGCTGCAGCATATACTCGCCCCGCGAAAGGGCCGGGCCGCGCAGAATTATTATAAACGCAATGGCGAGCTCATGGCTTTTGAAGAGCAGGTATTTGGCAATTTGCGCGGCATCAGCTCCTTTACGGTTGAGAATCGTATTAGTGATAAACATCATTCGGTGTTTGATATTGCACGTTATTGGGCGCTGAAAATGCGGGTTATCGATATTTTATATGACCGGTTATTCGCGGTGTTGCTTTATATAACCGGCGTGATAATAGTTTATATGGGTATCTCGAATATCGAGGCAGGCCAGTTACTGGTGGGTACACTTATCAGTTTTATCGTCTATCTTGGATATCTTTCCGTACCGGTACGCGGAATTGCGCAAATTCCCATCCAGTTGCAGGGTGACCTGAGCGCGGCGCAGCGGGTAATGGAATTGCTGGATTTCCAATCGCCGGTTAACTCTAATCGGGATGCCGATGAATTAAAAGCGCGGCAAGGAAGTATCCGCTTTGACAACGTTCATTTCACTTATCACGGGCAAAACAAAAAAGTGTTCAACGGAGTATCGGCAGTAATAAAAGCAGGGGAGTGCGTTGCATTGGTAGGTCCGAGCGGATCAGGCAAATCCACCTTTGCAAACCTGTTATTGCGCTTTTACGATCCGCAACAGGGCGAGATAAGTATTGATGGAACAGATATTAAAACTGTCACTTTGAATTCCCTGCGCAACAATATTGCGATTGTGTGGCAGGAGCCCTTCTTTATTAACAACACCATTCGGGAAAACCTGCGGTTGGCCAAAGTGGATGCCCGCGAAGACGAGATGATTTCCGCCTGTAAAAACAGCTTTGCCTGGGAGTACATTGAAAAGCTGGAAGAGGGACTTGATACTTTGATTGGCACGCAAGGCGTCAATCTGTCGGCTGGGCAGTTTCAGCGGCTGGCAATAGCGCAGGCTTTTTTGCGTGCTGCGCCCATATTGATACTTGATGAAGCTTCATCGGCGTTAGACAGTCAATCTGAACAGTTGATTGTGGAAGCGCTCGGCAGGTTGCGGCGAGAGCGCACCACCTTGATTATCGCCCACCGATATTCGTCTATTCGTGCCGCTGACAGGATATTGTATTTTAACGGGGACGGGTCTGTAACAGCGGGCAGTCACGAAGAACTTGTAAAGAAACATCCGGGTTATCGAACAGCTTTGGAATGGCAGACCTCTACTGGAGGAAAGGTATAACAGCAAAATGTTGCAAGCACCGGCCTTTGCACTCATTTCGCTGGCTTTTAATGCATGCTCCGGCATGCAGTTGGCCGGAGCCGGAATCCTGTAGTTCCTGTGTATACATGAACGAGGATTTCGGATTTGGCATCCTCGGTAACTGCTCCAGCGTGAATCCCGGCGCTTTTTTCAGACAGTGCTCGCGAAATGTGTTCCAGGCTTTTCGCTCTCACATGTAATTGTGGGTACCGCGTATTCCCATGCATTTCGCCGGGATGACGCAAATGACAGTTATTTAAAGGTTCTCTGCTAAAATGAAAGTCCCAAAATACAAAAGGAGTGCCCTTAAGAATCAGAGAACTCCTGTAGTGATAAAGTTGAATCTGTCTTATTGAATTACAGTGACCTGGAAACTTTGACAACTTAACGACTTTGACCATATTTAACAGTATGAAAAAAGTTTAGTGCTTTTTCCGTTGCCGCTGAAAATTGTTGGGTAGTATTTTTCTAAATATTTTATTATTCAGTATTCTTGCCATACATTAGTTTTACTTTGTTACTTTAATTTATGTTAATGAACAATCCTGCACGGGAAGCGTAAGCGCCCAATCGAGCACGTTATTTTAACCGTCGAAATCTAGCGCTACCATCGCTCCCCCAACATCACACAATGAAGGAGCAAACCGATGGAAAT